>JADGQM010000331.1 GCA_017881795.1 Syntrophobacteraceae bacterium
ATCGTCCTGGGCGGTTCGCAGGCTATCAGCCGCAGCCTGTATGCCCAGATCATCCCGGCCGGGAAACAGGCCGAATATTATTCGTTCTACGAGGTCAGTGACAAGGGCACCTCCTGGTTTGGCCCGCTGCTGTTCGGCCTGGTCAACCAGCTCACCGGCAGCCTGCGCCCCGCCATCCTGTCACTGATCTTTTTCTTCATAGTGGGCTTGATCCTGCTGCCTTTTGTCAATGTCAGAAAGGCCGTGGCGGATGTGCATGCCTTCGAAGCGAAGAACAATTGACATGCCCTTTAATGAAGGAAAGGTGTAATATATAAGGTGAACGCCTTGGAACCCTTCATATCATTAATTTGAGTTATACCGGTTATTGCGCCTGGATTATAATTTTCTGGTAGACGCTCTAAGGTAAACAGAACCGGAGTAACTATTAATAGAAACGATTGAAGTAGGCTTCAATTGAAGAATCCTCGATCTATTTCCCGGCTAGACTTTATTAAAATATCGAATTTGGCCATCGCGGATACGACAGGACGATCAATGCATGGCAACCCTTCCCGACGTGTGCCCATTGACACTCGCAGGTACAAGATTGAGGGTTGCCATTCTGGTTGCTCTCATATGGGGGCATCGGCCATTTCCAGAACTCATCGACGCCGCAAAAGTAATCGCGGGTGGCAAGTTTGGGTAGGAGCTCATGGTGCAAACTGGCGATGAAGAAGAGTTAGCTAAAAAACTCGACCTGTTGTCGAATAAACAGGGTGAATCCTATGCTCAGCTTAGGGAGCGCGAAGAGCGGCTGGCGCTAATCCTAGAAGGGACAAACGACGGTATCTGGGATTGGAATCTGAAAACGAACGAGGTTTATTTTTCGCCTCATTGGAAATCGATGCTCGGTTATGAAGACCCCGAGCTGACAAATAGCTTTGGGGAATGGGAGCGTTTAATACACCCGGATGATCTTGAGCGAGCACGGGCCCATTTACAGTCCTACTTGAATGGTCAGAGCCAGATTTATCAATTGGAGCATCGCCTGCGCCATAAGGATGGCTCATATCGATGGATTCTGGCACGCGGTACGGGGCTCCGAGGCGCCGATGGCAAACCGTATCGTATGGTTGGGTCGAACACGGATATCACTGAGCGCAAGCAGGCAGAGGAAGCGATTCGCCAATCCGAAAAACGATTCTCCCAGGCCTTTCAAGCCAGTCCCGTCCCGATCGTGATTACTGCACTTGCAGATGGTCGTTATGTCGAGGTAAATGACGCATGGCTGCACCTCATGGGTTACATGCGCACCGAGGTGATTGGAAAGACATCAATGGAATTAAATGTCTGGGCGGAGCCGAAAGAACGATCGGCAGTAGTCCAGGAGTTGCTAGCAACAGGTTCATTGCGCAACGAGGAACATCTTACCAAGACCAGGTCAGGTGAGCTGCGGAACGTCCTGCTCTCGGCGGAAGTGCTCGAATTGAACGACCGACCTCATATGTTATGCTTCATCTACGATATCACCGCCCTAAAACAGACACAGCAAGTGCTTGAGAAACGTGTGGCAGAACGTGCCCATGAACTGGCTGCGCTCAACGAGATTTCGACTGTCATCAACCGGTCTCTTGACCTAAGGGAAATCTTGAATGCTGCCCTGAAAAAAGCGATGGAATTGATGAATATGGATGTTGGTACTGCGTACAGCCTCCAGGACAGTGACGAACCAGATGAAGATAAGCTCCTGGTTCTTGCAGCAAGGCACGGTTTATCCGCTGAATTTTCCCGGCGTATAGGTACACGACGGCTGCGGGGGACTGGAATCCACGTGGCGGTAGAGGCACAACAACCCGTGGTATGGCTGGTTGCAAATTATCCCGATCCGCGCGTCAAGGAAGCTTTGGAAATGGAGGGCGTGCAACAGGTTATCAATGTTCCTCTTTTTTCCAAAGATCGAATGGTTGGCGCATTTAATCTAGGCACCCGTCATGAAAGGTCCGTTACACCCGAGGAATTGTCACTTTTGTCATCTATCGGCAGGCAGATCGCCGTCGCTGTTGAAAACGCACGTCTGTATGATCAAGCCGAGTTAACAGCAGCCATCGCCGAACGTCATCGTCTATCCCGTGAGCTACACGATTCAGTCACTCAATCACTCTATAGTGTGACCCTTTTTGCGGAAGCCTCTACAAGACTTCTGGATAAAGGGGATTACGCCACCGCAGCGGACAACCTGCGCGAACTGCGCGATACTGCCCAGGAAGCTCTCCAGGAGATGCGCCTTCTGATCTTCGAACTCCGCCCGTCCGCCCTGGAGCATAATGGCCTCGCTGCAGCTATTCAAGCACGCCTGGATGCCGTCGAAATACGCGGCGGGATTAAAGGCGAATTACATGTCACTGGCGAGGATCATCTACCGCCTGACTTGCAGGACGAACTGTATCATATCGCTCAAGAAGCCCTTAACAATACCCTTAAACATGCCCATGCCCGGCGTGTGGATGTTTATTTATCATTTTCGGAACCATGTACAGAGTTAAAGATTTGCGACGATGGCAAAGGCTTCGATCCGGCGAACCCGGGCCGAGGCGGACTGGGCCTGGCGGGGATGCGTGAAAGAGCTCAACGGATTGGCTGTGATCTGTTGGTGGAAAGTTCAATTGGCCAGGGCACCAGGGTGGCGGTTCAAACCCAACCGAAGGCGGACATCGGGAACAAGCCTCTAATCGAAGGAGCCTGAAAATGACATCTCTTATTCGCGTGTTGATTTGCGAAGATCACGATATTGTCCGGAAGGGTATCCGGGCGCTGATGGCAACCGAACCCGGCATACAGGTCATAGGCGAAGCGGGGAACGGCGCAGAGGCAATTACACAGGCAGCCGCTTTGAACCCGGATGTTATTTTAATGGATTTGATGATGCCCGAGGTGGATGGCATCGAAGCCACACGACAGATAACAGCGCAACAACCTGACGCACATATCCTGGTGCTGACCAGTTTCGCGGCCGACGATAAAGTCTTCCCGGCCATCAAGGCTGGCGCGCTCGGATACTTGCTGAAAGATTCCAGCCCGGCTGAATTAGTGCAGGCCATCCAGCAGGTTGCTAGCGGAGAACCATCTCTGGAACCGGCGATCGCACGCAAACTGTTGTTGGAGCTGCACCACCCACCTGAGGCACCGCTGACTCTCGATCCTTTGACCGGTCGCGAGCTGGAAGTGCTGCGCTTGATCTCCCAGGGATTGAGCAACCGCGAGATCGCCGAGCAGTTGGTGATCACCGAACGGACTGTTTGTACCCATGTGAGCAACATCCTGAGTAAGCTTCACCTGGCCAGCCGGACCCAGGCTGCGTTATATGCACTGAAGGAGGGGTTGAGTTCACTGGATGACGTTTCGCTCTCAGGAAACGGCTAATCAAAATTACGTAGATGCCATGGTACGAATGTTGGATGAGACCGCGCTGGACGCGGTCGTTTTTTATTACGGCAAGATTCATGCTTCTGCTGATGACGATAGGATGAGAGTTGGCTATGATAAATGTACCAACGAAAAGGAGAATGAAACAATGGACAAATCCACGATTTCGATGAAGGTTGAATCCCATATTCAACACCCAACATCCGACCTTGCAGTGAAGATGGGACGGTTTCTCTGGCACCTGGTGCAGATGGTCCTGGCGATGGAGGCCGGGATGATGGTCTACCACCTCCTGTTGTGGCCTCTTCTGGCTCCAACTGGCTATGGTGCCCTGACTCACGCTTATCCGCTCATTGGTTATTGGATGATGCTCGTTTCTATGGTTCTGGGAATGCTTGCCTTGATGCGTTTCCATAAATCCAACTGGCGCTACATCCTGGAAATGACGATCGCAATGCTCGCGCCCCTTGCCGCGCTCACGGTACTGGTGCTGTGTTACGTGCTCCCCATTCATACTTTGTTTAAGGTGGGTGATCCGCTGATGATCCTGGCGATGACAGCTTTTATGCTCTTTCGCCCGCACGAACATGCACACGGCGAACATGAGCACGCCTGCCATTAATGCAGGGCCTGGTATTGGATTGTAGACGACCAGGCATTCACTGACAACCATAAAGAGGAGAAATTACCATGGCTCTTGATTCAAATTTTGCTCAAATCAAACACACCACATCCTTGAGTTCGGAAACGCTGCTTGCCGACCATAGTGCGCTTCTCTCCATTTTCTTGCACCTGCTGCCCGGTGTTGTGACCGGTGCCGTGGCCGTCGCACTGCTACCGGCGGTTGTTGCCGCGGGGTATCCGCCACACGCGGCACTGGTTCTTTCCATCCCGCTCGCAATGATTCCAGTGCAACTGGGCCTCCTGCTATATCTGGGCTACAAACGGAATGGTCGCCTCTCCCTGCAAGGGGTGGTGCTCTATCGCCAGCCGATTCAACTCCGGAAATATCTGGTTTACGTGCCGTTGGTGTTCATGGCGAGCCTCGCCGTGATTGGGATCGGCGGAGCCGTCTTGGACAACACCCTGCGCAAGATGTTCTTTGCATGGATGCCGTCCTTCGACTGGAATTTGAGCGGCGGGTACACCCGAGCCATGCTGGTCGTCAGCTACTCCCTGACATTGCTTTTCGTCACGCTCGGAGAGTCGGCAGTCGAGGAGCTCTACTTCCGTGGCTTTCTGCTCCCTCGGATGCACTACGCAAGGCGCGGAGCAACGCTATTGCACAGCTTCCTTTTCGCGCTGTACCACGTGTGGCAGCCGTGGCGGTTGATTTCGATTGCCTTCGGCATGCTGCCGATCGTGTTCGCCG
>JADGQM010000332.1 GCA_017881795.1 Syntrophobacteraceae bacterium
AAGCTCGATTACTTCAAACTCTGCCTTCAAGTTGACTTCATAATCGTGTTCTGCACTCAGTCAATCCTTATAGGCCTGCCGGTTTTGGGACATTAAAATGATTGGAGCTTGAATGACAATAAGCATGGACAAAACCAGATTCAGCAGGATGTAAACGTCCAAGAGCCCCCGAAAGAAGCGACCTGATCAGCCATCTTCTGGCCAAACATCGAGCGTTTGGATAAGTCTTGATGGACGTCGGTCGAAATAGGCGTTCTTTCGGTTATGTGATGGACAACATGCTTTTCCAGTTCAGTAAGCTCTTCGTATTTCGAGCGGAATAGCTATTCCGCTGTATTGCGTATCTTCTGATCCACGATATTCTCCCCTGCATCCCTTGTTACTTCATCCTGCACAATCCGACCTCCTTGACAATATCCAGTTTCCACAAGCCTGTATTTCGGCCGCGTCATTCCTGGTGCCGGTATGAGATCCGTTTTATTCACCGGATAATCTCTTTGAGATTTCAGAATTCGATTCTTCCTTACTTGGACTTGCTCCGTTCGCCCCAGCCGGGGGAGTCCCCTTTTCTCCGTGGAATCAGATGAATATGGCAATGGAAGACTTTCTGCCCGGCTACCTCCCCCACATTTACGCCGATATCGAATCCCCTAATCAGTGGATCGTTTTCTAATAACTGCCTTTCCAGGATTTTTAACAACCCGTATATGGCATCGTGCTCGACCTGTATGCTGTCAAAATAGCTGGCAAAATGTCTTTTGGGTATGATGAGGGTATGCCCTTCCGTGATGGGATATTTGTCGGGTATGGCAAAGGCATAATCATTTTCAATCAGGATCTTTTCTTTGGATGCTGCGCAGAAAATGCAATCGCTATCGAACCCTTCATCGGCACCGGGTCTGAAGTCGGAATCATCCTCGTCCGATCTTGATGTGCTGCACCTGTCGCATAGAACCTGAAGATTTTCGTAGATCGTCTCTCCGCCTCTTGATACGGGCTTTATATGGCAAATATTCAACAGCCGCTCGTGGCTGGTCGCTCCACAGAGCATGCATCGGCCCTTTGCCGCCTTCAGGACTTTATACCTCAAAGAGTCAGGAACATCTCCTTCCCCCGTCTTCAATGTATCGCGGGATTCATCGGATATCAAATCCACGATCCTGGCGGCCTGTGCTTCACTCAGGTTTTCCTTTGTTACCAGCATCTTCATCAGATCCGATTTATTCATAGACAACCCTCTGATCTCTCATCGTCCCACACCTTTCTCTTAAGATCCATCTCAAACCTGGCTGAGGCAATCAAGGCTCTGTAGAGGAGGGGGTATGTTGCGGCTATTTATAAATAGAAATATTTTGTTAATTTTGTCCAGTATATTCACATCACAGACTGGGTGATGAAACCACAGCGATAAAAGACCGCAGAAATAATATTGGGGTATACGGCATGATGTAATCGTTAAGGATCGCCGAATGCAGGCTTTTATTTATTTCCGAAATTCGATTTTACCGAGTACGGAAAGGACTATTGGTCCTGGTCAGAATCTCTGCACGGGATAAAGAAGAGTGTCTTCTATTTAACTCTTGATAATCATTGTTGATAACTGATATTGTATTACGGTACAATAATACTACGCTTCATAGGAACTTGGACCTCTCTCCATCTTTATAACTGCCGCGCCTTTACTAACCGCCGGCACGATCGATTTGTAACGATTAACCCAGATATCCCACTGCATTGCTGCGAATATTCTACCCTGAATGGCCTGACAGACACGTCTGAAGTGAATGAGACGGACATCCTTCTCCCCGAAGATACAGATGGCAAAGGGTTTTGAGACACTGTCGGACAAAGCCTGAAACGTCCCCTCGGCAAATCCTGCATTCGAATCAGAAGCACCTGATGGTTTTCCCTGCCTGGGGTGCTGGAAGCGCCACCCATTAACTCCTCACGTTCATTGCACCTGATTCTGCGACAGATCCCGTAACCTCAAACTGAACCCGTCCTATTGATTTGTATCCGATGCGGCGGGAAACAGTTCCGGCTTCCGGCCAAGTGACAGCGTTTGTGCTGCCGGTGCGGGTTGATTCGAAAATTCGATAAGGCAAAAAGAAAAGGAGGAATGAGGGCTATGTTCAATAAGATTTTCATATCCATCATCATGTGTCTATTCGCAGTGGGTACGGTGCATGCCCAGGGATACGGTATTGGGACTCCTGTAGAAGCGAAGAAAATGGTGGAACAGGCCATTGTTTACATCAAGGCGAATGGCGAGGAGAAGACGCTGCAGGAATTCAACAAGCCCAATGGCAAATTCCAGTGGCGTGATCTGTACGTATTTGCCTACGACCCGAAAGGGGTCATGAAGGGTCATCCGAATCCTAAACTGATCGGCCGGAATCTCTATAATGAACCGGACAGCAAGGGGAAGCTTTTCAGGAAAGAAATCGTTGATCTCGCCAATAGCCGGGGTTCCGGATGGGTTGACTATACCTATTCGAATCCGATGACCGGGCAGGAGGAGGCCAAGATCACCTACTTTCAAAAAGAGGGAAACTTGATTGTCTGCTGCGGAGCCTACCTGCCATAGACAACGATATGCAAAAGTTTGTGACACGCAATCCTGATGATTAGAAAAAGGGGATATAGCCATGGAAATATTAGCGGAAATTTCATTAGCGGCATGGATGTCCATACTGGCACTGGCCATCGTCGTCATCATCAGCTGTATCAATGAGGATCTCAACGTCGGGTTCCTCAGCATTGCTTTCGGCATCATCGTGGGCGGCCTCTGGGTCGGCATGAACGGTGCCAAGGTCATGAACACGTTTCCCCTGGGTCTCTTCATGATCCTTGTGGGTGTAACCTTCCTCTTCGCTCTGGCTTCGACCAACGGGACCATGGAGAAAGTCTCGTCCTATGCGATCCGCATCTGCGGCGGCAAGACGGCCTGGCTGCCCCTCATTATCTACGTTCTTGTGTCGGTCCTCACCACCATCGGCCCGGGGAATATCGCCGCTACGGCTCTCATGGCTCCCATCGCCATGGCCATCGCGACCCGTGTCGGCATGCCGGCCTTCCTGATGACGCTTCTGGTCGTCGGGGCGGCGAACGGCGCTGCCTTCTCGCCCTTTGCTCCCACGGGGATCATCTCGAACGGCCTCATCGCCAAGATGGCTCCCCAACTTCCCGCCATTCAGGAGGCATGGACCCTCGACGGCCTGGCCTGGAAGATCCATTTCAACTCCGAGTACTGCCAGGGTATCGTCAACATCGGGGGCTTCCTGCTTATGGGGGGCTGGGCCTGGATTGCCAGGCAGCGCGGCCAGGCAATCAACATCGATGAATTGGCCCCGAGGCCTGAACCCTTCACATTGAAGCAGTGGTACACCATCTTTGCCATCATCCTCCTGATCGTTTTCGTCATCGCGCCGGCCCTTCCCAGCGTGAAGGGGCTCATCCCCAAGGAAGTCATGGCCCTGATCGCCAACGTCGGCTCCGTCGCTTTTATCCTGGCCGGTGTCCTCATGCTCCTCAATGCCGGCGACAGCAAGGCTGCAATCAAGGTCGTTCCCTGGGGCGTGATCATGATGGTCTGCGGGGTGACCGTCCTGGTTGAGGTCATGGACCGCTCGGGGGGCCTCAACGCCTTGGTGAATATGATCGGCGTCATCTCCGGCCCCGTTACGGTCAACTTCTGGCTCGGCCTATTCACCGGCATCATCTCGGCCTACTCCAGCTCTTCGGGCGTCGTGATGCCCATGTTTCTGCCCCTGGTGCCCGGTCTCGTCAAGGAAGTGCCCGGCGCGGATGTGATCGCCATGATTTCATCCATCAACATCGGTTCCCACCTTGTCGATACCTCACCCCTGTCGACGCTGGGTGCATTGTGCATCGCCTGCGCGGGTGAGCACGAGGACAAGACAAAGCTCTTCAGGAAACTGCTCATCTGGGGACTCTCCATGTCCGTCGTCGGCGCTATTGCCTGTGTGCTGTTCTTCGGTGTTCTTGGCTGGTAATCAACCCTTTATTCGGAGGAGTCGGAGGGGAATCATCCTTCGACTCTTCTTTTTTTCTCCTCTGAACACTCGCTTATCTTCCCAAGGGATCAGGGGGGTTGGAAGTAAAACATGGCCGTAACATGGCAAAACGAAAGCAGGGTCAAAATCCCTGCCTTCAATATCCCCGATCGAACGATTGCCGATTGAAATCGTCCATAAAGCCCTGAACTTGATTTCAACGAGACCAGGAAGGAGTTTGTGAGGACCAGAGTTGCGAAGTGCGCCTACAAAGCAGCGAGACCATGTATGCTCAATGTTATCAATTGCCACTTGAGATGTTTTTACGGTTGACGAGGCCCCGGGTACACCACGTAACCGCCGGATCCATGGCGAGAGCCGCTCATATAGTAACGCTCTCTGTTGTCCTGGGCTGCCAGTCAGTCCTCTTGGAGAAACCGGCGGCAGACATTTGCGATATTGAAGGCCGCCGAGCCGTTCTGAACCGGCATGAGCCGACGCAATTCGTCCATATCGAAGTCCGAGTAGGTTTCCTTGCCAAGCGCAAGGCCGACGAAGGCAGTCGACGAAAATCGAGTGATCAGGACATCGCAGTTCGCGATCATCTCTTCCGCGCTGCCGGTCGCGAACACCATGGCGCCAGGCGCATACCGGCGGATTTCCCGGGTGGCGCGCTCGACCTTTTCGCTCGGGTGAAGCTTGAAGATAATCTGCCTTCCGCCGGCGATCTCGACAGCTCTCCGGATGAAGGCCTT
>JADGQM010000076.1 GCA_017881795.1 Syntrophobacteraceae bacterium
TCGTCTCCGCAGGATGCCAGGCGCAACTGGAGCCGGAACGACTTGCAGAAGAGCGGCTGGCGACTCACATTCTTGACAACCTCCACAAATTTGATCTGGTTTCCTGGCTGCAGGCTCCCGGCAACTTGCTCCATCCTCTGCAACCCACAGCCGACATGCGCCGGTTCATTCCCTTCAGACCCCTGACCATCGGCTCCATGCACTCGGGACGCGCCCGGGCTTTCCTCAAGGTCCAGGACGGCTGTGATGCGTCTTGCTCTTACTGTGTGGTCCCTCACCTGCGTGGCCGCAACCGGAGCCTGCCGCCGGTCGAGGTCGGTATGCAGTTGGATCGCTTTTTGGGGCATGGGTATCAGGAAGTAGTTTTGACCGGCATCCACTTGGGACAGTGGGGCAAAGATCTTGCCCCCCAGCAGGATCTTGACACCCTCCTGATGTTGCTGAATCAGCGCCCATTGCCATATCGGGTTCGGTTGAGCTCCCTGGAGCCAAGGGAATGGAGTGGACCCCTGATTGAGCATCTCACTGGCTGGGAATGGATCTGCCCGCATTTTCATGTTCCCCTGCAGAGCGGCGATGCCGACATCCTCGAGCTGATGCAGCGCCCATACACACCGCACCAATATGCTGAGCTCATTGTGGAGCTCCGACGACTTTTCCCGCGAGCGGCACTCGGCGCCGATGTGATGGCGGGATTTCCGGGGGAAACCGAGGAGCAATTTGCCAACACTTGCCGGTTAATTGAGCGGCTACCGTTGACCTACCTCCATGCCTTTCGGTTTTCCCCTCGGCCCGGAACAGCGGCAGCCGCAATGCCCGGCAAAGTCTCCAGCCAGGAGTTGAAACGCAGGGTTCATATTCTCCAGGATTTGGGCAGGG
Source organism: Syntrophobacteraceae bacterium (assembly GCA_017881795.1). GTDB lineage: Bacteria > Desulfobacterota > Syntrophobacteria > Syntrophobacterales > Syntrophobacteraceae > JADGQM01. The sequence continues at coordinate 880 of JADGQM010000076.1, forward strand.
AAAAGAAGCAAGCCTTCCAGGCGGTCCTTTTGGGGCAATGTGTGGAGGTCCTTGCTGAAACTCAAATCGAAAATGGCTGGTGGCGAGGAACCTCGGAAAATTACCAGCGAGTGGTCTTTCCGGCCTCAAACGCTTTTCAACAGGGATCGGTTACAAGAGTGAGGCTCCTTGAAATCACGGGAAAGGGACTCTTGGGAAAACCCGTGGCTATTCCTCTTCAAAAATAAAGAACCTCACCAGCGCGGGATCGGGTGGATCTTCCGGAGAAAAGGGGGACATTTCCCGCGCATATTCTTGAAAGAGCGGATCGAGATAGGCCTCTACAAGATTCCGTCGCGGTGCTTCAGGCACGATGCGCTCAACCCAGGAGCGAATTGACTGCTCCATGACTGGTGAACCGAGACGGCCAAACAGTCCATACCAGTCCTTCACCTTGATGGGTTGCACTTCCCAACTGCCGCCGCTCTGCAATTGTGCAGCCGCCGTCCAGATCATGCTCCCCAGAGTGACATCCTCAAGCCGCCGAATCTGGGCCTGCGTCCATAACTTCTCGCTAAGCTGAGCAGGCTCCACGGGGAGGCCATCAAAGAGCGGATCCAAGGCGGAAATGACGTCAACGAAATGCTTCCCTCGAGACAAATCCCGCCGATCTCTGAAAAAGTCATCCCTGGGAGCTGACCCTGCCGTCGAAGCCGGTCGCACGAATCTTGGCGTCTTCTGCAACAGCAACTCGGCTGATTCCATCCAGTCGCTCTCCAGACACCTCAAACCAGTTGGCCATTGCGACAGCCACCCATGCTGAAGCAACTGCTGCAAACGGGCTTTCAGCCGGGTTATCTGAGTATGGGCAAGGCGGAAAAGATTCTCCAGGAAGGCTTCTTCGAGAGTTTTCACGGCAGGTTGCACGTCACTCTGAGACATCAAGTCAAGCCCCAAATTGACATACGCCGCGACCTTGTCCACGGCGCGACGCAAAGCCTCGGGCTCATCTACAGACAAGCGATCGGCAACAATCACCTTATTGGCAAGGGAAGCAAGTTCAAGACGGAGCGCATCGACCACAAGAGGATCCCGGATTTGTTCCAGAGCACGATGCAAAAGGTCCTTTTCGGGAAGTAATGCCACCGCAAAGGAAGGCGCCGATGCCTTGGCGGCATTCAGCTCGGCAGCATCCTTATCATGGCCAATTTGTTCCGGACTGACGGCACGGTAGATCTCCAGCGCATCGTAGAACTCAGGAATGGCTTCGTCCTCCAGGCGCGCGCTGTGAAAGCGATAAGCGTCTTCCTCCATTTGCGCATCGGAAACCCAGATGACGTGGGTCAACAGTTCTCTGTAGAAACCGGGATGCACCTCAAAAATGAGGCTCAGCAACTGTGAAAGAAAATCCTCGAACTGGAGGTATTGCGTCTCCCAGTAGAATTGGTCGTCCAGAGTATTCCTGGGCAGTTGATCAGTAGCCTCGAGAGGGTCGATATCTTCCGGAGTCAGCTCCACGCGAATCCACTTCTTAAAGAGCGCCACCAACAGTTCGAAGTCAGCCTGATACAGCCACGCCAGGAGCTTTTCCTCGCTGGCGGACGCCAATCTTTGCAGCCACTGCAAAGCCTTTGCCGGTTGGATCTGGTCTTTATCCCACCACTCCAGATCAAACAGGTGAATGACTTGCTCGACTTGCCCGAGAGCCAGCAGCGGCGCCGCATCATCGGGACCGATTTCCTTCACGAAGAAAAAGAAGTCCTGGACGGGGAGGGCAGCCACAACGGCTTCCGCATCCGTTCGCGAGAGGACAACTTCCAGCCTCTTCTTGGGCGGCAGGCCCATGAGCTGCTGGCTCAATTCCGGAGGGGCAAGTCTTGAGAGGTCCCGTTCGTTACTGTCAGGAAGATTTCCCGTCATTGATTATCCCTTGATTTTGCGGCTTTCAGTTCAATGGCTCTTGCCTTACCGAGTCGTTAATTTTCTCGCGGTCAAAGGCCCCGACCTTTCACGGTAATTCGCTTGCTTTATCTTAAGTGAAACATTATTTAAATTAAAAAGATAGGCTACTCGAGCTGCAAGGCATGGCGAGGGGTGCCAGGAGGACGGAGGCTCAGACGACATCACCATGGAGTCTCCAGATATTTTTGATGAGCGAAAAGGATGTAATGGGTTCCATTCAGACATCGCGAGGCAACGATTCGGAGGGTGCGCTATGAAACAAGTTCTGTCCCTTTTGGTGATCCTGGCACTTATTCTGGCTTCTATGACCGTCCCGTCTGTTCGTGCACAGGAGACTGCCCCGTCGTCTCCTTTATCCAGCCAGGCTGAGCAGACCAAAACAGTGCATGCAGACCCCCCGGGGGAATTGATTATGGCCGATGCGCTGATCATGCGGCCTGTCGGGGTGGTGGCGATTATTGTCGGATTGGCCGGCGCACTGGTGGCCTGGCCGTTTGCGGCCATTACCAACAGTTGTGACCGAGTCTGCAGGGAGCTCATCGTAAAACCTTATAAATACACCTTCGAACGGCCCCTTGGGCAAATGGAATATGAGAACACAGACTATACCGCCACCGACATGGGAAGATAGTGTTTGGCAGAATAGCTCTCACGGGCGGGATTGCGACGGGCAAGAGCACCGTTGCGAGGATTTTTGCCGACCTCGGTGCAATCATCCTCGACGCCGATCAGGTGGCGCGTGAGGTGGTGCAACCGGGAACCAGCTGCTGGCAGAAACTTAGAGATTTTCTCGGCCCGGCCTACTTTGAAGAGAATGGAGCTTTACGACGCCGGGAACTGCGAGAAAGAATCATTGAGGACAGTCAGTGCCGATTGACGGTGGATGCTATTCTTCATCCCGCCATTGTCGAGGAGATGGAGCAGAGATGGCAGGCACTGCAAACCCTCCGGCACGAACAAATAGTAATCTTCGACATTCCCCTTCTGTTCGAGGCAGGCCTGGTTGACCGTTTTGACACGATTATTCTGGTTTATAGTTCGCGCGAAATCCAGATTCAGAGACTGATGCTACGCGACAGCCTTAGTGCAGCCGAGGCTGCCGAAACGCTAACCATGCAGCTTCCCATAGAAGCCAAAAGAGCCAAATCACATCTGGTCATAGACAACAGCGGTGACCTCGATCATACCCATCAGCAGGTCAGGACGATCTGGGCAAAACTCGGTCATCACGGCTCTTTAAACACCTCAATTTGAGTTTTTCGGCGCTCTTCTCCGAGCCATGCCTGCCAAACAATACTTTGTTGTTCCTCGACTAGGTTTTTGACGATTGCCGGGCGCTCATTGTTAAACGTCTCTTCGGGAAGTTTTCGCCCGAGCAGTTGGAAGACTGCATACCGGTTTCCTAACGTCAGTGGAGCTTCAGTAAAAGGCCGGACTGTTTCAAGTTGAAATATCTGGTTCTGTGCCTCTCCCTGCAGCGACACCAGGTCTTTGTCTGGTTCCTTCCGCGAAAACCAGTCGCTCTTCTTGACCTCCAGGTTTTCCTGCGTACCGGCTTGTTCGAGGCTGTCAAGCTTTCGAGCGGCTTCCAGCAAATCGGAAGCCTTTTGCTGAGCCAGTATGCGAGCCTGATCGATTTTGTAGTCCCTCTCCACGCGATCTTTCGCATTTTGAAAAGGAATCACCTGGGGTGCCTGAATCGCCTCAACCTGAACGACCAAGAATCCCTTCGGGACTTCAATAACATCACTGATACCCTTCTCCGGCAGGGCAAAAAGCTTGCCCATGCTCTGAGTTGGCATCCCTCCCAGGTCCGGCAGAGCGTCTTTCTGAGACACCCACGTTCCGGTAGCCGTCAATTGCAGTTTCGCTGCCTGGGCAGCCTTGCCCATATCCTTTTGGGCATATACCATATCTGCAAAATCCCGTGCTTTGCGATGGGCAATATCGCGCGTTATCTCCCCCTTTAGCCTCGATTCGATCTCACTTCTCGCTTCCTCCAACGATGTTATCTTTTCGGGATGCACATCTTCGATCTTGATGATATGAAACCCAAAAGGCGAGCGGACCAAGTCGCTGATCTCCCCAGCTTTTAAACTGAAAGCCGCATCGGCAAATGCCGGTACCATCTTGCCACGGGTGAAAAATCCAAGATCTCCTCCATTTTCGGCCACCGAGGGATCTTGGGAGTATTTCTTCGCAAGTTCCGTAAAGTCTTTACCCTGCTTCACCTCGGCCAGAACTTTTTCCGCTTCTGCCCGGATTTTTTCGATATCGGCTTCGGGAGTACCTTCCTTTATACTGAAAACAATATGCCGTGCACGGACCTCCATTTCCTTGTGGTAATCCGCAGCATGGTCCTCATAATAATCCTTTATCTGCTTTTCCGTCACCTGTGCATCAAATTGATAGGCATCCGGATTGAAAAGCTCATAGGAAATCTGCCTTTTTTCCGGGTCCTTATAACGATCCTGACGCTGTTGGTAAAAGTCCTCAAGGGTTTTTTCGTCGACCTTGACTTGAGCCTCAAAAGTCCTTGGGTCAAAGAACACATAGGCGACCTGAATGAGAGTGTAATTCAATCGAAACTGGGCCAGGATCTCCTGTTCCGTGGGAACGGCTCGCCGCTTGACGAACGCCTCCACCTTCTGCATCGTTAAATCGTGGCCAATCTGCCGCTCAAGCGTTTCAGGGCTCGTGCGATTCTGGCGCAGAATGAATTCGTAGCGTTTTTTATCGAAGCGGCCTTCGGTCTGAAAGACCGGGTATTCAAGAAGTTTCTGCTGGATTTCGTCGGTCGTTACGGTAAGCCCCATTCCTTGCGCGGCTTTTGAAATAACGGCACGATCGATCAACAGATTCAGAGCCTGCTTTTTCAGATTCATCTGGCGCAGCAAATCTTCCGAAAAAGAATCGCGCAACTGCTGTCGGTACATCTCGACAAGCTGAGTGTAATATTGATTATATTCGTTAATCGAAATGTAGTACTCGCCAACCTTGGCCATCTGGCCTTCCTGGCGAGTCTTATAGGAATACCCTCCCCAGAAGATGAAAACGATGACGATCAGGAAGAGAGCAACTTTGATGAGCCATGATTTTGCATGTTTCCTTACGAGGTCTAACATGGGCTGGAATTTCCTCCTTTTTGACTGTCACATTTCACGGGACAGGGATAGGTATGGCGACGTTCGAGGGTAACGTAACAGATCGCACCCACGACGGGCAGCGTAGCCACCACGAAAAACCACATGATCTTCTTCTTCAGACTTGAAAACTCACGCTTCGGGATATCCAAAATCGCCCAGAAGGTGGGCGCCATGGGGAGCAGCAAAACGATCATCACCAGCAAGATTTTGAACGGCATCGGTCAATCCTTTGTATCCGACGGGCAGAGAGCGGATAAGGCCTCAATCCGCCCCTCAACCTGCTGAGCTGCTTCTGTAAGATGAGTAATCAGGATATTCAGCTCTTCCTCCCAGATCATTCCCAATTCCAGTTTGAGTGACTCTATAAACTTTTGTGCATGCTGCTGCAACAATTTCTTGTACCTCCCGTAGAAGCGAAATCCCAAAAAGACCTGGAGCAGCACGTAGCTCCCCAAAGCAGCAAAGCCTTGGGGACTGAATAGCGTCCGGATGAGCGCCAATAACAAAGCGGCCAGATTGAACCAGCTCGGCCGCTCGAAAAGATTCCGTAAAGGCGCGTCGCCACTTATTGCGATAAGCAAAAGTACAAGAAGGGCCAGGTAAAAGGCGTATTGTACCGCTCTGAAACCGCTGAATGGCGGAGGCCAATGATTTTCGAGAAATTGTGTCACCCCATTTTGCAGCCGCTGCAAGAACCGGCTCCACTCAGCATTTGCATCAAAAAAGCTCCGAAAATGGTCCGCGATTGATGGTGGAAGTCCCTGATGCATGGATTGATAGATTATTTTATTCTCCAGGCGCTGCAGTTCATGCTGCTGGGTCTCCAGTGCCCCCTGGTTTTGGAGCAACTCGACAATATTCAGCGGTTCATCGGAGCGCGTGGTCAAGCGTTTCCAATCCCTGGCCACCCTGGCAATAGCAGAGCCGAAGCCCACCAAAGCCCGCGCGGGCACAGGCTGATGCTCGAATTCTTCGTCAAGACTTCGTTCCAGCGTCCGGTGGAAGGCGGCATGACCGATCTGGCCCCATTCGGACCGTTGGTTCTCCAACTCATAAGCTGAATCCGTGAGCACCCTGTGCAAAATGTTGAGGCCGAGAACCTCCTTCTCCAAGACCTTAGCCAGTTGCTTAGCCTCAACATCAAGGTTGGCAGCCTTAATTTCCCTCACTTCTCTGGCATCACGCAGCCGAAAGATCTGGTTGCGGAAGTTCCAAAACTGATTCCATGGCGATGCCGCCTTGGAATCACAGCCCTCGCGCGCAGACACCGCATAAATCACGGGCTCGAGCATACCGTTTTGCCTCAGATGGTGGCTGAACCTCGTGATCAGGCTGGCCAGCGGGGCATAGCCGGTCTCAGGTTCCTCGGGACGAAAAAGGAGATCGACTTTGTTCAGGATAAAATAGAAATTCTGCCTGGCTTTAGGGACCTCGCGGAGGAACGCGTAGAATCTTTCATCTGCATATTTCTCCGGAGTGGTGGTCCACACCAGGATATCCAGGTGCTCCAGAAATTGCACGACCCGCTCTCGATGCCCCGTCAATAGGCTGTCAAAGTCGGGGAGATCGCAAAGGAGCAAATGGCGCACCGCTTCCGCTTCGTGCGTGATTTCGCGCCAGGGATAGGGGCTATTGTTAAGAGCATCCGGCAAGGGCACGGCTGCATGGTGGTAGATCAGCACCTGCTCGGTGTGGGGGCGGCGATGACTGGTGGCGGCAATGGGCGAGCAAGCCAGAGCATTCATCAGACTGGACTTCCCCACTCCGGTGCCCCCCAACAGACCAACCACAAGAGAGCTCTCCGCAACGCGACCAAGCTTCCGGACCAGCTCCTGGGAATCCTCGGACAGACGCTTCTTTTCCTCTCCGGATAAGGAAATAAAGGCATCCTCATGGATCAGAACTTGAATACAATTGAGATCACTTTGCAGTTCTCGAGCGGAACGCACCATTTTTCAGCCCTGGGAAAGAGGTCTTACTTCGCTTCAGCCTCGACTCTCCTGATCACCGCTGCCAGTTCCTTCACCGTATGCGGAGAAGCCATAAGCGTTCGGAGGCATTCCAGGTAGCGCTCGCGCTGTATCCGAAGCGTCGCCGTAAGCGCCTCTTTGTAATGTTCACCGAGATCGTGCACGATTTTTTGGAGTTCATGATAGGCAAACAAATCGACAGCGCCCTTGGTCACAAAGGGAGCGATGGCCGTATCCAGAACTGCTTCCAAAAGGTGGATACCGCCTCCAATTGCCGTTTCGAGGACAATAATCAGGCCTCCCCACAGGATAGAGGTGGAGTAGATGCCCAACTCTTTGCTTATCGGAATGCCCTCAGCCAGGCGTTGAAAAGTCTCCGCCAGCCAGGACATAAGACGAGCTTGTTCGTCCTGGACTTGCTGCCTGATTTCATCGGCCGTAAGCACGAGGTTGGGATCACGCAGTCTCCTGTAGAGCGCTGAGGTCTCATCATGAGGTGAAAGCTTCTCCAGAACCAAACGATTGAAACCTTCAACAGCAGTCTGAATCATCCTGAGATCAGCCTTCCGGCAGATTTCGTCCAGCTCATTCCCCGGCGATTGGGTGCTTTCTGCCGGCCATAATCCAAGAGCCCGAAGCGGCATTCGCATGACTTGTGAGATGAGACGCCGGGGTTTTCCCAACAAATCATACTTGCTGAAGTGTTTCGTGATCTCGCGCTGAATATGCGCCCGGCTCTCCTGAACGAAACGTTCCTCCTGCTTTGTAATCAGGCTCTGGCAAGCAGCCTGATAGACCATCTCAAGCTGTTCCACCCATTTCGAAGCCGCTTCATCTTCCTCCTTAAGGAGTTTAAGAAGCAGCTGGATCTCCCCCGCTGTCTCCCTTGCCGCCCTCGTTTTTTCCTGCTGAATGACATGGAGCGCCTGAGTCTTGTTCAACAATTGGAAGAGCGTCTTTCGAAAATGAGTGAAACTCTCCGCAACCGAGAGTGACACGGAAGGGTTGGCCGGCACATACGGCAGCATCCAAAACCTTTCGGCGCCTACTTTGAGCCCCTGCCCGTGGAGCGCATCCAGCACCTCATGAGCCGTCAGCTCGTCCTCCGCTTTGTTCAAGAGGAAAAAATAGGGTTTCTCTCCCAGGTGGATACGCTCGAGGAAGCGAAAGGGAACTTCGTCAGCATATTTTTCCTGACTGGCCACAAAAATAACCACATCGGCAAGGAGCTGAAGATCTTCCACCATCTGGCGGTTCTTGAGCTCAAGGCTGTCCAGGTCGGGGGTGTCAACCAGGACAAGATGCGAGAATTCCTCCCGATCATGATCGAGCACGAGTAACTGGCCCGGCGAACCGGACAGCGCCAAAGGTGGGGTTTGGTCGATGGTGACGCGGTGGACATCCACCGCAGCAAAGGGGAAGCCTTTTGCGATGGGAGTATTTTTGCGGGCATAGGCCAGGGGGCCGTTGGTCTTGGGTCTCTCCACACCGGTCTCACTGAGCGACTTCCCGACGAGCGCGTTAAACAGCGTCGATTTTCCCGTTCCTGTTCCACCGATGAAAACAACCCATAGAAAATGGCTTGAACTCTTGTAGGAGAGCACTGCAAGTTTCAGCGGAATCCGGGTCGCCAGCTCCCGGATCTTCACTGCCGAAGGCGTCAAACCCGGCCATTTGAGGCTCTTCCATAAGGCCTTTTCGGATTCTTTCATTAGCTGCTATCCGTTCCGAGTGGAAAACAACTGCAAGAATTTCCGGGGATTGACATCAGTATAGCCAGCATTGTTATTCTGTCAACTCGCTCTTCGTTTTGCTTTTCATCCTGCGGCAGGGTTGTGAGAACCAGAAAAACAAAATAAAAGCGTCTCCGCCGACAACACTGATTTGACAGGAATCCCTGTGGCATATATAGCTTAGTAATCTGGCCTTTTGGAGGCCATGTTAGGGAGGATGCAAAAACATACCGGCAATCACCGTACTGGACAGAGTGACAGACGTGGCAAAGACTTACATCTCTGAAATAGGCCCCAACCAGGAAGTGACGAGCAGTTTTGTGGTCGCAGAGAAACAGTTGCGGGTGGCGAGGAATGGCACGCAATTCCTGACCTTGAAACTGGTCGACAAGTCTGGCCAAATCAGCGGGCGCATCTGGGAACGGGCAGAAGAATGGTCGCGCACAATTGCTCCAAAATCTGTAGTTTGTGTTCGCGGCAGAAGCGAGCTCTTCCGCGACGAATTGCAGCTCCAGATCCATGACCTTTCGCCCCTCTCCCTTGAAAAAATCGACCGCTCCGACTTCCTGCCGGTCTCTCCCAAGAGTGTGGAAGACCTCTTTCAAAGGCTGAGAGAGCTGGCTTCAACCATCAAGAGGGGCGCTTTGCAAAGGCTGACGAAACAAATCCTCAGCGATGCGCACCTCATGGAGCGTTTCAAAACCGCACCCGCAGCCAAGTCCATGCACCATGCCTACCTGGGCGGGCTGATCGAGCACACGGTCGCTGTGATGGAGCTGGTATCGCTTATCGCCGGCTATTATCCAGACCTGAATCGAGATCTTCTGGTAGTGGGGTCAATGCTTCATGATATCGGCAAAGTGGACGAGTTTGTCTACGATTTGTGTATCGATTACTCGAGTTCGGGGCGACTCTTGGGCCACATGGTTTTGGGCGTACAGATCGTCGATGAGAAAATCCGGTCGCTCAGAAGCTTTCCCTCAGAAGAAGCCATTTTACTGAGCCATCTGATTCTCAGTCACCATGGCGAAACGGCGCTGGGAGCCGTGAGATTACCCATGACAAGGGAAGCTTTTGTTTTGCACTTCGCTGATGATTTGGATGCGAAAATGAACAGCCTGACGCGCATCCTTTCTGACTCCAAAGCAGGAAACGAAGCATGGAGTCCCTATCAACCGCTCTTCGAACGCTTTTTCTTTCGTGGTTTCCCCGCCCCAACTGAGGGTAAAACCGCAATCGAACCGGAAAGCGGCAAGGATCGAGGGGTGCAATTGAGACTCTGGTCAAGCGGTGGAAACCCGGACGATTAGGTTATGACCACTATTCCGAACAAGGGGTAGAATGGCCCTCAAGGATATTTTTGGACAGGAGCGGGCAAAGCGGTTTTTGAAACAACTGTTGAGCCTCGGGAAACTTCCCCATGCCGTGCTGTTCAGTGGTATGCAAGGGATCGGTAAGCTGACCCTTGCCCGGGAATTTGCCAAGCTCCTTAACTGTTTGAATCCTCAGAGCTCCGATTGCTGTGATGCCTGCGCTTCATGCCTGAAGATAAGAGACGGGCATCATGCTGACCTGGTCTGGGTCAAAAGCGATGGGGCCTATATCAAATTGGATCAGATTCGAAACCTGAAACAGCGCCTGTCCTTTCGACCATTTGAAGGAAAGTGGCGTATTGTAATCATCGAAGATGCACAAGACTTGAGGGAAGAAGCAGGAAATGCCCTGCTGAAATTGCTGGAGGAGCCTCCCAAACAGAACCTGTTCGTGTTGACAACCCTTGAACCGCAAATGCTTCTGCCGACCATTGTCTCCCGGTGTTGTCATGTCCGTCTTCAGCCCCTCGAAGAGATCTGGATCGAAAAGTACTTGCGTGACACGCAAGGGTTGCCACCATCCCAGGCTCGAACCATTGCCACCATGGCCGAGGGCAGTCTGGACCGTGCAAAGTGGCTGGCGGAACCAGCCCGGATAGTTCATATGAATGAAGTCCTGGAAAACATCTCCAGGCTCAGGGAGCTTTCCATGGTTGATTTTTTCCCACTGACGGCTCAGTGGGCCAAGGGAAGTGCGGACTTGGAGCAAGACCTGGAATGTATTAAATTGTGGATACGGGATCTTGTGCTTTCCCGTCTGGTGACGGGCCACAACCCGATGTTGCAGACCGATGAGCCCACCTTGAAGCAGGCTCGGAAAGTGTCTGTCGAATCTTTGTTGTCGTTGTTTGTTGACATCGAGAACGCACATTTGCGTCTTCGACAAAATGCCAATAAACAGCTCACCCTGGAGGGTGTCTGTTTGGCGATAAAGGAAAGTCTTTATGGAGAGAGTGGTTGGAATTCGCTTTCGCAATGGAGGGAAGATTTATCATTTTGATCCTGGAGAGCTTTCGTTAAAGCGGGAGGATTGGATCATCGTCAACACGGAACAGGGTCTTGGTTTTGGCCAGGTCGTGGAAGGCCCAGGCCAGAGAGACCCACGCTTCCGCCCCGCTGAGATCAAGAAGATAGATCACTTGGCCTCGCAGGAGGAAATCCAAAAGCATCTTGAAAATCTCGAATTTGAACAGGATGCCAAGAGCTACTGTACGGAGCGGATTGCGGCTCACGATCTGGCGATGAATCTTGTGGATGTGGAATACTTTTACGACCGCAGCAAGATCATTTTCTACTTTACCGCCGATGGCCGGGTGGATTTCCGCGAACTGCTCAAGGATCTCGTCCGAAGGCTGCGAACCCGCGTGGAACTGCGGCAAATCGGGATTCGTAATCAGGCAAAAATGGTCGGGGGCCTTGGTGGTTGCGGTCGCCCCCTGTGCTGTGCTTCGTTCTTGAAGAATTTTCACGCCGTTTCCATAAAAATGGCCAAAGAACAGAACCTGAGCCTGAATCCAACCAAGATCTCGGGAGCTTGTGGGCGTCTGATGTGCTGCCTGCAATATGAGCATGATACCTATCGGGAGATGAAAAAGGACATGCCCAAGCTCGGCAAAAAGATCGAAATTCCGGAAGGGCGTGGTAAAGTGGTCCGCCAGAATGTACTGCAGAGGTCCGTGACGGTGCTGTTGGAGGATGGGAGGGAAATTGAGAAAATCCTGGAACCGCTTCCAGAATAAGAGCATGCCCAATATTCAAGGATGACATGATTGTGAAACACTTCTACATCACTACCCCAATCTATTATGTCAATGCCGAGCCTCACATCGGCCACGCCTATACCACCATCGTGGCAGACGTCATGAATCGATTTTATCGCTTATTGGGTTACAAGACTTTCTTCCTGACGGGGACCGATGAGCACGGGGAAAAGATCGTTCAAGCTGCACGCGAAGCCGGCACAGACCCGAAGAGTTACGCCGACCACATCAGCGGGCTTTTCCGTGACACCTGGCCAACCCTCAATGTCCGGAATGACTATTTCATTCGCACCACCGACCCGGAACACATCAAAGTCGTGCGGTATATCCTCCAGAAGGTCTTTGATTCCGGGGACATCTACTTCAGCAGCTATAAGGGGCTCTATTGCGTCGGCTGCGAGCGGTTCTACATGGAACGCGAACTCGTTGACGGGAAATGTCCTGACCACGACAAGGCGCCCGTCGAACGCGAAGAATCCAATTATTTCTTTCGCATGAGCAAATATCAGGACTGGCTCATCCAGTATATCGAATCGCATCCTGATTTCATCCGCCCGGAACGCTACCGAAACGAAGTCATGTCATTCCTCCGTGAACCTCTGGAAGACCTCTGCATTTCGCGCCCGAAAGAACGACTCAACTGGGGCATTCCCCTGCCCTTTGACGACAACTATGTGACTTACGTTTGGTTCGATGCGCTGATCAACTATGTCTCGGCGCTGAAGTACCCGGATGGCCCTCTTTACCGCGAGTTTTGGCCATCGGTGCAGCATACCATCGCCAAAGATATCCTCAAGCCGCACGGTATCTATTGGCCCACCATCATCAAAGCGGCAGATCTCCCGCTCTTCCGGCATTTGAATGTTCACGGATATTGGAAAATTGATGAGGGGAAGATGAGCAAGAGCAAAGGCACGGTGGTGCGGCCTCTCGACCTGGTTTCGAAGTACGGAGTGGACGCCTTCCGCTATTTCCTCCTGCGTGAGATGGTTTTTGGTCTCGATGCCAATTTCAGCGAAGAAGCTCTGGTGCAGCGACTCAATGCTGATCTCGCCAACGACCTGGGTAATCTCTTCAGTCGTACGCTCGCCATGACAGCCAAATATTTTGCGGGAAAGGTCCCGCCTTTCACCTCCGCCACCGATGAGATCGACCTTGAGCTCAAGAAGCAGCTCGAAGAATCCATGGATGCCGTGGCTGCCGAGATTCCGAAGTTTGGGTTTCACAAAGCCCTCATGGCAATCTGGGAATGCATCAATGCCGCCAACCGATATGTTGACCGGGTCGGCCCCTGGAACCTCGCCAAAGATGCATCCCAGCATGGCCGCCTGCAAACCGTTATCCGCACGCTTCTGGAACTGAACCGGGTCGTCGCCGTACTCATCGCCCCCTTCATGCCCGAAACGGCCGAAAAGATTCTGGACCGCCTGGGATGCCCGAAGCACGCCCTGGATTTAAGACTGGCAGAAGACGGGCGGTGGGGAACGCTGGAGGAAGGCAGACCGGTGAGTAAAGGAGAGGCCCTTTTCCCGAGAATCGACTTTAAGGAGCAGGTGATGAAAGAGAGTATTCCGGCTGCTCAAAGCGCCACAGAGCAGACACCGTTGATCCCCTTTGAACGGTTCAAAGAGATCGATCTCCGAGTGGGAATCGTGAAACATGCCGAGAGGATTCCCAAATCGAAGAAGCTGCTGCTCCTCACCGTCGATATTGGAGAAGAACGGCAGGTGGTGGCGGGAATCGGCCAGACCCACGCTCCTGAGGATATCATCGGCAAGCGGGTGGTGGTGGTGGCAAATCTTCAGCCGGCAAAACTCATGGGCTATGAATCCCACGGCATGGTCCTTGCGGCTAGTGACGGCGAAGCCCTCCGGCTTCTCAC
>JADGQM010000009.1 GCA_017881795.1 Syntrophobacteraceae bacterium
CAGGCGGTCGGCAAAATTCCTCTTGATATTCGAGAACTGGGCGTTGACCTTCTGAGTATCTCCGGGCACAAAATTCGAGGACCAAAAGGGTCGGGAGCGCTCTTCGTTGCCCGTGGGACGCAAGCTCCGGTGCTCATTCACGGTGGTCATCACGAACGCCGGCGTCGGGCAGGAACGGAAAATGTGCCGGCCATCGTCGGCTTTGGGGAAGCCTGCCGGCTCGCGAAGAGAGACCTGGCTGAGAACAGTCGAACGACAAAGATTCTTCGAGATCGTCTCGAAGCAGGGATTTTGGCGACCGTGCCTGGAGTGCTGATTAATACATGCTCCGAGCATCGTCTGCCAAACACTCTCAATGTGAGCTTCTCCGGAGTGGATGGCCAGTTGCTCGCCATGAATCTTGATTTGATGGGGATCGCGGTTTCCACCGGTTCTGCCTGTCAGGCGGAAAGTCGCGAACCTTCTTACGTCCTTCTGGCCATGGGTCGCGATGCCGATCAGGCATCAAACTGCATCCGGTTTTCGCTCGGCCCGGAAAACACCGCCGCCGAAGTGGATCGGGTCATTGAGGTGATTGCTCAACTGGCATCGGAACTGAGAAGCCATGACTTCAGCTAAGGGGCGGGTCCTCATCGCCATGAGCGGGGGAGTGGACTCCAGCGTCGCCGCTGCCCTGCTCCTCGAAGAGGGCTATGAAGTAATCGGTGCGACGCTGCAATTGCAGTCCTGTGAGGATGCCACTTTCGGTCGCTCCTGCTGCACCGCTGCCGGTCCGACTCATGCCAGAGCGGTCGCCGGTGTGCTGGGAATCCCTCATTACGTTCTGGACTGCCGTCGACCATTTCATGACACCGTACTGCAGTATAGCTGGAGGGAGTATTCCCGGGGGCGAACCCCGAATCCTTGCATTGTCTGCAATGAACGGATCAAGTTTGGCTTCCTGCTTGATGCCGCCAAATCAATGGGCGCTGCAAAAATCGCCACCGGCCATTATGTGCGCAAGGAAACGGACCGTAACGGCGGCATGGTCATGAGGCGCGGATTGGATCGGGGAAAGGATCAATCCTACTTCCTGTTCGCGCTCAGCGAGCAGCAACTGGCGGCAGCGCTCTTTCCCGTGGGACCGTTCGCCAAGACCGAGGTGCGCCGAAAGGCTCGTCTCCTGGGGCTCCCCAATGCGGACCTCGAAGAGAGCCAGGATGCCTGTTTCCTAACCGACGGCGAGGTCTATGCCGAAATCTTGAGGCAGCGTTTTCAAGGGTTGGCGCAATCCGGACACATCGTGGACAGTGAAGGCAGAGTCCTGGGGAGGCATCAAGGTTTTCACCGGTTCACCGTCGGCCAGAGGAGAGGGCTTGGGATTGCGCTGGGCCGTAAGGCATGGGTAAAGGCCGTGGATCCTGAAAGCGGCAGAGTCACTGTTGTTGTTGATGAGAGCGAGCTGCTGTCCAAAGGCCTGGTCGCCGCAGGAGTCAGGTGGCATTGCCCGGTCAAGGATGTCGATAAAATCCTTTGTTCTGTGCAGATTCGCTATCGTCACGAAGCGGCGCCCGCCGTGATCGAGCACCTCGGACCGGAGCAGGTCCGGGTGACCTTCAACCAGCCCGTCAGGGCCGTCACGCCGGGGCAGGCAGCGGTTTTCTATGACGGCGACAGGCTGCTCGGAGGCGGCTGGATCGAACGGCCATGTAATGGCGCAGACAGCGATTAGACTTCAACACGTTTCACCATGAACGGAATTTCATATGAGTGAGAACCGGTACGCGAGGCAACAGATTCTGCCGGAATTCGGCCCGGAAGGTCAACAGAGGCTGGCCGACAGCTCGGTCTTGATTCTTGGCTACGGCGCCCTTGGCTGCGTGCATGGAGAGCTCCTGGCTCGGGCTGGGGTAGGGAGAATACGCATCGTCGACCGTGATCTTGTGGAACTCACCAACCTCCAGCGCCAGATTGCCTTCGATGAACATGACGCCAACTCACAGACCCCAAAAGCCGAGGCCGCGGCGCGCCGGCTGCGTGCCATCAACTCATCGATTGTGATCGAGGCGGAAGCGATTGATGTGACCCCGCGCAACATTGAAGCGTTCATCCGTGACGTCGATGTGGTCCTCGACGCAACGGACAATTTCGAGACGCGCTACCTCCTGAACGACGCCTGCGTTAAATTCGAAAAACCCTGGATTTACGGCGGCGTGATCGGCACTGAAGGGGTGACCATGGCGATCCTTCCCGGCACAGGTCCCTGCTTGCGGTGTCTCATGCCGGATGCGCCGACGGCGGGGAGTTTTCCCACCTGTGACACCAGCGGCGTGCTCAACGCTGCGGTGGCGATCATCGCATCCTGGCAGGCTGCTGCTGCCTTACGTCTGCTGGTCGGGTCCATGCCGCCGCAACAGCGCCTGGTTTCCATCGATTGTTGGAATGGGCTGTTCAATTCATTCGCCGTGAATAAAGAGGATGGATGCCCCTGCTGTGGTTTGCGGAATTTTGAGTTCCTTGAGGCCAAAAGGACCGCATGGACCACCGTTCTTTGCGGTCGCAATGCCGTGCAGGTATCGCCACCCCAAGCCGTCAATCTCGATTTTACGGCGCTTACCGAGCGCTTGCAGCAGGCCGGGCGAGTCCTCCGCGGCGGCTTACTGCTTCGCTTTCAGACCACCGAGACCGAAATGGCCATTTTCCCGGACGGCCGGGCCATCATCATGGGAACAACCGACGAGGCAAAAGCGCGAGGCTTCTACGCCAAGTATCTGGGGATCTGACGCAGCTTCAAAGGGCAACGTCCCGACATGACTGGCAGTTCCTCATCAGCTCGGAGTCTTGATCAAACAAACCGCGAAAGGCCATTCTGGGCGACTGTATCCGTCTCACTATGCTTTGTTCCCTGACTGTGGATGAATCCCAAACGGCCTGCATATTTGACCGCAAAGATTTCGTAGACCGGCAGAGGGGTTGACATTCCGGCCTCGTTCGACAAAAAGGGAGAGCGCCTCTGTTTGAGACAGCCTCCGCCAGGCTTTTGCGGAGGCTGCCATGTTGCCCAAGGATTATGCCGCGGCGGCTCCGAGCTCGAAACCCAATTCGAGCGCCTGCCGGTACATGTCCAGGAAGGCTGGCGGGATGCGATCCTCCAGCATCTTCATGACGGATTCCTGTCTGACTACCCAGGTCAGTGCTGTTAACGCGCCAAGCATGCAGATGTTGAACACGATCGGCTTGCCTATCTCTTTTCCTATGAACTCCCTAAAGAATTGGCCTGGAACGTGAAGCAAATTGCTTGGTGCCTGGGCTGCACGTCTCGCGCTCAAACAGCGTGCGCACTTGCTCTCGGTGCTCAACTACTTCATTGCGCCCGGGCTTTGGCTGCGTCCTTGTGTGAGCAGATTCGCAACGTTAGCCTCTGATGATCATCGAACGCAAAGCCTTCCGGAGTGTTCTCCAACTCAATCCCGTCTGTTCCTCGCACGTCCTTCGCCACAGCCTCCGAAACCAGGCATTCATTCAAATAGAGTGTATTAGGAATGATAACGATGCGGAGGTCATTTGGCGGGATGGCGCACAGACTGCTCAAGGCGGCATTGACAAGCCCCCGTTCGGTATCAAAGTACATGGGGATGGCAGCCCGAACCACAAAGGTGCTCGTCAGGCAGTTAAGATAGGTCGCTTGACGGTCCATCTTATCGACCACCAGTTTCGTGACGAAGTCCGCCATACCAATACCAGTCGCGTTACCGTGGGATTCCTCCGAAAGGTCCAGTACCGCAATTCTCTTGATGGAGGGCTTGTCTGGTTCTGGGACTCCGTGGATACGAGCCCTGCCGATGATGTTGGTGTCCATTCCCGTGCCGCTAAAATTCTTGCCCATCTGCTCAATGATGAGAAAGTCGATCTCATCAACAGGGAGCCAGGGCATGAGCGTTTTCGAATATTTAAGAATCTCGGATTCCCGTTCGATCATATCATCTCTAGGAACGGCACAGATCAGGGCGGTCTCTTCATAGGCGTTTTCCACAATGGCCAGTCCTCCGAGGACCGGAAGATTACGCAGTATCACTTCGCCGATTTCGGGCAAGAGTCTTGGTAGCTCTCCTGGACCAAAACCGTGAAACTGCTGGGCGCCTTTGGGTCCGCCCAAGCCGACCACGAGCATCTTAACGAGGCCGCTTTCCATGGGGCCCTTAAATGACGTGTGGGTCTTGACTCGATTGACCACCAGGATGCCGTTTAGCGGGAGCGCCGACTTCAGAACGAACACCGGGAGACCTTCCGAGCTGTGGGCGATAGTGTGGCATTCAGCACAGGTCACTACCGGCGCACCCAGATTTGTTTCGGTAATGCCGAGGCTGTCAAGCACCTCCCGTTGACCGTGTTCCGAGCCTCCGCCATGGCTGCCCATGGCTGCGACCAGATAGGGCGATGCTTCAAGATCTTTAAGGTAATCGACGCAAGTCTTGAGCATGGGCAGCAAGTTTTGGATACCGCGACTGCCGACCGTGATGCCGATTTTTTGGTTCGGCCGAATGACGTCGCCCAGGCTCAATCCGGCCAACTCCTGCCGCACGACGGTTGCGATTTCCGCAACCGTCGGCCGTGCAAAGTGCTGCCTTAATCGGTACATCTTGGGGAGTTGCATCATGTTGTCCGCCTCTTTCCCTTTTCTCAAACTGCGTTCTCACGTGATCTGTTGCGAAATAGCGCTAAACATTTTGCCCGGGTTCAACAGGCCTTTCGGGTCAACTGAGTCTTTGACCTGCCGCGCCAGCGCAAAGCCGTCCCGGCCTGTTTCCCACTCAAGAAACGGGGCCTTCATATAGCCAATACCGTGCTCCCCGGAGAGAGTGCCTCCAAGCTCCAGGGTGCAACGGAACAATTCCTCTATCGCCCGCTCCACCCGCTGCATTTCCTCCAGATTATGTTTATTGGTCAGGATGTTGGGATGCAGATTGCCGTCGCCCGCGTGACCGAATACCACCATCTTGAGGTCGTATTTTGTGGCGATCTCTTTGATCCGCCTCACCATCGCCGGCAACTGGCTCCGGGGAACGGTGGCATCCTCCGATATTTTGGTGGGATTGATCCTGCCGCATGCCGGTGAGATGGCCCGCCGGGCCCGCCACAATTTGTCGGCCTGATCCTCCGTCTCAGCAACCTGGATGTCTGATGCGTTGCACCTCTTGCAAACGGCGATCACGTGGTCGCAATGCTTTTCCACAGCCGAAGGGGCGCCGTCCACTTCGATCAGCAAGATCGCTTCGGCAGCAACAGGAAGTCCCACCTTGAGGTAGTCTTCAACGGCGCGAATAGTGAGATTGTCCATGATCTCCAGCGTGGTTGGAATGGTGCCCGAGGCAATCAGGGTGCTCACCGATGTGGCGGCGTCCTCGAGGGTTTCGAAAACGGCCAGGAGAGTCTTTTTAGTAGCGGGCTTGTCCACCAGCCGCAGGAAGATTCTGGTGACAATACCAAGAGTGCCTTCCGACCCCACCAAAAGCATCGTCCAATCAGGGCCGCTCATCTCGCCATCAACCGGATTGCCCACCTGCACTAGGTCTCCAGAGGGCAGAACAACCTCAAGTCCCAGCACATAGTCTCGAGTGACGCCATACTTGACCCCGCGCGGGCCTCCCGCACATTCGGCAATGTTGCCGCCGATAGTGCAGACCTTGGAGCTGGAGGGATCGGGTGGATAGAAAAGCCCTGCCCGGCTCACTGCACTTGCAAGGTCGTCGGTGATGACGCCCGGCTCGACCGTCGCCACCCGGTTCACCACGTCTATCTCGAGAATCCGGTTGAGTCGCGTAAGGTCCAGACAGATGCCACCCTTGATTGGGACGGCTCCCCCGGAGAGGCCCGTTGAAGCGCCACGGGGGGTTATCGGGATGCCGCGCCGGGACGCGAGGCGAACTATTCCCATGATCTCCTCGACACTTCCAGGTCTGACCACCACCTCGGGGACGCCGCTCCGGAAGGTTGCATCACAGGAATAGCAGATACGGTCTTCCAGCTTGTCCATCACGTACTCCCTGCCGACGAGGGAGCTCAGCTCTTCGATTACTGGTGGTCTCACGAAATCACCTCCTTGCCTGGAATCCGATAGGCAGCTGCAAGGATTTCGGCCGTGTGCCTAACCTTGATCGTCCCTTGGCGCCGACTCAGACCATCATCGATATGCATCCGACAAACCGAACAGCCCGTTACGAGGACTTGAGCATTAGTATCCTGCGCCGCATCCAGCTTCTTATCGTTGATCTGCCGCGAGATGTCGTAGTAGGACAGGGAAAACGTGCCACCTGCCCCACAGCATTCGTCGGCGTGCGCCATTTCAACAAAGTCGATGCCTGGAATGGCCTTGAGCATCTGCCTCGGCTCTTGGGACACACCCATCCCTCGCACCAGGTGACACGGATCGTGATAGGTCAGTTTGAGCTTCACCTCGTGGAAGTCCTCTCGATGACCGATCTCGACTAGAAATTGAGTGATATCATGCACCTTCGTGGCAATCTCCGTCCATTTCTCTTTAAGGCGGGGGTCGTCGATGATGTGGCCGTACTCGTGCTTGAGTGCCAACCCACACGAGGGACAGCCGGTGATAATGGCATCGAGGGGTTGCTTCGAAAGCGCCTCGATGTTCCGCTCGGCCAGGTATCGACCGACGGGGAAATCACCGGACGTGAAGGCTGGAGTACCACAGCAATACTGATCAATTGGAAGTGTCACCTCGATGCCATTGTGAACCAGAATGTCGACGATGGCTTTCCCGGCATCAGGATAGACATAGTTCAGCATGCAGCCGGTAAAAAAGGCTACACGCGCCCTTCTGGGACCACGGGGTTTAAGAACGAGCGGGTTGCTACGAAGCGGTTTCGTGGCAAGGGGTGGGATGATCCGCCTGGCGTTCAGGCCGGCGGCCGGCAAAGGAATCCTCGAGACCATGCCTCTTCCATCGGGTGAGTCTTTCAACACCAGCCTCTGGAGGAGCGTTCCTGCCCCCAGAGCTTTCTCGAACAGCCAACGATAAGTCAGTGAAGTAAAAGCCAGCTTTTTCATGAATGGTACGCTGTTTTCTTCCGCCAGCGCTTTGCGTGCATCAAGAAACAACCAATCGGTTTTGACACTGGAGGGGCAACCCGTAACACAGGCCTTGCACATCAGACATTGAGAGATGCGCTGCTGCATTTCATGGGTCAACTCCAGATCGCCTTCCGTTACCGCTTCGATCAGACGAACCTTGCCGCGGGCCGTGGAATTTTCGTTGCCCGTAACCGCGAATACCGGGCAGACCGAACGGCACGTTCCGCAACGGATGCATTTGGCCAGCTGCTCCTGCCAATCATGTTTGTATTTGTCCGTAGTCTTCATTCTAATTTACCCCATGAGAATGCCGTCAGGGTCGACACATGCCTTGAGTGTTTGCTCCACCTGTCCCAGGACGTCTTGAGGAGCTTTTCCCAAGCTTCTATGATAGTTGCCTGAGATGAATCCTCCCGCTTCTTTGGCAGTCATGAGGACGCCCTCAACCCAAGAATCGATTCCGGTCGGGTCACCGGTGTAGAAGGCGTGGATTTTCCCCTCCGCGATTTGCCCGAAAAGTCCGTCAATTCCGGTCTTTTTTTGTGGCGCACCATAAAAAAAGTCCATGAATTTGGGCTGGTCGCTGTATCGGAGCTTCAGTTCATCGACCAAAGAGAAACCTGCTTCTGGGTTGAACAAACCCGTAAGAGAAGAGATTTCAGGGATGTCGGCTGGAGCCTCAGCCGCCATTATCGACTTGCTCTTCCTCAGCGCAGAATCCATCGCTTGCCACTCGTCATTCAGTTCATCCCGGACCCCGTCCACTTCGACCAGTACCAAGTGGTCGTCTGTTGCTGCCTTCTGGATGAAGGATTGGACAATGGGATCGAACCAGAACAGGTAAGCGGGCACGATCCTCGCGCTGCGGAGGGCGTCCACCAAGCCGAATACGTCTTCCAGGCAAGTGAAACGGGCGATGATAAGCCTTTTCGCTTCTGGCTCAGGTAGCAGTTTGAGAAGGAATTTGACAGGGATGCCAAGATTCGCATATGGACCGTTCATGAATCGGGTTAGATCATAGCCGGTGACGTTTTTGACCGTCTTACCGCCGGTCTTTATGAGTTTGCCGTCAGGAAGAAGAATATCGGCGCCCATCAGGAAGTGCTTTGCAGGCCCATACTTGAGGCTGGCGATATTTGAGCAGCCCTCATAGAAGAATTGCCCGACCGTTTTTTCACGGAGAAAAGGGGTGGCGGCAGGGACGAAACGCAAGCGGTGCTCGATTAGAGCGTCGCTAAGGTCGCCGAGTCTAACCCCAGGCTCCACCCCAGCGACAAGGTTGGCGGTGTCGGTTTCGAGGATCTTATTCATGCGGGTTAATACAAGGTGGAGTCCCTGTTGTCCTGAGTCTCGGTGGATGTAAATGGGGGTTTTCTGGAGCTTTGCCTGATGCAGGATCGCGCGAATCTCCTCGACGTTCGATGGACGATGGGCATTCCGCAGGGGCGTGTCCCCGGTGTGTGTTGATGAGTTGCTGAAAAGAGCGTCCATGATGACCTCGTGTTATCCTCGATTTCCCAATAACTGTCCTTTTTGAAAGCCGTTTTCTCGTCGTGCGAATTGCTCTGCAAATGCATTCGGACCAGCGGCTGAGTTTGGATGACGACAATTAAGAGAATTTGTGGGCAATACGTTGCGCGGAGAAAAATTCTAGGCGCCATCGCGCTTCAGCTACTCGCGAAGGACTTCAGTTTTCACCCGGCTCAAACCAGGCGGGTAATACCGTCAGCTACCATCGGGTAATCGGTGAGCATCTTCATATCGTGGCCGGGGAAGAGGAGATCTATAGAGGAGACCGCTGATTTCACCTTGTCATAGGTTGTCATCCAGGCCACCAAATCAACAATGAAACAGCTTGGAACCTCTTCTTGATAGTTCCTGAAAAGATGTCCACAATCCGATCCGAGGATGGCTGTGCCCCTGGCCGTATTCACCGCCACCACCTGCAGCCCTGGAGTATGACCCGGAGCCGAGAGAAGCTCGATTCCGGGAAGGATCGCCTGGTCACCTTTTACGCAGACAAGTCGTTCTGTTCCCTCCAGATCGGCTAGGTATCTATTCCCCACCGGGTCAGTGACCATCAGGAAAGGCGGTTTCTGAGCCACGGGATCTTTGATCCAGAAATGGAACTCCTCGTCCTGAATGTAGAAGGTTGCGTTGGGGAAGAGCTCGATCCCACTGATGTGGTCAAAGTGGACATGAGTGATAATGACCTTCTGCACCTCTGACGCCTCAACCCCAATCCTCGCAAGGACCTCCACCGGGTTGACATAGCCCGGAATCTGCCGCGCCTTTGCAAGGGCAGGAGCGACGCCGCAATCGACAATCAGGGTTTCGCCATTCCCCCTGACAACCCAGACGTAGTAATTCCTTTCGATCTTCGTGTCCCAGTCGGTGAGCCAAAGGACCATGGCAACCGAGCTGACGATGGGTCCTGCATATTTGACTGCATAGATCTCGTAGGCCGGCAGAGAAGTTGACATGTGGGTCTCCTTTGAAAAATGAGCCAATGACCATTGGAGCAGCCTCCGCCAGACTATGGCGGAGGCTTGCGCGGGACCTAATGATCAAGCGGCTGCGGCGGTTCCGAGCTCGAAACCCAACTCGAGCGCCTGCCGGTTCATGTCCAGGAAGGCGGGCGGGATGCGATCTTCCAGCATCTTCATGACGGATTCCTGTCTCACTATCCGGGTCAGTGCTGTTAACGCGCCAAGCATGCAGATGTTGAACACGATCGGCTTGCCGATTTTGTCCATCACGGTCTGGTACATGGGAAGCTCTTTGTGGATGGCGTCCACCGTCCGCTCGATGCGAACATAGCGCGTGTCGGTGATGAGAAGCCCTCCCGGACGGATAATTGGAGAGAATTTCATATACGCTTCCTGGGTGAGACAGACCAGCACGTTGGCCTGGTCGACCTTCGGATAGAAAATCTCCGTGTCGGAAATAACCACGTCGGTTCGTGTTGCCCCACCTCTTGCAGCAGCGCCATAGATCTGAGTTTGAACGGCATTCAGGTTTTCGAGCAGAACGGCCGCTTCAGCCAGGATGATGGCGGCTGTGATCACCCCCTGTCCACCCGAACCAGTGAATACGAATTGAGATTTCTCCACCATTATTTTCCCTCCTTCGCCCGCCGGATCACGGTGTCATAGGCCGAGCAGTATTCGGGCAATTCTTTTCGAACAAAAACTCCCCGTTCAATGAGCTCGGGATTCTGCTCTTTCGCTTTCGAGCCGATCGGGGTCGTAATCTTTTGCATGTACTTGAGCATGTCGACCGCATCTCCCTGGCGGTTTCTGCGTCCAAAATAGGTCGGGCACTGGGACATGACTTCCACCACTGAGAATCCGTTGTGGAGGATTGCCTCCTGGATGATCTCGGTCATCTGTTGAACGTGGAATCCAGTACTTCGTGCGACAAAGGTAGCGCCCGCGGCAGAAGCCAACTGAACCACATCAAAACTCTGGTCAACGTTGGTGTAGGGGGCGGTGCTGGCAAGAGTTCCATAGCCGGATAGCGGGGAGCACTGACCACCGGTCATCCCATAGATCCGATTGTTCATCACAATAGCCGTAATGTTGATATTACGCCGGGCCGCGTGGATGAAATGGTTGCCTCCTATGGCAAGGGCGTCGCCGTCACCCATGGGAACGATCACATTCAACTCCGGTTTGCTCAGTTTCACCCCCGTGGCAAAAGCCAAGGCGCGACCGTGCAGGGTGTGCAGGGTATGAAAGTCAAGGTATCCGGCAATGCGAGAGGAGCAGCCGATGCCCGACACCATCACGATGGCGCTTTTGTCGATCCCCAGCTTCTCGACCGCTCGTATCAACCCGTTCAAAACGATGCCATGGCCGCAGCCCGCGCACCACATGTGCGGGAAAAACCGTTCGCGAATATAGTCTTTTACCGCCATTGCCTAAACCCCCTTTCCCTGAATCAAGTGCAAGGTCTTTTCAATATCGCTCGGGCTGATGAAGACGCCATCGACCCGGTTCGACAAAAACACCCGCTCCGGTCGATCCACGGCCAGGCGGACGGACTGACACATCTGCCCCATGTTCATCTCGACGACCACCACAAGTCTTGCCCCGGCGGCCTTTTGCCTGATGAGATCGGAGGGAAACGGCCACAGGGTCAGCAGTTCCAACAACCCAAAGCGCTCCCCGCGCTGGCGGTGTTTTTCCACGACCTCGCGGGCGGACCGTGCCGAGGAACCATAGGAGATCAGCAGGCACTCGGCATCTTCGGTGTAAAACTCCTTAAACCTGGCTAGCTGGTTGGTTCGGTGTTCAATCTTATCCATCAGGTGATGGAGCAACTCGTTGATAATTTTCGGTTCATCCGAGGGAAAGCCCCACATGTCGTGATAGAGACCCGTCACGTTGTAACGATGAACGCCGCCGAAATCGGACATGGGCAGCCGGCCGTCCTCACGCGGCAAATAGGGATGATAGTTGACTCCTGGTTTTACCGACGTTCGCAAGCGCTCCACGATGGGAATCTCTCCCGGTTCCGGCAGCACCAGGCGCTCCCGCATGTGCCCCACCACCTCATCAAACAGGAGCACCACCGGGGTCCGGTAGGTCTCGGCGATATTGAATGCCTCCACGGTCATCGCGAAAACGTCCTGGTGATTCGATGCGGTCAAGGCGACGATGGCATGATCGCCATGAGTCCCCCAGCGCGCCTGATTCACATCACCCTGATGAACGTGCGTGGGGATTCCCGTTGATGGGCCGCCGCGTTGGACATTTACGATGACACAGGGGATTTCCGCCATGATGGCATAGCCAAGCGCCTCCTGCTTCAGGGAAAAGCCGGGCCCACTGGTCGCCGTCATGACCTTGCGCCCGGTGAGCGAGGCTCCGATGATCGCGCACATCGAGGCGATTTCGTCTTCCATCTGAATGAATTTGCCGCCGATCTTCGGCAATCGGGAAGACAACTGTTCGGCAATCTCCGTCGAAGGGGTGATCGGGTAGCCGGCGAAAAACTCGAGCCCTGCATATAGCGCCCCTTCGACGCATGCTTCGTTACCCTGAACAAATCTGATATTGTTACTCATATGGTTATCCTGTCTTTGATAAGTGACATGAAAACATCAGTCTTTAGCATCCTAACCAGGAATCCCTCCGTCGATTATCCGATATCCTCTTCTTCTATTTGTTCTTCCGCAACGATTTCGATCGCAAGATCCGGGCAACGCATCTCGCAAAGCCTGCACACCACACAATCTTCGGTCCGCACTGGAACGGCTTTGTCCAGCTCGTCCATTTCCAGGACCTTCTTCGCGCAGAACGCGGCGCATATGCCGCAGCCCTTGCACCACTCCCGATTAATTTGGAGCTCTTTTAGTTTTCGTTTCCCCATAGCTCATCTCCTCAAATCTCCATTCGTTAATCGATTCAGAGTTCCACAACTTGAAACGCTGCCTTGATACCCTCTCCCCAAACAATTCACCCTTTTCGGACCTCGGTTAAAAATTCATGGAAATCCACTTCGCCCGCCTCCAAACCGCGAGTGTAAATGAAGTGGCTTGCAAGCCAGGAAGAAACGATCGCTTTTGTATAATTGCGCGGGATGCGGTTGAGCATTTCCTGAATCCCAATGGCATCCACGAGAGTCGGTGGGCAGTGTTTCCCGAGAACCTTCGCACTCAGGTCCGGATCTTCACTGAGCGAGGATCGGCTGATGGCGTCAGTGATCTTGCTGATCTTATTACTCAGTTCGTCGGAAAGAACGGAAAGAGGCGCCCTCTGCAGACTGTGTTCGTACCAGAGAGACTCGAATTCCAGGCGAGCATTGGTTCTGATGATGTTCACCACGTCCCGCACATAAGCTTCCCGAAACTCGGGAACCTTTCCATCCTGAACGACCAGACAACTTGCATACTCCTCATCGGTAAGAGCCAGGCTGGCAAGCACCTCCAGAGATGAAGACGTCACCCCTCCCTTGTTCGTGGAAGCATCCTTGAAGACAATGACGCCTGCATTCTCTAAAGCGAGTCTGGCCTCCTGAGTTAGAAAAAGGTTCGCCCCTTCCACAATATACTTGAATCGTGGCGTACCATCCTTATCCAGCAACTGCCTCCAGTTTTGAATATTGATGGAGTTGGGGCGGCCTCCGCAGGGAACGAAGAGGTCGGCTTTGAGCATCGGGTTCAGATGAAAGTTGTTTCGAAATTCTGTTCCGTTGGCTGCTTCGGTGCCGTCAGGCAGAGTCACATTACGGTCATGGACATGAACGAAAAACCCGCCGGAGGAGAGCTTCGATTGATCAAAACTTTCGACCATTTTCCGTTGTTTCGCCAGAGCCATCAACTCCTCGCGATTCAGACCATTGGGGTCGAACAGCACGCCGCTGCCATCCACGACACACACCGTTTGATCCTTTGCAACGAGAATCTCGTTGCTTCCCAAATCCCCATCCGGACCACCAATCTGAGCTTTAGTGATGCGCTCTTCCTCAAGACCCAGCTTGGAGAGGATCCCCAGCACATATTCATGGACGGAATATGTCGTCATGCCATAGAAGTCGTGGGGAATCCCTCCCTCTTCCGAGGATTTGCCCGTCGAAAACGACTTCCAGAATTTGTAGCCCCTTTGCCGAGCGCGGCTTGAGGCCCAGTCCATCACATGCGCTGTACCTTCATCAGGCCCCAAAAAGAGGATTTCCTCCCTACCCAGGTAGTCTTTTACGGAATCATCAGGCAGAATCACATCAAGCAATCCATCCACGTATTTCTCGAATGCCTGTTCTCCTGCCTCCTGGGAATCCAGGTTTAGCAAGAGTGCCCCTTTTGCGCCCCCTTCGGGTATGTCTTTGTTCTTGCGCTGCTGGGTCAAAGCAAGCTGGTAGTTTTCATCGAAGATGAAATCCGCATTCTGGTCGTAGTTCTCGGCATCGCGGGACTTCACAATGCGGATCCCGCCTCGTGCAATATCCCGAAACCTTAAATGAAATCCATAAAACTCCTTGCCGAGCATCATGAAAAGGCTTTCAGGAGTCTTCTCGTAGGCGATGGCGTCCAAGAAAGCCGCCGGGCTCAAGCGGAACGCAAGCGAGGACTTCGCTTTCTTGTAGAAGTTTGTTTTCAGCACGGCGTTATTGAACAAAAGGAAGAACTCCAATATCGCCCGGTCGATCTCAAAGGGTATTTCGGGAAGCTTCGGCCGGCATTCTTCTGATGCGGCAAGTCCTTCCGGGTTAAAGCGACAGGCGAAGTGAAAATAGAGTTCTTTGATGTTCTCGGGATAGTGAACGATGGATTGAAGAATCCGGTCTTCAGTATAAGAGTCTTTGACCAGCCGAGTCCGTAATCCTTTCAAGATATCCGTCAGGTCCGGCCGGTCCCTGAGCACCATCATCAGGGCCAGGTATTCCGGACCAAAGCTGCTCAGGAATTGATGAGTAAACCTCATGGCGCTGATTGCGTAAAAGGCCTCGTGCACGGAAAGCGTATTGTTTCGAATCAACGGCGACAGAGCATTCTCGGGGTTGATATAGATAAGGCCGATATCATGAACGATATCAGCTATATGAGCAGCCGCCGCCTGCCTGTTAACGTACACAGTATGGATCAGACGCCCGTTTGAAAACGGTTCCAGAAACTTGTACAGGCTAAACAAGCCATAATGGTTGATGATATCCGAAACACCCGATATGAAGCGATATCCACCCGATGCAGGGATCGAAATCATAATGCGCGTTTCATCTGCTTTTGTGTCACTGGCCTCGACATACGGCCGGCCTGATCCCAAAGAACGGCTCAACACCCCCTGATAGCGATCGAGCACAGGTTTGGTAGACATGGCAAGGAATTGCTTAGTCGCCACCTTGTGTATGTCGTCCTCTTGAGGAGCAGGCTCGGGCTCAGGATACTCGGGCCTTTCCACGAAATAGGTCCGGAATGGTGATTGCAGAGCAATACCGCGGGTACGATAGCTCTGAAGTCGGAAGGATGGAAAGAGCTTTTCAATCCTGCGCTCAATCTCAACCGCCTTGCCATGACCAGCATTGATTATGTACATGGCGGAATCTTCCCGCTCGCTGATCAGATCCACCTCCAGTTGCTCGGAATCCCGATTGATGGCGATGATTTCTGCCGCCATGATCGACTCTATATGGTTGGCGATGGTCTCAGGGGGTGTGGTCCGAAAGTAGTAGGGCGCCATGCCGATTTTGCAGCAAAATGTGTGGAGCTCGCGCTCGACGTGTCCAACAGAGAAATTGCCTCGCCAGATGATAATGTTAGCTATCTTCTGTAACTCCTCTATCGGCAGACGAGTCGATTGGGCGGCCTCGGTTAATAATTCCATTAATGTGGTTCCCATAGATTTCTCCTTTGTTGGCGCCTGAAAGAAATGCTTTACCAATCAGGTCAAGGCCAAGGGGGCATTTTGCGCTGCCAGCATCACCGGAGTCGCCCGGGCCGTGTATCTCAGCCTCTTTGACATTCGATACTTGAGAGACCTCGGGCATTAACTGGACTGGCCAAACGGTTCAAACACGATCGAATCCTTGTCCAGGAGCTTTCTGATTAACTTGATCATCTCCACCGCCCCCGGAGTGTCTCCATGGACGCATATTGTCTGTGCGACTATGGGCACTTCTACGCCATCGATGGAGGTGATCTTCTGATGCTTCACCATCGACATGACCCGTTCGGCGACCAGGTTGATATCATGGATCACGGCGCCAGGTTTGCTCCGCGGGACCAGGGTGCCCTCGTTCGTATAAGCCCTGTCGGCAAATGCTTCTTCGACGTATTTGGCTCCAGCCTTCCTGGCAGCCTCCACCATTTGCGATTTACCCAAACACACCATAAACAACCCGGGATCCACTGATTGAATCGCTTCGGCGATGGCGCCGGCAATGCGGATGTCTGTCGCTGCCATATTGTAGAGTGCTCCGTGAGGTTTCACATGTTGCAGCTTCACTTCTTCAGACTGACAGATCGCCCACAGAGCGCCGATCTGATAGATGGTGTCGGCCCTTATCTCATCGGGTGAGGCTCCCATGTTTCTTCTTCCGAAACCAACAAGGTCGGGAAATGACGGGTGCGCACCGATGGCGATGTGGTGCTTTTTCGCCAGTCGTATGGTATGAAGCATGTTGCCGGGGTCTGAAGCATGGAATCCGCATGCAACATTGATCGAGGTGACGAAGGGCATGACTTCTTCGTCATAGCCCAGCTTGTAGGTCCCAAAGCTTTCTCCCATGTCACAATTCAGGTCTATCTTCATATTCATGCTCCTTTTTCCATGCGCATCCACGCTGTCTGATTCTTGTGAACGCCTGCTCAGCAAGCTGTCCAGACAAGGGATTGCTGCTCCTCCAAAAAACGCTCAATCTCAAAATAGCGATTCTCCTCGCTACGCAGAACCTCGAGCGCCTCCCTGTCCGAACAAGAGCGAAAACAAACGGTATCGCCGGGCCGTCCCTGAGCGAGCCACGAAAGATCAGGACCAATCACTGTGGCTATCTTTGGATATCCACCCGTAGTTTGGCGGTCGGCCATCATGACTATAGGCATGCCGTGGGCAGGCACCTGAACAGCGCCTTCAGGCAAAGCATCGGATATGATATCTGCTGCCCCGGCATGCTCGATCTTCGGTCCTTCAAGGCGGTATCCCATCCGGTCGGCTTCGTTGGAGACCGTGTACTTGCTTTCCATGAAAGTCCTGATGCCTTCCGGAGCAAACATGTCATCTTGGGGCCCCATGACGACCCTCAAGGTCAGCTCCTGATCATAGCGAGCAGTGAATTGCTCGGGCAGAGTCGTCGGCAGAGCGCGCGACCCGACATCGTTGCCGACACGGAGGACGTCGTCTACTTTCAAGGGTCGCCCTTCCAGCCCCCCCACACCTGCCCGCGTGTAGGTGGACCGGCTTCCCAAAACCAGCGGCACCTTGATTCCGCCGTGGACGGCCAGGTAGGTCCGGCAACCAGCCGCCACATAATCAAATGAGAGTACGCTTCCTGCGGCCACCTGGAACGCAGACCAATTGGGGACCTTTGCCCCGTCTAGGTTCGGCTGCATATCGGCTCCACACAGGGAGACGAGGCATTGGCTCTCGAATTCGAAGGCCCCCCCGAGCATGGTCATTTCCAGAACGGCAGCACCCTTGCGATTGCCTGCCAGGAGGTTGGCAACGCGAGAGGCATACCGGTCCATGGCGCCCGCAACAGGCATTCCATAGGCCTGGTAACCCCAACGGCCTTCATCCTGGACAGTGGAGAACAACCCCGGCTTAATCGTTTTAATCATCGGATATATCCTCCAGGCTTACTGTACGGATGTCAGGCGAGAAAAAACCAGCCTCTACATCCCGCCTGATA
The DNA here is from genome assembly GCA_017881795.1 of Syntrophobacteraceae bacterium. Lineage (GTDB taxonomy): Bacteria > Desulfobacterota > Syntrophobacteria > Syntrophobacterales > Syntrophobacteraceae > JADGQM01. The sequence continues at coordinate 17,419 of JADGQM010000009.1, forward strand.
TGGTGATATTCCTCAGGCGAGATGGGTATGAACCTCAAATAGTCACCGGCATCAAAGAGGAATGGATTGGCTGTGCCAGGAAGGAAAGGCCTTAATGGCGTGCGGCCTATCAATCTCCAGCCTCCGGGACTCTCAATCGGGTAAAGCCCCGTCTGTGCGCCAGCAATCCCCACGGAACCTTGCGGTATTTTCGCTCGAGGTTTTTCAAGCCGGGGGGTGGCTATTTTGTCGGACATTCCACCCAGGTAGGGAAATCCGGGTGTAAAGCCCAGCATGTAAACCAGATAGGGTCTGGAACTGTGGATCGTGATCACCTCTTCAATTGAAAGCCTATTGTGCTGCGCCACATACTCGAGGTCCGGCCCAAATTCGCCACCATAACAGACGGGTACATGAACCACGCGCACCCCCTCCTTTTCCACAACTTCAAGGCCTTCGTCAGAGGCAAGCATTTGTTGAATTGCCTCGACCAGATCAGACCGGCTTATGTTGAAAGGGTCAAAGTAAACCAACAGTGAGCGGTAGGTCGGGACAACCTCGATCACGCCTGCAATGCTTTTCTGATTAATCCGTCTTGCCAGTCGCTGAACACGGGCATTGACTTCTGGAGAAATCAGATTCCCCAGCTCCACGACTAAACCACGTTCGCCAGCGGGCAGTACTCTGAACTCGGGTAATCTGCCGGTCATCTCCTACTCCAGTTCTGCTGCCTTCGTCTCCGGCACCAGGAAAATCGAAGCGGCACCGATGGCGAATGCAACAGCAGTTATTGTCAGTGCAGCGCCAACGCCATATTTGGTCGCAGCGAACCCAACTGTAGTCGGCGCTAAAGCGCTGGCCATTCTACCGACATTATAGGTGAACCCAAGACCAGCCCCTCTCGCCCGAGTTGGGAACAGTTCGGCGATGAAGACGCCGAAAGCACTGAAATACCCCGATCCAAAAAACCCGACAAAGGGACCAAGAATCAGGAGAAGAGTGGCGTCACGCGTGTTTCCATAGATGAATACCAAGACCGCGGCTATCAGCAGAAAGGCAGCAAACGTGGGCCGCCGTCCATATTTATCGGCAATAAACCCAAAAGTGACATATCCGAAGAAAGCGCCAATCATGGTGGGAATGATCCACATCGAGCTCTTGACAATACTGAGACCAGCACCGCCTTTGTCAGCCGAGCTGCTCAGAAATCCCGGCAACCAGGTGAACAGTCCCCAGTAACCAAACATAACGAAGATTGCTATGATCGTGCAGCAAACTGTATATCGTAGCAGATCCGGGCGGAAGATCTGTGTAAGACTGAAACCCTGTTTCTTTTCCTCATTGGCCTTTACCCAGATCTCAGGCTCTTCAACCTTGGTCCGAACCCAAAGCGTGAAGAGGGCAGGGATTATTCCTATGAAGAACAGAACACGCCAGCCAAGCCACGGGAGAATAGTACCGGCGACAATAGCTGCCAGGATGTACCCGATTGCCCAGCCGCCTTGCATGATCCCGATCGCTTTCCCGCGATGCTCAGGAGGCCATGTTTCCGAAACCAATAACGCGCCGGATGCCCACTCGCCGCCCATACCGAGTCCGAGGAGCGTGCGGGCAAGAGCAAGCTGCCAGAGATTCTGGGTGAGGCCGCTCACGCCCGACATGATGGAGAAAATCAGTACCGTTGCCATCAAGGCATTTTTTCGACCGATGCGGTCGGCGATCACACCGAATGCAATCCCGCCGAAGGCCGAAGCAAACAAGGTAACGGATGCTAAGAAACCTGCTTCGGTTGCTGTCAGGTTCCACTCTTTCATGATGGTGGTTAAGGCAAAGACGTAGAGGAGCACATCGAATGCGTCGAGAGCCCACCCCATTTGTGCAGCTAACAACGAGTACCATTGGTTCTTGCTGATGGTTTTCCACCACGGAATGGTGGCGCTCACAGCGACCACTTCACTTGGCTGGGTTGCCACTGTTTCACTCATTGTCCTCTCCTCCCGAAGTTGATGAATTTGGATGATGAAATTTGCTGGTTTAATACTTCGCTTTTAAATGTTCTCAGGACCGACCCGCCCATTAACCCTTTGCTGTGAAGGTTCTGAGGCGGCGCCTAGCACCTTCCACAAGGCGAGTCCTTTGTCAGGTTCAGGGACGGGCCCTGAGCAGAGGAAATCAAACTCCACGATCAAGGCTTACGGACTGATGCTGGTCACATAGGTGAACTTGCCGTCTTTCACCTGGTTGATCACCACGGCCCTTACCATGTTGCCCTCCTCACCCATGCTGATTTTCCCGAACAGTCCCTCGAAATCCTTGGTGTTTGCCAGAGCCTCCCGAACATCAGGGCCGGCCTCAGACTTAGCACGCTGGATAGCATCCATGAGAACGAAGTAGGCCTCAGCGCCCATGGCGGAGTTGCCATCCAAATCTTTGTTGAATTTCTTTTTATAGAACGCCAGAAAGTCTTTACCCAATGGGGTGGCCATCGCGGCTTCGTGGAAAAAAGCTGTGAAATACATACCCTCCACTGCCTCGCCTCCGAGCTTGATGAGATCATTTAACTGGACCGCGTCACCGGCCATGATGGGGATGTTGATCCCAAGCTCCTTGGCTTGCTTGGCCAACAGGGCAACCTCGGTATAGTAGTCGGGAGCGTAGATGAGGTCCGCTTTCGCTGCCTGCGCCTGGGTGAGCTCTGTGCGGAAATCCTTGTCGCCGGTCTTGATGTACGAGGTGTAGAGCACCTTGCCGCCCAGTTTGGTAAAGGAGCTGACGAAGTAATTGCCAAGCCCGACGCAGTACTCGTGGGTGATGTCGACGATCACCACGGCGGTCTTCGCCCTCAAATTCATTGCTGCCAGCATGGCGGCAATTTCAGCCTGGATGGGGTCGGTGAAGCAGGCTCGGAAGTAGTACTTCTTGCCCATGGTCACCAAAGGGTTGGTGGCTGTGGGCGAAATCATCGGGATTTCATGCTTCTCGCCGACGGGGCCGGCGGCAATGGAGGGGCCGCTGAAGGCCTCGCCGATAATAGCCGACACCTTGTCCTTCGTGATCAGGCGGTCAACAGCGTTTGGCGCTTCTTTCTTGTCGCTTTTTGTATCCGCCAGGAAGAGCCTGATTTCCCTCCCAGACACCTGCGGCTTCATCTCGTTGGCTGCCCTGATGCCGTCCCACGTCGACTCGCCATAAGACGCCGCAGCGCCGGTCATGGGCAGATAAACCCCGACAAGAATCGGCTCTACAGGCGGCATAACAGTCGGTTCTATAACGAGCGGAACCTGCTTCTGTGCAGACACAACCGGTATGCCCAGCATGAAAGCCATTGCCGCTGTCAGTAAGACTGTAAACATTCTTTTCATTCTATTTCCCTCCCTTGTGTTGAAAGTACCGTCTCTTTCCGGAGAACGTACTTACAGCAACCATTCCGGCTGAGGCCGAGCGGAAAGTTGCGGGCCTGGGCAACCGCAGGAAAGCTCATGAGCACCCCGATGTTCGCCGGGACGGCGGTGACGGGCGCCGAGCTGCTGCAGCGCCCCTCCCTGGGGACCGGTTCGACAATCGCTCAGCTTATTTCATGGCCACAGGCAGATCCCAAACATTGTCGTACGCGTGAGCCGCTTCCCAGGCCCTCACCTTCGTTCTGGCAGCATCGAACAGGCGTACGTGATTGGCGTAATGGACCTTGTGGGCAACCTCAGGACCAACCTTTTTCCACAGCGGCTCCAAAATGTCCTTAACGGCGAGATAATCCTCGACGGGCATTGGCTTTCCCAAAACCACGTTGCCCTTGTCGTCAAGTTTGTTCTTCGTGAAGATGACGGTATCGGAGCCCCAAAGAACCCTGTCCTGATAATTCTTGACGAAGTTGGCCCAATCATCAAGTGACGGCATACCGGGCTCCGGGTCCACCATGTATACCTGTACGAGGTCCCAGGAAAGGTCCACGTTCCAGTTTGGGCATGCGTCCAATATTTCGGAAAGCACCTGGAGGTGATTCGGCGCCGGCTTCACGAAGCGGCCGAGCCCGGTATGCGCCAGGTAGACCGCGGCCTTCGGGCTCTCCGTACAGAGATGCTTGTAGCCGGCCGTGTAAGGCGCCTCCGGCGACATGCTGACGACCTTGCCGTCGTACGACACCCCGGCGTGGTAGACATCGCTGTGGAGGCAGACCATCAGACCCGCTTCGCCCGCGAAATCGAGTATGGTCTTGAGCGATGGGTTATAGAGGGTGTTCCTGTCCGAATCGGTCGCGTCCGGGGGGAGCGTCTCACCCGGACCCAGGTCTGTCTTGATTAGATCGTCGTCTATCTTGTCACCGACGAGCTCCTTATGCACCGAGAACTCGCCTATACCTGAAAATACCCCCGGGAAGAGGATCAACATACGCTTGATATGGTTAACACCATACTGATCCATGGGGTTGAATCCAACCATCATCGGATCGAGACGAGCCTTGTCGGCGGCGGACAGTGTGAGATAGTCCCTGGCGGTCATCACATCAACAAAGGAGTAGTAGTACATCCCCGCCTTCGGCCCCAGGTAGTAATTGGGCGGCATCTTGTCCCCTGCGTAGTGCTCGAAGCGATCCCACTTTTGCTCCAAGGGGAGGGGAAAAGCCACTGACCGTGCGATTTTGTCCCCCATGTACCTATCGATGATCTCCTTCATGGGAACGCCCTGCATGGCGTAATTCGCGTTGTGGAAGTGCGAATCGATGATCTGGTCAGCAGCATGAACCGCGAAGGCGCAGATCAACACCAGGAAGGGAACCACGATAAGCATTCCACGAATCTTTTGTGTTATCAGTCGTTTACTGTACATATTCCCTCTCTTTTTGGTTTGTCCAATCGAATGCCTCGCCGGCAGGCGGTTCGCACGCTCTTGAGGCAATGTGCCGTGTGTACTGTGAGCGAGGCGTTGTCTGTAAGGTGCTGAGCGAGCTAAAGGAAACGCAAACCTAGGGGATCAATCGAAAGAGGCCTCCAGGGAGCAATCATCATCTCCCCGGAGGCTGCGTGCAGGCATTATCAGGATCCTTAACCTTTGACCTTCGTAATGGTCTGAGTGCTTTTTCATGACGGCCTCTCCACCATCGACAGGCAAGTTCCTCTACAACAACTTGCTCTCAAAATCCGAACCGAAAGGAGAGCAACGCGTAGGCCACGCGGTTCTTTCCGGCGTCGATCACCAGTTCGTGGATCTTGCCCACATTCTCACTCTGGCGATTGACCACCGTTTCGCCGATGATCTTCGATGCCTGGACGATACCGCACATGGCCACCGACTTCTTGCTCGTTTACTTCATACCTTACTTTTTTTGTTTGGATTATTGGGTTCAATATCTGCCCCCGACGACAGCCTGAGCGGTTTTCGCTTCGCATGGCATTATCATCGTCGGTAGGTTTCCACCTATCCCTAGCCTTATTGCCAAATATATGCCAGACAGATCAAGAGCCATCGCATTTTCTATTAAGCTCATATATATAAGCACTTACGGCAGGGCGAGACCCATCGAAGGTTGTGGACTTGACTAGAAAAAGTGTTGCATGCAACAGAAACGTTGCGTTTCTTCCATGTCACATGTAATACTTCAATGCCAGGGAGTACCTTTTGGGCCGAAATAGCCCAGGCGCGCAGAGATGCCTCTGCGCTGTTCAGTCGGTCAGGGCTGGAATTCAGGGGCGCCATAACGGGACAGATGCGACCTTCAGATCGGAGAATACTCTCTTTATGCGGTGTTCAACCGCATGATTGAGTCCTGCTCTAAAAGAGCGCTTCCTGATTGTTGTAACCACACTGCGATCCAACACATCCGTGCTGTCGACATTCAGGCGCTTGACTCGCCGCACTACTGGGAGAAATGGGATCGGGTCGAACAAAAAGACATCGAAATCATTTGAAATCGTCCAGGCCAGTCTGGATCGCTATCCAGTCGCAAGGCGGCGAAGAAGCACCTGATCGACATCCCCTCGAAATGCCCTTGGCGGTGTGCAACTCTGCACGTGATGGCAGCCAAGAAATGGCTCATCAGACTGGCTTCCGGGTCCACTCAGGAATGACGAGCCGAAGAGAAAAAAATGGAGAGGCCGAAGAGCAGCCTCTCCATTCAATCGCCGTAAGCTGAACTGCTGCTACCAGTCAAACACGCGATCCAAATCTTCATCTTTCACGTCGAAGGTGACGTTGTGGGGGCCGACGGGTTCGTTTTTGAAGAACTCGGGCAAGCGGTCCTGTTGAGCGGAAAACCCGGCGCGCACATTGAAATCGCGTTCCGTGCTCAGGACCCGCTTGCCGAGCGCCACCACGTCGTCGCCTGTCAGGTTCGTCCCGTAAAAGCCGTTGAGCAGGTCCAGGAGGGCCTGGAAGGTCTCCGGTTGATCGAGGAGGGCGAAGGCTATGAACAGGCACATACCCGTTGAGTCTATCGCCGCAGTGGCGATCTGGAGATCCCGCGAGAGTTGGATCTGACCCTCGGGTTTTAGCGGATCGATAAAGCCTCCGACCCTGAGGATATTGGCGGTCACAGCATACCCCGCCGTGTGGTCGGCTCCCATGGGGCTGGTGGCATAGGTCACGCCAATGCCTTGGACCGCCCTGGGATCGTAGGCTGGAAGCGCCTGCCCTTTGACCACCGGCACCCGTTCTACGCCGAAGACCTTACCCGTAACGGCGGCCCCTGCTCCCAGAATACGCCCCAAATGAGTCCCCTGACCGACTTCCTTCATCAGGTTGATGGCGCCTTCGGCGTCGCCAAACTTGAGCAGCCCGGCTTCCATGGCAACACCGATGGTCACACCCATCTCGATGCTATCCAGGCCGTAGTTGTCATCCAGAAAATCCAGCATGGCGATGGCGTCCAGATCGGATATACCGCAGTGCCCGCCATGAGCCCAAACGGTCTCATATTCGGGTTGTTTGCTGAGGAAGTTTCCATCTTTATCGAAGTAAGTGCCGGAGCAGCGGATGACGCAACCCCGGTGGCAACCGTGGGTTGCCGACCCTGGCCCGCCACGCAGGTTTTCAGTTTCAGCCTGGGTTTCGCCGCTGATTTTATGGGCGCCCTCGAAGCGTCCTTCCTTAAAGTTGTACGCAGGATAGCCTCCCGCTTCACACAGAATGTTGGTCAGGACATTGGTTCCGTAGGTGGGAAGGCCCTGGCCGGTTACCGGGTGATTTCTCAGTCCTTCGACGAACTTCTTGTTTGCGGCGTTGAATTTTTCCGGATCTTGCGGTGACCGCATCTTCGCTCCCGCATCATCGAGGACGATGGCCTTGATCCTCTTGGCGCCCATGACCGCACCCATGCCTCCACGACCGGCATGACGGGTGGGCCGCAATTCCATGTCGGTGATGGCAATCGTTGCGGCACTCATCTTCATTTCACCGGCCGGGCCGATGGAGATACAAGTAATCTTCCTGCCATACTGATATTTCATCCGCTCCACCAACTCGTAGTTAGGGAGCAGTTTCAGACTGTTGTCGAGGATGACTTTGACGCCGCCCGGGTTGATGTGAACGCGGTAAAGGTCATCCTTTTGCGGCTTTCCCTCAAGGACCATGGCGGCATATCCCAACCGGGCCAGCACCTGAGCCGCCTGCCCGCCGGCATTGGCTTCCTTGATGCCCCCGGTGAGCGGGCTTTTGGCGCCGACCGAAAGGCGCCCCGACATGGCGGCGGTCGTGCCGCTGAGCATCCCCGGGGCAAGGACCAGCTTGTTATCCGCCCCAAGAGGGTGGCACAGCGGGGGAACCTCCCTGGCAACCATAGCCGAGGTGAGGGCTCTGCCTCCCAAGCCGGTATAATCGCCCAAGGGTTCCTCGGTCACCTTTGGACCACCTTCAGCTCCCATATCGATTCTCAAAATCTTGTCCATAAATGCCATCCTCCTGAAAGTAAAAAATGAGAGATCATCGTTGGGATTGTTAATAGAACATTATGATAAATTAGTGGTCAACGAAGAATTGCAAAAGCACCATCCAATGTTGTATAGTAGGTTCTGTTTTCCATCATCCATACGGAATGACTGAATTGGGTTGATCATCCGCGTGCTGCCTCTCCTACGAATGTTGAACTCCATGGCTCTCACAATTGTTTCCGGGTTGGCGCTTTCTCGGTAATTACGATCTGTTTCTGGCGCCTCCTCAGATTTGAGAAGTGTCCCACTCGACAGGAAGGACCAACGTGCGCGATGAGCCTGCTGCATCCATGCGCGAGACTGCAGAGGGAACGATCATAGAAGTTTACGTTCAGCCCAGGGCGAGCAAGAATGAACTGGCTGGGATTCATGAACATACCTTGAAGGTCCGCTTAACGGCGTCGCCGGTAGAGGGAGAGGCGAATAAGGAATGCCTGAAGTTTCTCGCCAAGGTTTTCGGGGTCCCGAAAGCTCACCTGGAAATTGTCCAGGGGCACAAATCCCGCAGCAAGACCATTCTCGTCCGGGGGGTCGTGCCGGAATTCATCCAAAACGTCCTCAAGCAGCTTGGCATCATTTGATCGGCACCAATGTGGTGTTGAGAAATTTTTTGCTTAAGCCGATACATTTTGTTAGTAGTAGAGATCATAACCTTATCAACCGACCTTCAGATGCAAAACGTCCATTCCTTACAAGGAGGCAACCATGCGTGAAGCAGTGATTGTCAGTGCGGTCAGGACTCCCCTGGGAAGCTTTAATGGTTCTCTGGGCTCAATCGGGGCAACGAAACTGGGGTCTTTGGTCATCGAGGAAGCGGTAAAGCGGGCCGGAATCTCCAAAGAGGACGTCAATGAAGTAATTATGGGCATGGTGCTTCCCTGTGGTTACGGGCAGAACCCCGCCAAACAGGCTGCCGTCCAGGCCAACATGCCCTGGGAGGCGGAAGCTATTACCGTCAACAAGGTCTGCGGATCGGGCTTGAAAGCAGTGATGCTGGGGGCTCAGGCCATCCAGCTTGGCGATGCCGATGTGGTCGTTGCCGGAGGCATGGAGAACATGACTCTGGCGCCGTATTACCTGGACAAGGCACGGGCTGGATATCGCATGGGAGATGGCAAGATTTATGACCATATGGTCCACGACGGACTCTGGGATATCGTAAACGACTTTCACATGGGAATTTCCAATGAGCTGTGCTCAGAGAGATATAACGTCACTCGAGAGGACCAGGACCGCTACGCGGCCGAATCCTACCGACGCACCCTGACGTCCATAACATCGGGAAGATTCAAAGACGAAATCGTGCCCGTATCCGTTCCCTCACGCAAAGGTGAGCCGGTCCTCTTCAGCCAGGACGAATGTGCGCGGGAAACAACCTACGAAGCTCTGGCCAAAATGCGGTGGGCATTTAAGAAAGACGGCGTGACGACGGCCGGCAATGCTTCGGTTATCAGTGACGGCGCGGCGGCGGTGGTAGTCATGGCAAGGGAGAAAGCGGAAGCCCTGGGCTGTCGCATTATGGCGACCGTCGGGGCGCAGGCTTCGGCCGGTATTGATATGAAGTACGTCCTGGTGGCTCCCATCTGGGCAATCCCCAAGTGTTTAAAAAAAGAAGGACTCAGCCTGGGCGACGTGGACCTGTTCGAGGTCAACGAAGCCTTCAGTGGTTCTACGGTGGCGGTCATGAAAGAACTCAAGCTTGATCCCGCTAAAACCAATGTCAATGGCGGCAGCGTTGCCCTCGGGCATCCCATCGGCGCCAGCGGTTGCCGGTTGTTGGTCACATTGCTGCATGAGATGGTTCGCCAGGATAAGAAGGTGGGGCTGGTTTCCCTTTGTCTGGGTGGGGGTGAAGCCGTGGCCTTGATCGTGAAGCGATAAGGGGCGTCAGCAAGCAGAGCAGGTTAGAAGTCAGGTTTGCCAACAGGAGAAGGAGGAAATCATGGAGCTGAAGACCTTTGGGGTGGTGGGTGCTGGTCAGATGGGTAACGGGATCGCTCAGGTGGCAGCCATGAGCGGTATGCAGGTGATCATGAACGACATCAAAGATGAGTTCGTGCAGCGTGGGCTCAAAAACATTACCAACATCCTGAGTAGAAACGTGGACAAGGGAAAGATGAGCGCCGAAGAAAAGGATGCCATCCTCGGGCGCATCAAGACCAGCGTGCAGATCAAGGACATGGCGGCCGCCGATTATGTCGTGGAAGCGGCGACGGAGAATGAACCCATCAAACTGCAGATCTTTCGGGATCTCGATGCAGCCTGTGCCCCCGATGTCATCCTCGCTACGAACACCTCTTCCATTCCCATCGGTCGCATTGCCGCGCAGACGAAACGGCCCGAAAAAGTCATCGGCATGCATTTCATGAATCCCGTGCCGGTCATGAAGCTCGTCGAGGTTATTCGGGGGCTGCGGACCTCGGATGAAACCTTTAAAGTGACCTGGGATCTTTCCCTCAAGTTTGGCAAGACGCCGGCGGAAGCGAACGACTTTCCCGGGTTTATTTCCAACCGGGTTCTCATGCCCATGATTAACGAAGCGGTCTATGCCGTCTACCACGGGGTGGGGAAGCCGGAGGACATTGACACCGTGATGCGTCTCGGGATGAACCATCCGATGGGGCCGCTGGCCCTGGCTGACCTCATTGGCCTGGATACCTGTCTTGCCATCATGGAGGTGCTCCACAACGGCTTCTGTGATTCCAAATATCGCCCATGCCCGCTCCTTCGCAAATACGTTGAAGCCGGTTGGCTGGGGCGCAAGAGCGGGCGCGGATTCTACGCTTACTAGGCAGTCGTTAAGATTATCGGATTCATGACACAGCTTGTGGGGCAGGCTTTCCAGCCTGCCAGGGGCAGGTTGGAAAACTGCCCCACCGTCAAGCATCAAACTGGGCCACTTATTTTGTGCAGCCCTTGACCGGGCAGGATGGATGAGATGGACTTTGAATTGACGCAAGAACAAAAAACCATTCGGGATACTGCCGCACAATTTGTTAAACACGAACTGGAACCCATCGCCGCAGAATTAGACCAAACTAAGAATCGCGAAAAACTGAAAGGCATCTTGAAGAAGCTCGCGGATCTCGGCTTCATGGGCCTTAACGTGGACCGTAAGTACGGAGGAACCGCGGCAGGAACCGTGGCTTTCTCCCTGGCCATGACGGAACTGGGGCGAGCCTGTGCTTCAACCACGGTGACCACGTCGGTCACCAACATGGTTGCCGAGGTGATCCAGGTGGTTGGCAGCGAACCATTGCGGGAGAAGTACATTCCGTCCCTTTGTAATGGTGAGTTTGCCGCCGGCGGTTTCGCACTGACTGAAGCCGGGGCCGGTTCGGACCCCGCAGCGATGCGCATGAGCGCCGTCCTGGATGGCGATCATTGGGTGCTGAATGGCCAAAAGCTTTTTATTAGCAGTGCCGAATTTGCCGGTGTTTTTGTGGTGTGGGCGGTAAGCGATAAAGAAGCGCGCAAGGGCAAAGGGATCAGCTGTTTTCTGGTTGAGCCGTCATTCCCGGGCTTGAGGATCGGCAAGGAAGAAAAGAAACTCGGGCAGTTGGCCTCTCCGACCAACGAGCTGATCTGTGACAACTGCCTCGTTCCGAAGGAAAACCTTCTGGGCGTCCCCAATGATGGTTTCCGGATTGCCGCTGCCGAACTGGCTGGTGGACGGATCGGCATTGGCTCCATGTCTCTCGGCATCGGGCTGGCCGCCATGGATTTTGCCAGAGACTATGTCAAAGAACAGGCGCGGCTCGACTTGCCTGCCTTCAGGCGTCGAGGCGCCGACAGGATGCTTGCGGACAACACTACGCGCCTTGCGGGAGCAAGGTTTCTGCTTCTGCGTGCGGCTTTCCTTAAGGATCAGAAAACGTTCTATGCCAAGGAAGCTTCGATGGCTAAAGTCTATGCCACGGAAGCGGCAAACCAGGCCTGCCATGATGCCATGGAGATTCTCGGCGATTATGGCTATACTCAGGATTGCCCCGTGGAACGTTTTTACCGCGATGTGCGCGTCACCTCGATCTATGAGGGAACCAGTGAAATCCAGCGCCTGATCATCGCGCGCGAATTGCTGCGGTAGCTGAGCACAAGGAGCTCGATCGGTTAGCCCGCACAACCTTGTTCGTTTCCCAAGGCGGAGGTTATCATGCACCTTGAACTGACAGAAGAACAACAACTGGTCCGAGCCAGTGTGAGAGAGTTTTGTGAAAAGTATATAGAACCCTTAGCCGATGCGGTCGATCAGGAACCCTGTTTCCCTTCCGAGAATGTCAAGAGACTGGCCGAACAGGATTGGCTGGGTATTCCCTATCCTGAAGAGTATGGTGGCGCTGGGGCCGACTATCTGACCCACATCATCGCCGTCGAAGAGCTGTCTCGTGCTTGCGCCGCCACCGGATCCATTGTCGAGGCCAATGCCTCCCTGGTCGGCTTTCCCCTGTTCAAGTTCGGCACGGAAGAGCAAAGAAAGAAATACCTCACCCCCCTTTGCAAGGGAGAAATGCTGGGGGCGTTCGCGTGGACCGAAGCCGGCGCCGCCACTGTCGCTTATGGAGCCACAACGGCGGTTTCGGAAGGCAACGAGTACGTGCTTAATGGCGCCAAAACGTTCGTTTTGTACGCCCCGGTTGCAGGGGTCTTCATTGTCTTTGCAGCCACCGACAAATCCAAGGGAACCGAGGGACTGAGCGCATTCATCGTCCCTGCCGACACTCCGGGAATTAAGGCCGGGGAGCAGGTGAAAAAAATGGGGTTGCGTGGTGCTTTGACCTCTGAGCTCGTGCTGAAGGACTGCCGCATCCCCAAAGAGAACCTGCTGGGTCAGGAAGGACAGGGGTTTACCATCGCCACAACGACCCTCGACGGTTGCCGGATAGGCATTGCCGCCCAGGCATTGGGTATTGCCGAGGCCGCTCTGGAGGAGTCCGTTCGCTACTCCAAGGAACGAGTCCAGTTTGACAAGCCGATCTGCACTTTCCAGGCAATCCAGTGGATGCTTGCGAATATGGCCATTGAAGTGGAAGTCTCCAGGTATCTGACGTATCACGCCGCCTGGTGTTATGATCAAGGTCTGCCTTACAGCAAAGAAGCTGCCATGGCAAAGCTCATGGCTTCGCAGACGGCAGTGCGTCAGACCGACACGGCGGTCCAGATTCATGGCGGTATTGGCACCGTAAAAGGTCAGAAAGTCGAACGTCTCTATCGTGACGCCAAGATCACTCAGATTTATGAAGGCACTCCGGACGTCATGAGGATGACTATTGCCGACAGCCTGCTTCAGTAATGATTTTAGAGAGAAATGAGAAAGGTGATCGATGCTCAAGGTAATTACGTGTTTCAAATGGGTTATAGATGAAGCTGACGTCAAGGTTGACGCCAGTTCGCGGAGGCTCATTCTCGATCGAGTGGGTTATAAGATCAGCCTTTACGACCGGAACGCCATTGAAGAGGCAGCACTCCTTCAGGAAAAACACGGCGCCAGTATTGTTGCCGTAACCGTGGCGCCGCCCACCGCCAAGCAATGCCTGAAGGACGCACTCTCCCGGGGGGCTGATAAGGCCTGCTTCGTAAACGATCCTTCTCTGGTGGACCTCGAACCCACGCAGACTGCAGCCTTGCTGGCTGCCGCCATTAAAGGGCAAGGGGACTTCGACCTCATCCTCTGCGGCGAAGGTTCCAGTGACCTTTACACCCAGCAAGTTGGGCCGATCCTGGCTGAGAAGCTGGGTATTCCTTGTGGCACTTATGTTAACAAGCTGACGGTGATAGAGGGTGAGAAACGGGTTATCGCCGAACGCAAACTGGATGACTGTGTTGAGATCGTATCCATACAGTTGCCGGCTCTCGTGACGGTTTTGCCGGATATCAATACACCCCGGATACCCACTCTGAAACAGGTTCTCGCAGCCGGGAAAAAGCCCGTCGATAACATTACGTTAGATAAGCTTGAATCACCATCCGAACCAGGTTTGGAGACAACCAGCATTTTGGGAGCGACGATGGAGCGGCGGCGTCTTAAGTTCGGGGCTGAAGCGGAAAATATCCGGGCAGCGGTAGGCGCCTTGTTGAAAGAAGGAGTTATCACTTAAGGAGTGCTCATCTATGGCAGGGATTTGGGTTTTCGCTGAAAACCGAGAACACACACTGGAACTCTTGAATGCCGGGAAGAGCCTGGCAGGAGATTTGGGGGCGAAGCTGGCGGCTTTTGCATCGAGCACCCAATTGGCCCAGGAATATATTGCTCATGGGGCTGATGAAGTCTTACTTCTCGCTCCACTCGCCGAGGACCAGCCGCTGGAATCCTACGTTCCCGTTATCGCCGATGCCGCCCGCACGGAAGACCCTGAGGTGTTTCTCATTGCAGCAACGCCGCGCGGGAAGGAAATCGCCGCTCGCGTTGCCGCCCGCCTGAATACGGGGCTTTGCAGTGACTGTAGTGGTTTTGAGCTCGATAAGGAAAAGAAACTGCTCAAAATGGATCGCTTGTTTTTCGGGGGATTGGCAGTGCAGACGGTCATGTGCACTGCCCGTCCTCAGATGGCTACGATTCCTCCCCGGACTTTCGACCCAGCTACGGAGCAGGAGGGCCGGCAAGGAACGATAAAAGAGCTTCCGCCTGCTCCCTCCTCGGGTGTGCAAGTACTGCAAAGGACTCCGAAGACGCGAGAAGCTGTGGACATCACCGAAGCCAAGATCGTGGTTTGCGTCGGCCGGGGCGTGGCCAAGCAGGAAGATATCGCTTTAGCCAAGGAATTGGCCAAAGTGCTCGGCGGTGAGGTGGCCTGTTCGCGGCCAATCGCCGAAGAGTTGCACTGGCTGCCCGAGGAGGTATACCTGGGCATCTCGGGGAAAAAGGTCAAGCCCGATCTTTACGTCGGGATCGGCATATCCGGTCAGATCCAGCATGTGACAGGCATCCGGGACAGTAAAGTGATCTTTGCGATCAACCGCGACGAGAGCGCCCCTATTTTTGAAGCAGCCGACTACGGCATCGTGGGGGATCTCTACAAGGTTGTCCCGCAGCTCATCGAGGAATTCAAGTCAGCCTTGAAGCAATAAACCAGGCGGCAGTATAGCAAGGAGCCGTTACAAAATAACCGTAGCAATTGCTCAGTTTG
>JADGQM010000077.1 GCA_017881795.1 Syntrophobacteraceae bacterium
GCCACTTACCGAGGGGAAAGGCTTGTTCCTTTCCGGCTTATGAGCTGACACCGCCTGCAACCTTCGAGCGAAAAAGAGTACCATTGCAAGAACCTTACTACGCGGCCCTTCTCCATTTGGGTGTTAATCTCTTGAGTAATTTTTTCTGGTGTCTAATATGGTAGCGTTTTCGATTAGTTGTGTTATATTCAGACGGCTCCGGCAGGTTTCTGGGGGTTCTTGGTATTGCTCGTGCATTAGACTCGTTCCATCTTTTGTAAACAATTATTTGACCAATGGGCGCAGGGCGACTGTTTATCATTACATAAGGGAGCTGGAGGGTTCTGTGAAGGAAGGTTTCTTTAGAACGACACTATTAGCGGCTTTATGCCTCACTGCTGTTTTATGCCATGCCAGCCTATCCTTTGCCGATTCGCAAAAGGTGAAGCACAGCAACGCGGTATCCATGACTACCAAAGAATCCACGGAGCAAGATATTGTAACCCTCGATCAACTGATCCAAGAGGCTTCGGCAAACAATCCGGCAATCAAGGCCGCCCAACAGACGGTCAACGCCAAGAAATCTCTGGTGTTACCGGCAAAGACGCTTCCTGACCCCTACATCACTTTCTGGCATCTGGGCGGTCTGTTTCCCACGAGGCTGATGGTTGGCGACCCCTCGTCGGCGAGGACCTACGGGATCGAGCAGGAAATCCCTTTCCCCGGGAAGCTCGGGCTGAAAGGGAAGATGGCCTCCGTGGAAGCCGAGGCCGAAGAATGGAATCACACTCTCACCAACCGCCAGGTGATTGCGGAATTGAAACAGGCCTACTACGATCTTTATCTGGTGAATAAGTCCATAGAGATCGTCCAAAAAAATGAAAATCTGTTGCAGAGCTTTGAAAAAATCGCCGAGACCCGTTATCAGGTGGGGCAAGGAGTGCAACAGGATGTCCTGAAGGCTCAGGTGGAGTTGACCAAACTCATCGATCGCCTCTCGGTGCTCGATCAGCGGCGTTGGATAGCCGAGGCACAGATTAACAACCTCCTTTTCCGTCCCCCCGAAACCCCCGTTGGAAAGCCGGCAGAATACAAGAAAGCCGAACTGCAGCGCTCACTGGAAGAGTTAACCGAACTGGCGCGAGCGAATTCTCCAACCCTGAAGGTTCAGGAACGAGAAATTGACCGCAGGCAGTATTCGCTGGAACTGGCCAAAAAAGAATATTTTCCGGATTTCACCTTCGGGTTCACCTATTTGCAACGGGAAGGGAATCCGGAAATGTATGGCGTCGAGGCCAAGGCGAGGCTGCCGCTCTATTTCTGGCGGAAACAGAAGCCTGAAGTGGATGCCGCCAAGTCGAATCTCGCCGGAGCCCAACACATGCGCGAAAGCACCACTTCTTCGATCAACTTCCAGATCAAACAGGGCTACACCATCGCAACCACATCCGATAAGCTCGTCCGGCTTTACTCCAGCGCCATCATCCCGCAGGCAACCTCGTCACTGCATTCGGCTGTCGCCAGTTACGAGGTCGGCAAGGTGAATTTTTTGTCGCTCATCGAGAGCACCACCGCGCTCCTCGAATACGAGCTGAAATACTATGAGTCAATGACTGAATTCCAAAAAGCCCTGGCGCAGATGGAACCAATCGTCGGGGTCGATCTGACGCGGTAGGGATGTCGGATTTCGGATGTCGGATGTTGGATGTTGGATTGCGGATTGCGGATTGCGGATTGCGAATGGGGGATGGCGGGATGGTGAATTCAATTCGTGTGTCTTCGTTAATCTTCGTGTGACTTAGTGGACCGGTTTTGCGGTAAGGCACGGGAATCAGGAGGAAATGAAGAATGCTTCCGAACAAAATCATCAAGGTTTCACACCAGCGTCAAAAACCAAAGAACCTGATGAGCCAAAAAGGTTCGGTAGCCTGGGTCCTGGTGCTGCTCATTGCCATAGGAGGCGCCCTGGGGGTTGCTTATATGAACCGTGACCTGCTCGGCGAAACGAAATTGGGCCAACTGCTCCACCTCAAGACCACGACAACATCCAAAGACATCTATTACTGCCCGATGCACCCCCAGTACCATTCAGACCGACCGGGAACCTGCCCCATTTGCAACATGAACCTGGAAAAAATGCCGGCGGGGAAGGAGTCTGCCACTAGGCCGGAAGCATCTGTGGCGAAGGAAGCCCAAGCTCCGGCAGAGAGAAAGATCCTCTACTGGACCGACCCCATGATTCCCGGATACAAATCGGACAAACCTGGAAAATCGCCGATGGGGATGGATCTGTCGCCTGTTTACGAGGAAGAAACGCCGCCGGCTAAGGGCTTTCCTCCAGGATCCGTGAGGATTGCCTCGCAAACCCAGCAATTGATCGGTGTCGAATATGGCGAGGTAACCGAACAGCCCTTGTCCAAGACCATCCTGACCGTCGGTCGCCTGACCTACGACGAGACGAAGATCGCCCGGATTCAACCCAGGATCGATGGTTGGATTGACAGCGTCTTCGTTGATTTTGCCGGCAAACTGGTAAAGAAAGGGCAGCCGCTCTTCAGCCTCTACAGCCCTGAGCTCTTTTCGGCGCAGCAGGAGCTCCTGATCGCCAAGAGGACGATGGAATCGTTGGCCAACAGTGAGTTCAAGGAAGTCAGTGCCAACGCCGAGTCGTTATATCAATCAACCAAAGAGCGACTCAAACTGTGGAACATCACCGATGGCGAAATCAAACAGATTGAAAAAAGAGGCGCTCCGATCAGGGCTATGACTCTTTATTCACCCATTGACGGTTTTGTGCTCACCAGAAACGCCTATCCCGGCCAGCGCATCGCCCCCGACACGGAACTCTATTCGATCGCCGACCTTTCCACCATCTGGGTATTGGCCGACGTGTTCGAGTATGAAATCGGCCACATACAACTGGGCCAAACCGCCACGATGGAGCTCTCCTATTTTCCCGGAGAAACCTTCAAAGGGGTTATTTCCTTCATCTATCCAGGGCTCGACAATACCACGCGAACGCTCAAGGTTCGTCTGCAATTCCCCAATCCAGGCTTTAAATTGAAGCCGGACATGTGGGCTAATGTCACCCTGAAGATTGACTATGGCAGGCAGCTTTCGATTCCGGGAAGCGCCGTCCTCGATTCCGGCACCGAACAGATTGTTTTCGTGGCCTTGAGCGACGGTTATTTCGAGCCGCGCAAAATCCAACTGGGAGCCCAGGTGGACAACCGCTACATCGTCTTGAGCGGTCTGAAACAGGGGGAGAAGATTGTCACCTCGGGGAACTTCCTGATTGATTCCGAAAGCAAGCTCAAATCGGCCCTGTCCGGCATGGGAAGTCCCGGTCATGCCGAACATGGAGGTAGTCCGCCCGCCGGAGGGGGGCAAAAGGATCAGAGTCCCTTGCAGCCCAAAGCAATTCCGGGTGGTCAGGCTGACCACTCCGGCCACCAATAGATGCATGATTGGTGAGGAGCGGAGCCAACACCGATGATCAACCGAATTATTGAATTCTGTGCGAATAATCGCTTCCTTGTTTTCCTCTTTGTGGTCATGGCGGTTCTCGCCGGACTCTACTCCATGAAGCACATCACCCTGGATGCCATTCCCGATCTTTCCGACACGCAAGTCATCATCTATTCGCGCTGGGACCGGAGTCCCGACATTCTCGAAGATCAGGTGACTTACCCGATCATCACGGCCATGCTCGGAGTGCCGGGGGTAAAAGCCATTCGCGGCTTTTCCGATTTCGGCTTCTCTTATGTTTACATCATCTTTGAAGATGGCACGGACATCTACTGGGCCAGGTCGCGAACGCTTGAATATCTCAGCACCATCCTTCCCAAGCTTCCCCAGGGAGTGCAGGTTGAGCTGGGGCGGGATGAGACCGCCATTGGGTGGGTGTTCCAGTATGCTCTGGTGGACACCACGGGAACGCGCAATCTGGCTGAATTGCGTTCTCTTCAGGACTGGCATCTGCGCTTTGAGCTGCAATCCGTCCCGGGCGTCGCCGAAGTGGCCCCCATCGGTGGGTTTGTTCGCCAATACCAGGTCAACCTCGATCCCAATGCCCTGCTCGCTTACAACATTCCAGTTGAGCGTGTGGTTGAGACGATTCGCGCTGGGAACAATGACGTCGGCGGGCGCCTCGTCGAATTTTCCGGCCGGGAATACATGGTCAGGGGCCGCGGCTACATCCGTTCGGCCACGGATATTGAAAACATCGTGGTGGGCACGAATCCCAATGGCGGGGTCCCGATTCTTGTCAAACAGCTTGGCAAAGTGGCTCTGGGTCCGGATATCCGCCGCGGGGTCGCCGATCTCGACGGCGAAGGCGAAACGGTCGGCGCCATTGTGATCATGCGCTACGGGGAGAACGCGCTAACGGTTATCGACCGGGTCAAGGCGAAACTCTCCGAACTTGAGCGCGGCTTGCCGCCGGGAGTGAAGATTGTAACCACCTACGACCGCTCGGATTTGATCGACCGGTCAATCGAGACGCTAAAGGCTACGCTCATCGAAGAATTGCTCATCGTCAGCCTGGTCATCCTCATCTTCCTCTGGCATATCCCGAGTGCCATCATCCCCATTCTCACCATCCCCATTGCCGTGATTCTCTCCTTCATTCCCATGTACGGCATGAAGCTCACCGCCAACATCATGTCGCTTGGCGGCATCGCCATAGCCATTGGGGCAATGGTGGACGCAGCGATCGTGGTCGTCGAGCAAACCCATAAGAAGCTCGAGCACTGGGACCAGGATGGACGGCCGGGGAACTTCAAGGACGTCGTTATCGGCGCCGTCAAGGAAGTGGGAGGACCAAGCTTCTTTGCCCTCCTCGTCATTGCCGTGTCATTCATGCCGGTATTTACCCTGGAAGGGCAGGAAGGACGGCTTTTCAAACCGCTGGCATACACCAAGACGTTTTCGATGATCATTGCGGCCTTTCTGGCAATCACCCTCGACCCCGCCATTCGGCTCCTGTTCACCCACATGCAGAATTACAACTTCCGCCCGCGCTGGCTTTGCAGGATCACTAACGCCATTCTTGTGGGCAAGATCCACAGCGAAGAGAATCACCCCATCAGCCGACCTCTGATGAAGATCTACCATCCGATTGTGGAAGGCGTATTGCGGAATCAGTGGGCAACCATTATCGGGGCCTTGTTGGTCGTGCTCCTGACGATCCCGGTTTTCCTCCGCCTCGGATCGGAATTCATGCCGCCTCTCGATGAAGGGGCTTTGCTTTACATGCCGACAACGGTCCCGGGCATTTCCGTAACGGAAGCGCAGAAAGTCCTGCAGTTGCAGGATAAGGTCATCAAGAGCTTCCCTGAAGTGGAACGGGTCTTCGGCAAGGCCGGGAGGGCCGAGACCGCGACCGATCCGGCGCCTTTCTCCATGATGGAGACGACGATCCTTCTCAAGCCTCATTCTCAGTGGACGAAAGTGCCGCGCTGGTATTCCGATTGGGCTCCGGACTGGCTTCAAGGCATGCTTCGCCGCGCCTGGCCCGACTACAAGAGTACGGAAGAATTCATTTACGGGCCCGGGGGCTTGAATGAAGCCATGCAGTTTCCCGGCGTGGTGAACGCCTGGACCATGCCCATCAAAGCGCGGACCGATATGCTTTCCACCGGCGTAAGGACTCCGGTCGGCATCAAGATCCTGGGAAAGGACCTGGATGTCATTCAAGAGCTTGGCCAACGCATCGAGATGGCTCTTAAAGACGTGCAGGGCACTGCCAGTGTTTTTGCTGAGCGAACCGCCGGGGGTTACTTTCTCGACTTCGATCTCAAACGTGAGGAACTGGCACGCTATGGTCTGACCATCGCACAGGCGGAAATAGCGATTACCTCGGCGGTTGGCGGGGAGAATATTTCAACCACTGTGGAGGGCCGCGAACGCTATCCGGTAAATGTCCGCTACTTTCGCGACTATCGGAGCACCATTGAACGGCTGAAACGGACCCTGGTCTCGACCTTGGATGGCAAGCAGATTCCCATGGCCCAGATTGCCGATATTAAGCTGCTCTCCGGACCCGGGATGATTCGCGATGAGAACGGCCGGCTGAGCGGCTACGTGTACGTGGACATAGCGGGGCGCGACGTCGGCGGCTATGTTGCCGATGCGAAAAAGGCCGTGACGGACAAGGTGTCGTTGCCAACCGGCTACACCCTTGTCTGGAGCGGTCAATACGAATACATGCAGCGGGTGGAACAGCGGCTGCTGGTGGTTGTTCCCATCACGATTTTCATTATCTTTCTACTGATTTATTTCAACACTCAATCGACGGCTAAAACCCTCATCATCTTTCTCGCCGTTCCTTTCTCAGCGGTGGGGGCGGTCTGGCTTTTATATTTTCTGGGCTACTATACGAGTATCGCCGTGTGGGTGGGTTTGATCGCGCTCATGGGAGTGGACGCCGAAACCGGGGTCTTCATGTTGCTCTATCTCGACCTGGCCTACTACGCCATGCGCGATAAGGGCTTGATGAAGACCAAAGTGCACCTGCGTGAAGCCATCGTTGAGGGCGCCGTAAAGCGGCTCAGACCCAAATTCATGACCGTTGCCGTCATGTTTCTGGGGCTGGTGCCGATCATGTGGTCGACGGGCGCCGGATCGGATGTCATGAAGCGCATCGCCGCGCCAATGGTTGGAGGAATTTTCACCTCATTTATCATGGAGCTTGTGGTGTATCCGGCAATCTATGAGGTGTGGCGCTGGCATTTTTATGTGAAGAAAGGGCAGGCGTGACCGCGATTGCCTTGATAAACCGAAGATCTTTGGATGCTCGATGTTGCAGTTCCCAACCAGTTGACGAAGGCGTTCAGGGAGGTGATATCAGTTCCATTGCGCCGTTACAGGCCTTCTTTAAGAGTTCTTTGTTGATCTGTCCAATCTTTTTGATGAGGCGACGTTTATCGATGCTTCGCAACTGGTCCAGCATCACCTTGGATTCCTTCGAGAGCCCCCCGGCGCCTGCCGGAATATAAATGTCGTGAAGATAGATCTTCTCCACATTGGAAGTAATCGGAGCGACGAGCACCCTGGGTGAATGTTCGTTCATTACATCAATGGAAAGAATGATGGCAGGCCGCGTTTTCCCGGTCTCAGAATGGGTCGATGGATCGAGGTTGACGAGCCAGATCTCTCCTTGTCTCATTCAGGCCATCCTTCGATGTCGGAATCGTCCCAATCTGCCGCTTCTCTCAAACGCTGTCGATCTTTCGCTGCTTTCTTGAAGTCTTGAGCGAGAGCCTCAAGCCGCTTTTGCCGCTTCCGTTTCTCCACTTCGTCTCTCAGTAGATCGGTCACGATTTTGCTCTTCTGCCGGACCGGCACCAGCGCTTTAAACTCTTCCCATACCTCATGGTCGACGCTCAAATTCACTCTGCTTAAAGCCATATAATGCCTCCCCAAACACGGTGAGTGCTGACTATCACCCAGGATTTTTCAGCACATTATACACATTGTAGTGCAGATTTCAATCTGTATTATGAGCAGCTCGAAAACGCACCTGAAAGAACGAAACAGGAGAGGAGAATAATCCTGGTTCTGGGTAATTCTGAGGAGACCACAAGTAATCTCGTAAACCTCAATAATTGGGCAATAATCAAGGTTTGACCCCCACAATTCTCCCCGGCAGGTTCCAGTCCCATCTGACACTATGCATCCCATGCCTGGATCAGTTGCTGTTGATGGTTCCTGGTCAACATAGGCAGATCATTTGGCTAAAACACTACATCAAAAGGCTGATTCAACACATTGGCTCCGTTGCGACCTTTGGGCAGGCATTCCCCAATAGTGAAATGGGACTAACTTCAGGGTACGCAAGTAGTTCTTCTGTGCACTGCCGCTGCGCCCCAAAACGACAAGGGATAAACCTTGTTGCATTGGCTGAGCGGAACGGTTATCTTAATGGTGACATGTTACTATTTGGGAGGCATAAGGAATGGCACTAAGTACATTGGAAAAGGCAGCAAAATACCGGGAGAGATTGCGAGCGCAAGGCCTTAGGCCCGTTCAAATTTGGGTGCCTGATACTCGGTCCAAGACTCTGGCGGAAGAGGTCAGACGACAGTCTTTGAGGGTCAGCCAGAAAGATGAGTCAGACTTAATGGATGAACTCGATATGGCTGCTTTCCAAATCGAGGACTGGACATGGTGAAGCGAGGGGATGTGGTTATCGCAGTCTTTTCAGGAGACTACGGTAAACCCAGGCCTGCCGTAGTGGTTCAAACTGATTTGGCTAATCCAACGCACAGCAGCTTGGTGCTCTGTCCCATCACGAGTCATCTAGAGAATGCCCCTTTGTTTCGACTCGAAGTTAGACCTTCTCCGGAGAACAGTCTGGAAAAGTCTTGCCAGATTATGGTGGACAAGATCACTACGGTTCGAAAGGACAAAGTGCGGCAGGTAATTGGACGGCTGGATGAGGACACGGTGATTCGATTTAACCGCTCTTTGGCGTTTTGGCTCGGATTAGGGTAGGTTCCAGGTGACATCCCCAGCTCGATGAAGTCAGGCTTCAGGCACAATGCCCATGAGTGCTGGCCGACGATTCTTGAAAAGCCTCAGATGGAACGACGTTTTTGACCTGTTTTCAGGCACCTGTTGTGATAGCTCGCACACATACCCCTCATATATAGCTAGCCAACCAGATCATATGTGCACGAAAGCCAACCGTGCCAAACCGGCGTGAAGTAACCAACAGGATAAGAGCTTCACGATCTCCGACCGTGTGAATTGTGGCTATGTTAGCAGCCCGACTGGCTAGCCGGCCTTTGCAGCGAGGGCGAGCTTCGCCCCCAGGTCATAGGCCTTCGCACAGTCCTGCGGGAACACCTCCTGGCGCCTCCTGGCCTTGGCGTCCGGGTCCCAGGCCGTAGAGACGTATTTCGAGTAGTCTGTGAATTGATACGTGTCCGTGCTCAGCAGGACTTCGCAGTTCCCGAAGACACGCGTCATGACGCCGCGGGAGGCTTCTACGGTCTTGTCCTGGTAGAAGGCCGGCATCTTTTCCTCTGGTACGTTCATGGTGTAGACGAGGCCCGTCAGGGCCTTGCCGGGAAAGATGGATGCGTAGCCGGGGGTGTAGGTCAGGTACGGGAACAGGAGGCGCTCCATGAACGAGCGCATCTCGCCGGTCTCCGTGTGAAAGTAGATGGGTGAGCCCAGGATCAGGATGTCGGCCTCGGCGGCCCTCTTGAGGATCGGGGTGAGCTCGTCTCTGACCGCGCACCGGCCGTAGCTCTTCCCGCCGATCTTCTTGCAGGCAAAGCAACTGATGCAGCCTCTGTAAGACAGGCCGTAGAGGTGCACTAACTCGGTCTCCGCGCCGTTTTTCCTCGCCCCGGCCAGGGCCTTCCGCAGCAAAGTCGCCGTGTTCCAGCCCTTCCTGGGGCTGCCGTTGACAGCTATCGCTTTCATAAGTCCTCCCGGTGTTAAATTTTAAACGAGAATATTCTTGACCGCCTCCAGAGGTAATGCTACCCGAAAGGCTGCGAAAAACAAATTATTTTCGGATTATCACCCAGAATTGAAGAGGTGAATCATGAGCCCGATGACAGTCGCTTTGATCGCTTTCGCGTGCACCTTCGGCGGCGCGCTGCTCGGTTCGTTCCTTCGCACTCTTCTGCCCGAACATCATCTGCGCGATGATTCAAAAGATGCCTTGAAACTTGGCACCGGTCTGATCGCGACACTTGTTGCTCTCGTCCTGGGCTTACTGGTTGGCTCGGCAAAGAGTTCTTTCGATGCGATGAACGCCGGGCTCACGGAGCTTGGTGCGAAGGTCATTTTGCTTGACCGCACCTTGGCCTAATACGGTCCGGTCGATTTCAGGCGTCGTTACCCAAAAATGTCACTGACATTGCAGGGCTCAACCAATTTTGATCGAGCGCATGGATATCGAACCCAACGTCACCTGGTCTGCATAGAAAGCAATTGCATCCCCCGGGTCTTGCAGGCCAAGAACGTAAAGCAGCGGCAGGTAATGTTCGTTGGTCGGCGCCGCCAGGCGAGCTTGAGGGCCAAGACTTTGATAGTCGATAAGCGACTGGTGATCGCCCGCGAGAATCAAATTCCTGATTTTTTCATCGAACTCGAGCGCCCAATCATAAGCGGTATCCTGCCAGACTACGGAGCGCAGGTTATGGACGATGTTGCCACTGCCAACAATCAAGACGCCTTTTCTCCGCAGGGATCTCAATTCCCTCCCCAAGGCATGGTGAAATGCAGGCTCCCTGGAGGAGTCGAGGCTGAGCTGAATGACGGGGATATCAGCCTTGGGAAACATCTTGCACAAAACTGACCAGGTTCCGTGATCGAGACCTCTTGCAGTGTTCAGTCGAATCTCACTCAAGTGCACGGTCTCCCGGACGAGATGCGCGAGGGAGGGCGAGCCTGGAGCCGGGTACTTCATCTGGTAGAGCTCATCCGGAAAACCGAAAAAGTCATGGATGGTTTCCGGCTGGTCCGTGGCTGTCACTTCGGTTCCGACTGTCTCCCAGTGTGCAGAAACGCATAGAACGGCGTTGGGTTGCGGAAGCGATTCAATCATTTTGGCCCAAGCCCGGGTGAAAACATTGTGCTCGATGGCGTTCGTGGGGCTTCCGTGGCCGACGAAAAGGACCGGCATCTTGAATTCACCATCAGGGAAAGCCATCTGGCTTTGGGGGTTGACTTCGGAACGCATATGAGAATCCTTAACCTTTACCATCCGGGCTTGGCTTGACTCCTTCGATATAGAGGGTCACGTCCACATCATCGCCGACCGGTCCGCCACCTGGCATGTCCAACCCCCAGGTCATTCCAAAATCGCTCCGCTTGAGTTTGGTCGCAGCTTGAAATCCCACTCGGTAGCCACCCCATGGATCTGGTCCGAATCCGAGAATTTCGAAAGGAAATTCGATTTCTTTGGTCACTCCATGCAGGGTCAGTTGGCCGTGCATGATGCCGGTGTTCTTGCCCGTTGCTTGCACCTTCGTGCTGGCGAACTGAATGGTCTTGAATTCATGGGCATTCAAAAACTCGCCGGTCAAAAGATGCGTATCCCGTTCGCGGTGATGACTGTCGATACTGTAGACGCTGATGACGGCTTCCGCCTTGAGCACCTGAAGCTTTTCCGGGTCAATCTCGATCTTTCCCTGCACGTCGGAGAACGTTCCGGAAGTTTTCGAGACCACATGGCGGATGGTCCAGTTGGCGAAGCTGTGATCCTTATCGATCGCATAGACCTCGGCTGCAGCGTTGGAGGCGCCGAAGCAACCCAAGATCATCAATACCGTGACGAACAGAAGACCCATGGACTGCTTTAGACTCATGATGATCCTTCCTTTGTTAAGCTTGAGAATGAATGGCTTACTCGGCAATAGCCGACCGTCTTGCGACCTCTCTCTAAAGATTAAGGCCTGCTTGCTCAAGGAGCAAGATAAGATCGAGACCGACCGAGCACCAGCTCTATTTCTTAACTGCTCAAAGAGATCCGGCAAAATTATCTTGGATGCCTGAGGACGAAACAACCGGAAGACGGGCGAAGCCTTTAGCCCAATACCCACAATTCCAACCAGGTCCAAGGAATGCCCTGGAAAGCAACGGTAGTGGTCGGAAGATAAGCGAAATCTCGAGGGCTAAAAAGTTCAAAACGTCCAGATGATCTCCGTCATCCTTCAGAAGCAGATGAGAGATTCCATAGCAGGGGAAGTCCAATATACATCGATAGGATCGTGCCAACAGTTCGGAGCTTTAGGCAAGCATTTTCCTGCGTCGGTCTCTATAATCCATGCATTCCCGCGATGTCCGCGGCTAATTTGAAAGGAGAATGAACATGAGCAAAGTATGGTTTATCACAGGCGCCGGCAGCGGCATCGGAGCCGGGACCGCCACGGCGCATTCTAAGAGGTTTCGCGCACAGAATACCTGCACCCAAACCAGGCTTCTAATGCTGTAGTGCCGGACCACTATAAGAGGCCGCGTGAGCTATGGCTCAGGTGGCCCGTTATATCGGATAGCAACGCGGACGTGGAGTAGGATAGTTCCGATCTTTAACTCAATGACAGGAGTTCAGAAAATGCAAAAGCGCAAACTAGGAAAAAGTAATCTGGAAGTCTCGGCCATCGGGCTGGGCTGCATGGGAATGAGCTTTTCTTACGGTCCGCCCAAAGACAAGCAGGAGATGACCGCTCTGCTTCGGTCGGCCGTCGAACGCGGCGTCACATTCTTCGACACCGCCGAAGTTTACGGCCCGTTCACGAACGAAGAGCTCGTCGGCGAAGCCCTCGCTCCGTTCCGTAAGCAAGTGGTGATCGCCACCAAATTCGGGTTCGACCTCAATCCGAATTTCGATCCCCGCGGGATGAAGGGTGCGCCAGGCCTCAACAGTCGGCCGGAGCACATCAAGCAGGCCGTCGAGGGCTCGCTCAAGCGGCTCAAGGTCGAGACAATCGACCTGCTCTATCAGCATCGTGTTGACCCGAACGTGCCCATCGAAGACGTGGCGGGGGCCGTGAAGGAGCTGATTCAGCAAGGCAAGGTCAAGCACTTCGGTCTGTCCGAAGCAGGCGTGCAAACGATCCGTCGCGCGCACGCAGTCCAGCCGCTCACCGCGCTCCAGAGCGAATACTCTCTGTGGACGAGAACCCCTGAGAAGGAAGTGATACCCACCCTCGAGGAGCTTGGGATCGGGTTCGTTCCCTATAGCCCTTTGGGGAAGGGCTTTCTCACGGGGAAGATGGACGAGAAAACGACCTTCGACAGCTCCGACTTTCGCAGCACCCTCCCGCGCTTCACGCCGGAGGCGCTCAAGGCGAATCAGGCCCTGATTGATCTGCTCGGCAAGATCGGAAAACGGAAGAAGGCGACACCCGCTCAGGTCGCCCTGGCGTGGCTGCTGGCCCAGAAGCCGTGGATCGTTCCAATTCCAGGCACCACGAAGCTGCATCGCCTGGACGAGAACATCGGAGCCGTTGCAGTCGAGCTCACACCCGACGATCTCCGAGAGGTCGACAGTGCAGCTTCAAAGATCACGGTGCATGGTGCTCGGTATCCCGAAAAGCTGGAGCAAATGACCGGTCGCTGAGCAGCACCCTGCCCGAAGACCACATTAACTTAAACTCAAGCCCGGGGAGAGGAGTCCAAAGATGAAAAAACGAAAACTTGGAAACAGCAACCTCGAGGTTTCGGCCATCGGGTTCGGATGCATGAACATGAGCTTCGGCTGCGGCCCGGCTGCCGATAAAAAGCAGGCGATCTCAGTCATCCGGGCAGTCGTCGAACGCGGTGTCACATTTTTCGATACCGCTGAGGTCTACGGCCCGCTCACCAATGAAGAGCTCGTCGGCGAAGCGCTTGCTCCCTTCCGTGACAAAGTGGTGATCGCCACGAAATTGGACGAGAGATCCTGAAGCGGAAGTGCTGCCGACCGTTTATGAGATGGGCAAGACAGGTTTGCCTTTGATTCACCCACTTGCGATAGACTCCGTAACCATCGCTTACCAGAATCCCGGCCCAGTGCCCGATCAACTCTTCGAAAGCCTCCTTAGACCGGCTCGCCTTGACGCTGAAGAAGGCCACGGACGGATTGACCATCACCCACAACCAGGCCAGGACTCCATGCTGATACCAGGAGGTCTCGTCAATGAAGTTCACCTTGATGTTCCGAGCCCTTTCAGCGATCGCCGCATAGTAGGGAAGAATCGCTTCAGAAACGCGATCCACGCACCGCTGAATGCCTCCACAGCTTATCGCAATACCCAGCACCGATTGGCAGAACTCTTTTACTGCGCTTCGACTGCTGCGCTGAGATCCACTCAACTCTCCAATGAGTCCGGTAAACCGTGGCCCATATCCAACCCCGAACCCCTCCGGCGCCACCCCTTTGCAGGTCCTTCCACAAACCGTGCACTCCCCTTTCTGCAGGACAAAATGCGTAATCTGCATCGCGATTTTGGGGAGCTCGATATGTTGATGCGTGTAAAACGCTCTCAGGTTCTCAAATTCCTGACATCCGCAAGCACACAGTTTCGGTGGGACCGGTACGACTTCCGTGGGTGGCAAAAGCGACTGCTGGCACCCTTTGTGGCCTTGTTTGGCTCCGGGTTTGCCCGCTCCCGTCGATTTCCTCTTCTCTCTCTGGTATGGAAGATCCGACGAGGGGGGACGGCTCGAGTTTTGCGAATTCTGCCCGAGCCTCGCTTCCAGTTCTTCCACGCGTTTGATCAGTTTTGCGATGAGCTCATGCTGCTGCAGGACCAAAGCCCGCACAGCGGAAGGCGTCTGATTCCACTCCTCTTCGCTGATGGGCAAATCCTTGAGAACATCCTGCACAGACATTCGGGCACACTCCAGTTCCAGTTGCTTTTCGCCTCGTGTTCAATCTTTCAGTCTCCTTTACATGAAAAGCGTGGATTTGTCCCCTCAAAAATGCAGAGGCGGGAAAAAATTGTGTACCCCCTGAAGAGGTACATCCGGGGAGCAAAGATCGAATCGCCCGCATCCACGGCATACTGGCAATCACGCAACTGGTGAGCCTGGCACACCTGCCACAACTCGGCAGGATTGTTCTTCTGGGACTTGAGCAGATCGGACACC
>JADGQM010000333.1 GCA_017881795.1 Syntrophobacteraceae bacterium
AGGCCTTTCTTGCTCGCAGAGGTTCGCATATTCCTCGACGATGCTATCTCCGACGGTGAGTTGGGCACGCTCCCCTCCCCCGAACGCGGAGTGGACGCCATCAAATGCGCTTCAATCAATAGCTTGAGATCATCAAAAGGCATTGTTGCCGTGCCTAATGCAGCGCAGCGCGAGTGATATCTTCTACCTCATCCACGTCGAGAGGTTTTCGAAGATACTTGTATACTCCGTATTGCCGCGCCATCTCTTCATAATGGTCCTGAGGCAGTGCCGTGACGATTACCACCTTCGTAGCCATCTCCCGGGCATGCATCCACTTCAGGAGTTCAATGCCGTTCATGCCTGGCATCTTTATATCCAGGAAAAGCAGTCGAGGGCTTTGTCGGCGCAGTAACTGAAGGGCCTCGTTGCTGCTGTTTAACATCGTAAGCGCATAATCATCCCCCAGCATGGCATCAAAGGAATCCAAGATCCCTTGGTCATCATCCACCACCACTATGGATTCTTCTTTTTCCCTGTTCATCTTCTCGTCCTCCATCGGGCTGGAGCCAGCACCGTTTCATAAGCCTGTTAATGGCTGATCTTCGACTTGTCGCAGGAACACCTTCCCCCCAAGACCATTGCCGGAGGGGCTCAGCAACAGAGCACGACGCTCTGAGAGCGCTCCCGACAACAACCAACAAACAAAAACAATGCCAAAACCGAGGTCAACCAGTGCATATTGGGCAAGGATAAGGACGGATGGCACCCTCGGGGAAAGAGCGTCCAATGGTGCAGGGGAATTTTTGCACAGTTTGAAGGGCAAAATATACGCAACTGTGGTCAGTGCAAGGCTGGTCGCTGCCTTTGCAGGCGTTGCGGGAACGAGATTCTTGCCTGAAGGGCATGGGGTCAGTGCAGGGTTGGTCGATATTTCTTACTGCAGGCAGGAAGAGAGACAACAAAAGAACTGCCCTCACCGACCCGGCTTACGACCTCGATGTGTCCGCCATGGTCGGTGATGACCTTGTGAGTGATGGCCAAACCCAACCCTGTACCCCTGTCTTTTGTGGTGAAAAAAGGATTGAAAATATTCTTGGCCGTCTCAGGAGGGATGCCAACCCCGGTATCTGCAAAAGTGAGGGAAACCCAACCCTCCTGGTCGGATGACGTGGGTCCGTCCAGGCCACCACGTTCTTCTCGACGTCCTTCGAGAGTCAACTTACCACCATTGGGCATAGCCTGGATGGCGTTCCTGAAAAGATTGTGGAAGGCTTTGACCAGTTGGTCAGAGTCGGCAAGAATCGGAGGCAAATCGAGTGGCAGATTGGTTATACAGTCGATTTCATTCATTTGCAGTTCACCCTCGAAGAATTCGACAGTCTGTATCAGAAAGGGCGCAAGGTCTAAGGCGGTGAGATAGTACTTGGGTGTTCGGGAGAGTTCTAAGA
The DNA here is from genome assembly GCA_017881795.1 of Syntrophobacteraceae bacterium. Classification (GTDB taxonomy): domain Bacteria; phylum Desulfobacterota; class Syntrophobacteria; order Syntrophobacterales; family Syntrophobacteraceae; genus JADGQM01. The sequence continues at coordinate 1,431 of JADGQM010000333.1, forward strand.
GATCCTCAATGAGGCGATTGATCCGATCCAATTCGCGCGGCACCGTGCGCTGAAATTTCTCCAGAAAGTCGGGCTTGTTCACTTTCCTGGGGAGCAACTGCACAAAGGTTTTGATCGCGGAAAGCGGGTTTCGAATTTCATGGGCCATCCCTGCAGCCAGTGTGCCCAGGGCTGCCAGCCGCTCGGTCTGCCGAATGCGTCCTTCGAGGCGCTTTAACTCGGTAATATCGTGTAGGTTCGTGATCACTTCAAGAGGATGCCCTGCGTCGTCTGCAAGCAGGCTGGAATTGGCCAGAATAATCTGGTCTTCACTCCCCTGGCTGATCCGCAGTTCCTGTTGCGTTCTACCCTGTGGATCCTGCAGCACTTCTTCAACATATGAAAGCACCATTGGGGCCTGCTTGAGAATCATTGACGCACTGCCACTGCCGTCCATGGCAACCAGGTCGGAGACACCTAACATGCGGCGTGCAGCGGGGTTGATCGCGGCGATGTTTCCACCCTTGTCCACAGAAATAAGTCCGTCACTCATGGTGGTGAGCAGTCTTTCAGTGTAGAGCTGCAAACGCTTGATCTCCGAAAGCTGTACTTCCAGTTGCTGCTTTTGAGCAAGGATTTCGCGCATCATGGTTGAAAAATTGGAAGCCAGTATCTCCACTTCATCACCCGTTTCCACATCGATGTTCTGGGATAAATTCCCCTGGGCAGCTTCTACCGTAGCGTTAACCAGCGTGCCCAGAGGGCGCGTGATGCGTCGGGCAGCCCAGATGGAGAGCACGATTGCAATGGCCAGTGCGACGCAGCCAATGCCAACAATAATCAATTGTGTCTGACGAATTTGCTGGTGCATCGGCGCCAGCGTCATGGCCGCTCGGATAGTTCCCCAGCGGTGCTCCGACCCAGGAATGAAGACTGGCACAGCTACATCCATCACGCGCATGCTTTCAGGACCCCAGATCGTCGTCTGGGTGACCGGCTGTTCGGCTGAGAGAGCGTTCAAGCTGATTCCATCTTCCGGCAGAGTTCCTTGCAGATCCGCTCTACCACTGTATCCCGCGACACGCCCTTCCTTGTCGTGGATGATCACATAGACAATATCTGGATCATCTTTTTGGGCTTGATTGGCCGCTTGTTCGAGAGCAATGTAGTTATAGGTGGCCAATGAGGCCTTTGACGTAGCGGCGAGGCTTCGTGCTATTGCCAGGCATCTTCGCTCCAACTGCCTCCGAATCGTTAGACTCTGGTGGGTGATAAGGATGGAGCCCAGCGATCCCAAGAGGACAATCAACATGCACGAAGAAATAATGATAAAACGATACTGCAGGGGAACAAAACGACGCGTTTTCGAAAACCCCTTCACTGAAGTCCTGTTTGGCATGACTCGGCTTGAGCTCAACATTACTGCTCGGAAGAAGTAGTTAACCACACTCGACGGTAGCTAACGGCCTGTTCACCGAGCGCACTCACCTCGACGCCGCGGATGTACGCCTGGTAGACACGGTCAACACCGAGATAGAAGAGCGGGATTAAAGGACAGGAATCGGCGACCATTCCTTCGATCCGGTGATACAATCCAGCCCTTTCCATCGGGTCGGATAACCTCGACGCCTCTCTGAAGAAGGCATCGACAGCGCTGTCTCGATACCGCATGAAGTTGACCTGAGAGTCGGATGCAAAAAGGGGCTGCAGGAAATTGTCCGGATCGGGGATGTCCGCAAACCATGCGTAGCGGTAAATCTGCAACGAATCCGATTTCAAGTACTGCTCAAACTGAGACCAGTCCGGGATATACTTTATGGTCATGTTAACTCCCAGCTGACCCCAGGCTTCGCGCACCATGTTCAGCTCAGCCTGTGCCAGCAACGACTGGCTGTTTGAGACAACTTCAATAGTCGGTGCTGTTTCATTTCCTCCAAGGGCTTGTTTTATTAAACTTTTGGCGAGATCCTGATCAAAAGACCATCTTTTACCCTGCGGCTGATAGCCCGGCATTCCCGGAGGCAGAATTGTTGTTGCCGGCTCGAACTGGCCCTTGTACACCTCCGATACAATCTGCTGACGATCGATTGCCGCTCCAAGGGCTTTTCTTAACTCCAAATTCCTCAGTAGTGGATGTTCACAATTAAAGCCGTAGAAGAGAATGCTCAAAGAAGGACGATGCACCCATCGCAGGTTCTTATTTTCCAACAGCTTTTGGTGGATCTGCCCATAAACGGGCATCTCTTCAATCTTGCCATTCTGAAAGTCGGACAAAACTTCTTCAATATTGCCACCCGGATAGATCGAAAAGTGGATTTGATCCAGGTACGGCACGCCACCAAAGTATTCGGCAAACTTATTAAGGCGTATGCCCTTTCCCACTTCCCATGAACCCATTTGAAATGGCCCCGTGCCGATGGGCTTCTTCGCAAAGGCAGATCCATCGAGCTCTACTTCTTCTTTGGGAACAATCTTGGCCTGATACATTCCCAGTGCCGTCAGAAATGGAGTATAAGGCTCTTCCAGCTTCACGAGCAACACCCGGTCATCCACTATTTTAAAGCCTGTCACCTGGTCAATCTTCTTTTCTCTGAACTCTTGAGCGCCACTGATTTTAAGCAAATGAGGCAAGATCGTCGGGGGTGGGTTTACCCGAATCAATCTGCTCAGCGAGAAAACGACATCTGAAGCGGTAACAGGATGACCGTTGTGGAAGCGAACGTTCGGGCGAAGGGAAAAGCGGTATATTTTCCCATTACCTTCCACCCGCCAGTCTTCCGCCAGACCAGGGATGACAAAAAGTTCAGGGCTGAATTGCACCAAACCATCAAATATTTGCTGTACAACAGACATGCCATAGGAATCTACAACAAAGGCAGGATCAAGAGTGGGAGGTTCGTTTAGCAGAGGAATGCGATAAATACCCCCCGAGTGCGGCTGTTCTGCAACAATGCCACCCTTCTCGGTCTCTTTTACTGCTTCGGAATAGCCAGGCAAACAACCGAGCAGAAAAAATGAGACCAATGTGCAGGCACAATAACGGAAACAGCACATCTTTCAGCGCCTTTCGTAGCCGAGTTAATGAAGTTAGGAGTGATCGGTTGACATCTTACCCTCTTTCCTTTTTCTGTACAAAAAGAAAAAGCACGAACCTTTCGACTCGCGCTCTTTTCTTGACCCTGAGGTCACGATTTACTTAGACTGCTGGATTAAGGACCCCCGCCACCATTTGCCAACACCGGCAAAGCATAGGTCGCGATCAGAGCACCAATCACAAACAACTGAAGAGCTATCTTTTTCATCGTTTC
>JADGQM010000334.1 GCA_017881795.1 Syntrophobacteraceae bacterium
GGATGTTTACGGAAGCAGACAAAGTGAAGAAGGGATAGCTATGAGTTTGAGTTGTGCCGGCAAGCCCGCAGTCATTCTGATGGCCGATGACGACGAGGATGACATCCTCCTTGTCCGGGACGCTTTCGACGAAAGCAAGCTCCTAAATGAGCTTTACACCGTCTTCGATGGTCAAGAGCTGATGGACTACCTCAGACGCACAGGCAAGTACTCGAGCCCGGATTCAGCTCCTCGCCCGGACATCATCCTCCTTGACCTGAACATGCCCAAGAAGGATGGCCGACAAGCCCTTAACGAGATAAAGACAGATCCGCAGCTAAAGGATATCCCCGTCATCATCCTGACCTCTTCGAAGGCCGAGGCGGATATCCTCAGGACCTACAAGCTCGGGGCAAACTCCTTTGTCACCAAGCCTGTGACTTTCGAGAGCATGTGCGAGATCGTCAAGAAGCTCGGAGAGTATTGGTTCCAAATCGTGAGGCTGCCCAACTGCTGAGCAGTTCAGCCAGGTATCATTCTCTGAAATTGTGAGCTCCTGGATCATTTGGGATACGAGAAGGATGATCCTGGTCATGAATTTTTAAAGAAGAATATATTTCAAGAATCATCAGTCACCATTGTTGCTCGGAAACAAGGAGTGTCAGGCTCCATCAGTCCTATTTTTCAGCAGCTTGCTCAACAGCACCTTGAGTTGGCAGTCCTGCCGGTCCACATCGAACGTCTCCGGCAGGTTTTCATGATGTCAAGCCTCCTATTCCAGGAGCCATCTGAAACCGAAAACCTCATGTACATGCTTGATCTCATTGACACTGCCATATGTCATAAACCCATAAACTGGTATGCGAAACTTTAGTAAAGCAATATCCACCCAGGAACGCACGGGCATGCTGTATGCGTGAGGGGATGCGGAGGCATCCGGGGGAGGTGTGACATGTGGGCAGGGCTTGTCGTTGGTCTCTTTTTGGCCGCATTGACTATTTTTCAAGGTCTTTCCATCCTTACTGATCCGAGAAGGCCGACCCGTCCCTGGTCTTTGATCATGCTCGATCTCTGCATCGCCGCGGTCTGGTTCCTGAGCTTCATGATGCTGTCATGGGGCATTCTCGTGGTAAGTCCCGAATTCGGCAATGTCATGGTCCAGGGAAGTTTGGTGCGGTGCGGCCTGGCGCTGATCATCCTGGGGATCGCCATCAGTTTCGGTCTCATATGGAGTGATGCACGCATTGGTGCAGGGTTGGCCTCGAGATTTCCCTGGCCTGTGGGTTTCGGTCTGGTAGCAGGGCTGGTTTCGATCAGCGGCATGCATGTCCTTGCGCCGAAAGACGTCCAGCAGGGATTGGCACATGTATATGCTTATGATCTCTGGTGGCCTCCTCTGCTCATCTGGGGTTGCTTGTGCCTGGCAGAGGGGGCCATCACCATGTTCAGGATCAGCAACTGGCGGACTCGCTATGTGCTGTTCTCATTTCTGGTAGCGGTTCTGGGTCTCCTCGCCCTGCAACCCGGGGAGTTGAGTGACCCCCTCTCAGAGCGTCTCTGGATTTTGTCTCTGATGATCGCTTTTTCCGCAAGCCTGACCCTGGCATGGCTGCAAGTGCTGGAATTGCTGCTCGATGGTAGTGCCTCGAAGCGCATGGCTGTCGCCGTGCTTTCGGTGTTCCTGTTTGACTTGGGTCTGTCGCTGGCACTGGCTTACGCCAAGCATGCTACCGGTGTGAGCCTTTTCCCCGATCCTGACCTTCTGCCGGATTTCTCCAGGCTAACGATTCTCGCCACCTGGTTAAGCTTGCTGGTGATTCCGCCGAGCTTGCTCATTTCCCGGAAAATACAATCAGCTCGGAATGATGGAACTTTGAAGCAAAAGATACTCTCGGAACTGAACCTCCGGAGAATTGTTTTTCTATTGGCTGTTTTTGGCATGTTACTGAGTATCGAGGACCTTCTGTATTCCTCACGGTTTGAGCCCACCACCATTTTTCTCGCTTTCATAGTTTGCTGGCTGATGTCGGTGGAAGCATCCGGCGGTCGCTTCGCGCGCTACTTTCTGGAAAATCGAGAATCGGGTAGCGCTTTGCTCCTTTCGCCTGCCGGCAAGGACCGCGCGAGGCAGGCTCTGACAACCATTGCCAACAAGCTTGGGCGCATGAAAGAGACGCTCAAAGGATGGCTCAGTGTCAGCTCCTGGTATAGTGCGATTTTCAAGACCGTGATGGTGATCATCCTCTTGATCGCCCTGTGCGAAGTTCCCAATGCGGGCAAGACCTTTATCGAGCCCTTCAAAATCCATGTGATCCTCGAAGAAAAGACCAACGGTCGGCTCAACCCTGCTGAGCTCGGACAGCTCTTCGCCGACTGCATTGCTCAAAGTCTGGCGACCCTGAGGGAGGAGTTGCGGCCGGATGTCATCCAGGCGATGCCGGGAGAAAAGGCGGGGGAAGCGCTATTTAAGCTTGTTAACTCGAGCGAAGCCGATGCCGATATTGGAAAGGTTCTTGCCAAGAGCCCTGACCTCGATCTTGGGAGTGTGAAAATCCCGGTCGATGTCTTAGCCGCTCCGGTGCAGATCCCCATGCGCAGCCTCCTCAAGGTTCGCACGATCAGAGGCAGTGTCTATGCTGACTCGGATGGCTACACAGTCTTTGCCAGTTCCACACGGGGAGAAAGGTGGAGGGCGCATTTGTCTCACGAGTATCTCCAAGCGAGTGCAGGTACTCTCAAGAACCAGGGAGAGGGAGATAAGGCTAATTCTGCAAAGGGACCGGAGGAAGGCAAGCCCGGTAATCTTCCGAAAGCAGCCGATAAGGGCGACTCAACCAACCTTCTAAAGAGCCAGGAAGACAGTGGGAGCGCCGGTTCTCAGAAGGGTGCCGATAACGGCAAATCCTCCGGTGCTGAAAAGGGTGCTGACAAGGCTGGGGCTTCCGGTGCTCCAAACAGTCCCGAAAAAGTTGAACTTGCGAAGCTGCCTGAGGCACTCCTCGAACTCGCAGACCAGGTCGCCTTCGAAATCCTCATCAGCGACCCGCTGTTGATCAAGGGACTGATAACCCATTCCTGGGATGCCTATCAGTCCTTCAAACATGGTTTGATGGCATGGAATCGCTTTCAAGCTGACAAGGATTACGACGCTCTTTCGGAGGCTGTTTGGTGGTTCCGAACAGCAACCGTTAAGGATCCTGAATTTTCATTAGCCTACTACCGCCTGGGTCTGGCTTTGCAGAAGGACGGCCAGCCCATGGCAGCGGCCGAGGCCTTTCGAAGGAGTATGACGATCAATCCGGCTTCCCTGGTGAGCAGAATCGCCCTTGCTTCAACGCTCTACGATTTTGACTCGTTCATTCTTTCCCCACCGATGGCAGTAACCGGGAAGGGAGACGATAAGCCGAACGGCACCAACACCAGCAGGCGCATGGAAGCCGTGACGCTATGGAACCAGGTCATTGAAGTGCCCATATCCAAAGTCTCCGATGCCGATCTCGCGCCGGCCACCTACGGGCTGTGTCGTCATGCCTATGAAGACGGAATCAAGCCGCCACAACGGTCGGGCGAATCCCGATGGCGGGAAGGGGGGCGTCATGCCAATGAAGACGGCGACTTCAAAATCGCTTACTATTACTGCAAACGCAGTGCAGCAGCTTATACGAGACTGTCATCCCAGGCGAGTGACGATGTGACCGTCAGGAGCAACGAGGCTACGGTATTCAATCAACTGGGGACAATCCTGGATGCGTCTCTCAGGCCCAGTGGTGGGACGCCGCTGGGTGAAAATGACTGGGTCTGTCGTCAAGCGCAAAAAAGGGGCGTCCAGACCTTTGTCGAATCCAACCTTGCTGCCAGGCGATACTACGATCGCGCCCTGGCACTCGATCCCTCCAACATTATCATCCGCTGCAACGCTGCCCGGAGCGCTTTTGCTCTGGGAGATTTGACTCCGATGCAGGCTCTCAAGGCCGGTGTCGAAGGGCACACCTATCTGGCGAGGGACTATTTCCGCAGATCTTATTATGTGCGTGCCCTACAGGAATATCAATCGGCCCTTAGCAATGATCCCACCAACCTGGTTGCCATGAATGAATATGCATATACTTTCTGGTCGTGGAGGTACCATGGGAAAGACCAGAACGAGACGACCGAAGACGTTGCGCGCTATGCTGACGACGCGGAAAGTCGAGCGCAACAGGCTATCGACCTCCGCTATGATCAGACGACAAAAAGAGAAAAGGCATTGCTTCTGTCAACTTTCGGCGAGGTCCTTCTGGGCAAGGCTCAGCCCCAGAAAGCCGTCGAACCCCTGGACAAGGCGCAGTACAGCGCTTTCAAGCATGCTGCTAACAATGAGCTTAGATGGAACCTTGCCATGGCATACCTATGCACCAGTGTCGATCACCCCGATGGCAATTCCACCTCAACGCAAGCCAACCCATTGATAGTCAAGGCGGACCAGCTCCTGGAGAAAATCCGTGACATCGAAAAGAATCGCGAAAACACGCCCTTCAGCTCTCAGCCGGAGTTGCTTGATCGCGCAAAGATCCTCGACGCTTGCCGCCGCCTTCGGCCGGTAAAACCCTGATCAGGGGAGCACCGTCCTCGCTGCATTCTTAGTACAGCTCAGAACAATACAGTGCGCCAAAAAAATGGGAACGGAAAAACCCATGACCGAACAGAAGCGTTTACGGATCTTTATTTCCTCACCACGCGACGTGCGGCCG
>JADGQM010000335.1 GCA_017881795.1 Syntrophobacteraceae bacterium
CTCAATGGTAGTAAACCCGGGTCTGCATTTCCCGAATGGACCCATAGCAAAAACCTTAGTAGGAGGAAGAGAGTGGTCCTGCTCTATAAATTTATCCCTGCACCAATTGGCCATTTGATACGCGAAGCTACCAGCAGATCAATCGAGTGTCCCGAATTCTTCTGATCGCGGCCCCTTCAAAAGGAATTTTGAGCCACCTAAATAAGCTTTGAGTCTTTGCAGCTCGGTCCCGAAGGTTTCCACCATTTCCTCGTAGAGGTTCGCAATCTTCTCAGGTATGGTGTCATGAACCACCCTGTTCCGCACGCCCCGCATTGCGATCCACGAATCTGTCGAAGTTATGAGATCAAGTTTTTCCATGCCGTTGAGGAGGTCCCTGATGGTATCGCTGTTGGGTGCATACAGGTAGCGCTCGTAGGAGCGGAAAAACTTGAGCGCGGTCTCCACCGCCCTGACAAAGCGGTCGCTGAGGGCGTCATAGGGTTCCAGCTCTTTCGGCGTGTAAATTGCGTGAGGATCATAGGGCGCATAACCATCCAGGGAAGCTTCGACGAGACTAATCGCGCGAGTGAGCTTTTGGGCTGCCGCTTGAGTCAGCAGTTTTTGCTCCTTCATTGGATTCTCACCTTCTCGATGACGGCAAGGAATGCCTGCTGTTCCTCACTGAGCGCCTGAGGGTTGAAGACGATCACATCGATTTTTTCTTCACACTTCCTCATAAAAGCAAGCGTCACCCGTTGTGAAAGGTGCAAAGGGTTTTCATCGGAGAGTATCAGAATGTCGATGTCGCCCCCTTTGCGGGCCTCATCAACGCGCGAGCCAAAAAGGTAGACCTGCCCCTTCACTTCAGTGAGCGCCATCTTTAGCGCCTGCTGTTCGATTTTGCTCAGCCGCATGCCGCATCGCACTGCGAGCCGCAAAGCAACTCACGCCTTAGAGATGCCATTATATTCCCGAGTTCGGTTGACCGACCTGAGCCTATTTCAAGACCCCAGGCTGAAGCGATTAGATGGCGCCCAGAATTTTTAAGAGTACTCCCAGAACACCAAGGAAAGAAACACTGATAGCTATGGTGAACATGCGAATGGTGAAGTTGCGCTGGCGCTCATCGCGCTGATCAAGCTTATCGGACAGTCGATCAATCGCAGCCACCATCTGTTCGAAACGCTTGTCAACCGATCCCTTGAAATCTCGCAGGTTGGCATCGGCTTTTTCGAAACGCAGATTCATCGTCTCTTCAAGGCGCTTCTGGCCTTCTCTCAGCTCGCTAATCTGGTGCTGGAGGAAGTCGAACCGACTCTCAAAATACTTGGTGGTCGGAATCACGTTCGCCACGAGCAAATCAATGCCGTGAAGGTGCTTGAGCAGCTCCTCAGCATTGACGGTTTCTGGCCGCTTTTCCAGGTCTCGTTCTTCGTTCATCTTGCGCCTTTCATTCCCGGCATTCTATGGACCACGCCGCACAGCACAACTATGACGATATTCAAAGCATGGCGGAAAGTCAATGACCCAACTCCTTGATCACAGGAGAAGCCTCATTCTGGGCTAAGGATGATACAATATATCACTCTGCTGCATCATCGGCAGACAAAAACAGAAAGCCAACAGCACTCAAGGGCACGGATGGCGTAAACCGCTTCAGGGCGCCCATCAGATCTCGAACCGGCTACTCGCCAGGGATTCCTCCACGACCGCGTTCTTTTTGCACGATAAGAGTGCTCGTACTACCCGATCCAGCCATCGAGGAAACATTCGCACCGATAATGGCAAACATCGTCAGCGGGGGCAAGAGCACAAGAGAGAGAAGCCTCTTGCCAGCACTGAACCCAACATTATCCTTACCATGATGAGAACTGGTCATAATTCGATAGGGATAGAGATCTCCGCATCCGAGGAGCTCGAAAATGAAGCACAATGCGTCTATGGGGTTATACTCCTGCGAAAAGTGGCTGTGTCTTATGATTCTGTAGTCCTCTTTTTCGAGAAATCGTGCCAACGAGAGCATGTCAAAATGAGTCAGATGTCTGGGAAGGTCCAAATGGAGCCAGTTTTTTCCGGATAAAGATGCCGGCCTGCTTGCCATATTCGGCGCGGCGATGATTAAGAAGCCACCGGGGGAAAGCAGTTGATGGGTAATCTGCAGAGCTCGATGAGGATCGGGGAGATGTTCCAAAGAATGCCAGAAGGAAATGACTTCATAACGCTGCGCGGCATTCGCTGCAAGTTGTTCCAGGCTGCGGTATACTGGTTGCCCGATGTTTTTTTCTGCTCTCAGTGCGGCCGCGTTGTCCAATTCAATGCCATCCACGCAGTAACCCCAATGCTTCAGGACTTTTAGCATCACTCCTCGGCCACAGCCCACATCCAGTATTCGCCCCCTCGGCTGTAGCCTTTTTACCACTCTGGCCCGCAGGAAGCGGAAGAGCCACGATATTCTCTCCACGGGCCCGATGAACTTGCTCTCTCCGGGTCCGTAATAGTCATCATCGTAATACTTTGCCAGAGTGCCGGCATCGGGCATCGGGGCGATAAAAGAGGCGCCGCAGCGCAGGCATTCTGCAAGCGACCAGTCGCCCGGCATGATGTGCTGATAGCCCCGCTTTGCAATAGTCTCACGCCCCTTGCAGAGCGGGCATTCAACATCCGGCTCGGAGCCGGTGAGAATCATACCAACACCCTCCATGTCTTTTGGGGAAAACTGAAAACCGATCTCTCGAGGTTCTTGCAAAACTCATTGGCCCCCGTCACCCCGGCGAAAGCCGGGGTCCAGAAAACCTTAAAAGACCTGGATTCCGGCTTTCGCCGGAATGACGTTACAGGGCTTTTGCAAGAGGCTCTCTCGTTTTCCTTCAGCCTAGCATATGGGATGTGGAAAGATATAGAAGGAAGTGGTATAGGATTAAGCTCGCACTGAGGCTCCAAATCGTTTTGCTTACGAACAGGTCGGCGCAATCGCTCTACTGTTGAACTGAGAAGAAGATGTTTCGAGACAAAAAAGTCATTGTCGTCATGCCGGCATATAACGCTCGCAATACCCTTTCTAAGACACACCAGGAAGTTTTAGAACAGGACGTTGTTGACTCGATCATCCTGGTGGATGATGCCAGTCGCGACGACACCGTGAAAATCGCCAAGGGGCTCCCCCATGTTAAGGTAATTGTCCATAATAAGAACAAGGGCTACGGCGCCAATCAGAAAACCTGCTATCAGACGGCGTTGCAGGAAGGCGCGGATATCGTCGTCATGGTGCATCCTGATTACCAATACACTCCCAAGCTTATTCCAGCCATGGCGGCCCTCATCGGCAACGGCTTATACCATTGCGTGTTGGGCTCAAGAGTCCTTGGAGGGCAGGCGCTCAAGGGCGGAATGCCTGTCTGGAAATACCTCGCCAACCGTCTTCTAACACTGATAGAAAATGTGGTGCTCGGGGCAAAAATCTCTGAATACCACACCGGCTATCGTGCTTTTTCAAGAACATTGTTGGAAGAGATCCCCTACGAGAGAAATTCGAATGGGTTCGTTTTCGACAATCAGATCTTAGCGCAAATCCTCTGGTTCGGTTATCCCATCGGCGAGATAAGTTGTCCTGCCAGGTACTTCGCGGAAGCCTCGTCCATAGGGTTTCTGAAGAGCATTCATTATGGATTTGGTTGTCTTTGGACGGCTCTGACCTTTCGCCTTGCGAAACTGAATCTCATCCACTCGCCTCGATTCTCCTTTCGGAGTGAGATGTCCCGGAAAACCCCTTCCAAAGTGACCCACTAATGCTTTGCGGCCATGAAGCAGATCCTATGAGAGGGGGATTGTGCTTGCGCCAGGGAGGTTTGGAGCGCATCGCCGGCCTCATTCTTGTGGTGAGCACACTGGGTGCTTACTGGCACCTGTGGCAGTGCGATTTCACCTTCTTTGATGATCCCGGGTACGTATTCGCAAATCCTTTGGTCATCACCGGACTCAATCGAGCGAACGTGGTCTGGGCGTTCACGACCTTCAGCGCCTCCAACTGGCATCCCTTAACATGGCTCTCTCACATGCTGGATTGCAACCTGTACGGACTCAATCCTGCGGGTCATCACCTGACCAACCTCTTCTTTCATATAGGAAACGCGCTTTTACTTTTCCTGTTTTTGAGAAAGGCCACGAACCAAACATGGCGTAGCTTTCTGGTCGCTGCCTTGTTTTCTCTGCACCCTCTCCATGTGGAATCCGTCGCCTGGATATCTGAGCGCAAGGATGTTCTCAGCACGTTCTTCTGGATGCTTGCGCTCGTCGCTTATGGGGGGTACGCACGGCGGTCAGGAGTGCCCAGGTATTTTTTGGTGCTTTTTCTCTTTGCCCTGGGCCTTATGGCCAAGCCTATGGTGGTCACGTTTCCTTTCGTCTTGATCCTTATGGACTATTGGCCGCTCAAACGGTTTTCCTTCTTGAAAAGTGGAAGCCAGCCAGGATTTGCAGAAGGGGATGTTGCTGCCGTGTCAATCCCGATGAACCGTCTCATCTGGGAGAAAATCCCGTTCGTTATCCTTTCCGCCGCTTCGAGCATGGTAACGGTCTTCGCCCAATCCGAGGGACGAGCTGTCATGACCCTGGAAAATCTCCACTTTGGAGCGCGGGTTGCGAATGCTCTCGTCTCTTACGTCCGTTATGTCCTTTACATGCTCTGGCCTAAAGATCTTGCCGTCTTTTATCCTCATCCCGGCA
>JADGQM010000336.1 GCA_017881795.1 Syntrophobacteraceae bacterium
GCCTTCCGCTTGCTGAGGCCGGCATTGAATTCATCGGGGACCTCCGCCGGGCACACCCGCGAGCACTCGCCGCACCCGATGCAGCGCGCGGCATCGACTTTGTTGAGCTGGTAGCGCAGGGTGGCCTGGAATTTGCCCGGTTCTCCCTCGAGGCCAATCAGCTCTGTTTTCGGCATGATCTCGATGTTTTCATGGAACAGGCCCTTGCGCAGGCAATACTGGGAGGCGGCATCCCGTTCCACCAACGGGAGCATCTTGCACATCCCACAATGGTCGCTCGGGAATTGATAATCGAGCTGCCTCAGCGTTCCGCCAAGGTTTGGCGCCTTATCGATGAGCGTCACCCGGTAACCCAGTTCAGCCAAATCCAGAGCGGACCGGATACCGCTGATCCCGGCGCCTACGACCAAAGCTGAGCCAATTTTCTTATCCATAGCTCCAACCCTTCCTAATCCTTCCCACCCGTGACCTCGGAAAATTCCTTTTCACGGAACACTGACAACGGGGGCTCGTCATCGAGACTGCGGCCGGCTTGGTAGTCGAAAGCACGCTGAGTGTGATGGGCGATCGTGCGAAACAGTTCCATGACTGGCACATTGTTGGGACAGGCGTTGGAACACTGGCCGCAGCCAATGCACGCCGTGCTCATGTGAGCCAACCGGGTAAGGTGGTAGAATACGGTGTCCGTCGGCATCTTGAGAATGCCTTTGCGTCGGGCCCACCGGAGGTACTGGGAGGGCTCGTGGTCAAAGACATCGGTGACAAAGACGCATTCCTTGCAGTAGCAAACCGGACAGGCGACCCGGCAGTTGTAACAATTGACGCAGGCGCTGAGATAGCTCATGAGCTTGTTCAGATCGTTGGTTGCTTCAGTAGTTTCAACAAACATCTCATCGCGATAAGCAAGCCGTTCCGCCAGTAACTTCGCAATCGCGTTCGAGCGGTCTTCCGATTGCTGCGTCTCAGGCAAGCCCAGCCTCTCGAGCAGTGCCTCACCGGCTGGAGACCGTGCTTCTGCGCTCAGAGAACGGTTCATATCAAGTCCCAGCAAGCCAATGATCAGATCGGCATTTTCTGGAATAGGGTGGTCACAGGCCTTACATGCCGGTGAAAGATCGAAATCCTCGAAGGTTGTGCCTTTGCCCTGCAAAATGTTCTGGTAGAACCTGAGGGTGGATTCCGCACCATTCGCCCCGGCAAACCGGGCATAGTTCACGTTGCCATAGGCGCCAAGGCAATCCATTCCAATTAGCAGAACCTCTTCGGTGCTTCCCTGCTTCAGTTTCACCAGTTCAATGAAGGCGCGCATCTCACAGGGTCGCAGGACCACCGCTATGCGCCCGCCGATGGGCTTGCGCGTGAGTTTCGACACGACCTTGGCGGCGTTGATGGGAAAAACCGGCGCCAGTGGGTCAATGCCGTCAAGCTTCTCCGGATCGGTCACCAGTGTCGGCATGACGGCGCTTCTCATGGGGAGATGCTGCGCCGCCAGCAGGCCGGCCAGGTCTCCCGTCTGAAGGACCGTTTTGAAGAACGTCCTCAATGAAGCAATCGGATCCTGGTCTTTCACTTCGATTTTGACTACCTTACTCATGGCTTTTCTCCAACCTGTGCCGGATATGTGCTCCGAAAAGTTCTGGTGGGCAGCCCGCCCACCCTGCTTTTCATGGTTTCAACCGCTCCTGAGGAACGTCAATTACCGTGTCGCCATCACAGTACCATCTGTCTGCGGGTTTCAATGGGGCCCAGGGCTTTGACCTCGGCTACGAGCTCCTTGATCGTTTTGGCAAAATCAATGCCTTCACTGGCGCCGATCCAGGTCATCTTCAGCCGGCCCTCATCAAATCCGAACCTCGGCAGGATTTCCTTCAAGAGCTTGATGCGCCGCCTGGCTTTGAGATTACCGTTGATGTAGTGACAGTCTCCCGGATGACAGCCGCTGATGAGCACCGCGTCCGCCCCTTCCAGCAGTGCCTTGATCACGTACTTGGGATCTACCATGCCGGTGCACATCATCCGGATCATCCGCACGTTGGCTGGCTGAATCAATCTGGAGGTCCCCGCCAGATCGGCCGCGGTATAGGTGCACCAGTTGCAGACGAACGCAATGATCGTGGGTTCATAGCCTTCCATATTTTCCTCCATCTCAGATCGCATCCAGCATGCCTTCAATTTCAGCAAAAACCTGCTTGGTCGTAAAATGCTTGATGCCGGCTGCGCCACTGGGGCAAAAGCCGGAACAACTTCCGCAACCCTTGCAGACAGCCTCGTTTACCACCGAGACCCGCCGGCGCTCGTCAAATTCTATGGCCGAGTAGGCGCAGAGTTTAATGCAGGTCTGACAGCCCGCACACACATCCGGATCGATCCAGGATGTGGTCGGTGAGATCTCAACCTTGCCGAGCGTGGCCAGAGCCAGTGCTTGCGCTGCCGCGCCGGAGGCATGGGAGACCGTGTCGGGGATGTCTTTTGGGCCCTGGCAGGCGCCGGCAAGAAAGATGCCGTCCGTAGCCGTGTTCATGGGCCCAAGCTTCGGGTGTTCTTCCAGGAAAAAGCCGTCTCCACCCTGGCTGATTCCGAAGACCCTGGCCACTTCCGGGGCGGTTTTCCGGGATTCCATAGCGGTGCAAAGCACGACCATATCCACGGGGATGCGCAGCCGTCTCCCCAGCAGAGTGTCTTCAGCAACCACAATGAGCTTGCCCTGCTCCTGGGGGCCATCCGGTTGGTCGCTGATTTCTGCGGGTCTGCCTCGAACAAAGGTTATTCCCTCTTCCTGCAGCCTTCGGTAGAATTCCTCGTAGCCCTTTCCGAAACAACGCATATCGATATAGAAATTGTATACTCGGGTATCGTGCCCGACCTTTTCCTTGATGAGATGGCCGTATTTCAGAGCATACATGCAGCATACCCGTGAGCAGTACTCATGGAAGTTGACATCGCGGCTGCCGACGCAGTGAACGATGGCAACGCTGCCCGGCTTATTGCCGTCCTTCATCAGGATCTGCCCGCCGGTAGGGCCTACGGCATTGTTTAAACGTTCGAATTCAAGCCCCGTATAGACTTCGCTGAAGCGCCCATATCCGTACTGCTTGAGCGGCGTGGGGTCCATCACGTCGAAACCGGTGGCCAGGATGATCGTTCCGACGTTGACCTCCAGTTCTTCAGGTTCCATCCGATGGTCCACGGCATTGCGCTCACAGGCCTTGACGCATTCCAGGCATTCTGAGCACACCATGCAGTTCAGGCATTTTTGAGCTTCCGCTTTGGCTTGCTCCTCGGTAAGTCCCGGCTCCACTTCTGCAAAACTTGATCGCCGTTGGTCCATGGCAATGGCTGTCATTTGCGCGCGGGGTTGGATGGGAAGATCTTCGGGTATCGGTGAGAAATGCTCCTGCGGCACAGCAGAGGGTTCGCGGCCGGCGCGCAGGTCTTCTCCCTTGAGATATCTCGAAATCGAGATAGCAGCTTCTTTGCCGTGGGCCACGGCGCTGATCGCAATCCACGGCCCGCTTTGCGCATCCCCGCCGGCGAAGACCCCTTCCCGGCTGGTGGCAAAGGTGACCGCATCCGTCTCAATGGTTCCCTTGCGACTCAGGGTGAGGCCTTCGCCCTCCGCCAGGAACAGCGAATCCGGCGCTTGTCCAATGGCCGGAATGATCAAGTCCGCTTCGACCTCGAGCTCACTCCCGGCTACCGGAATCGGCCGCCTTCTCCCTGACGCATCCGGTTCTCCCAGTTCCATCCGAAGGCACTGCATGCCCGAGACTTTGCCGTCTTTGGTGAGGACCTGCGACGGTGCGGTGAGATACAGGATTTCAACGCCCTCAGCCAGGGCATCTTCAATTTCGTTTTCCTGGGCCGGCATTTCCCGGCGAGTGCGGCGGTAAAAAATACTTACCTTAATGGCGCCGAGTCGCGTTGCAACGCGCGCGGCATCAATCGCCACATCCCCGCCGCCGACGATGATCACCTTACCTTCGACGTGGGAGAGTTCACCCAGGTTGGCACGGCGCAGGAACTCCACCCCGTGCATCACCCCGTCGGCGTCTTCACCGGGAACGTTCAGCTTCTGGCTTCGATGCGCGCCAATGCCCACATAAATGGCCTTGTAGCCCTGAGCGAATAAGTCATCTATGGTGAAGTCCTTGCCCAGCGCCGTGTTGAATTTCATGTCTACGCCCAGGCGCGTGATCGCCCGGATTTCCTTATCCAGTATTGCCGGAGGCAGCCGGTAGTCAGGGATGCCCACCCGCAGCATGCCGCCCGCCACCGGAAGCGCTTCAAAGAGGGTTACCTGATAACCATCTAAAGCCAGGAAATAAGCTGCAGTGAGCCCTGCAGGGCCGGAACCGATGATCGCTACCTTTTCATCCCGCTGCTCAATTTCCGGAACAGGAAGTGCTTCGAGGTCCACCTGGTCGGCCACGAAGCGTTTCAGGGCGCAGATGGATAAGGGACTATCAACCTCACCCCGGCGGCAGGCGCTCTCGCAGGGATGCGGGCAGATCCGCCCGATCACGCCCGGCAGCGGCAGGTTGCGCATGATGACCTGGAGCGCCTCGACATACTTTCCCTGAGCAATCAGAGCCACATACCCATGAGCGTTCACCTGATTGGGACAGGCATTGGTGCAGGGGGAGCGGTCCAGCTTGTCGATACAAAAAGTAATGGGGACAGCCTGCGGGAAATGC
>JADGQM010000078.1 GCA_017881795.1 Syntrophobacteraceae bacterium
CTGAAAAGAGTGAATAACAGGCAACAAAACTTGGGCGATCAAGGCGAACAGACACAAGAATGAGGCTTTACGAATTCGCCTCGGGCGAACCGTTGAAAATGACCTTGTGCGAGCTTGAATTCCCATCTTATCGCAAACCCTCAACAATTAATCTTGCGGTCCAAGGGTGCTTCTCAGCAGCAAGTCGAACAGTGGTCGGACTCTCTTTCATGCGCCAAATCGTTCATTGGTTTTCCTGGACTTCAAGCAATCATTGCAAATGCCATCCAGATCCAGAAATCTGGCTGAAGTACAAAGGGACAGACCGAGCCTCTCTCACCCTTCGCGTGGCGCGCATCGACAGGTCAGCTCATTGTCTGAATGGACAGGATTAAATCTCGATCAAGCTCTCCTGCAACAGATCGATATCGGCAATCTCTTCCTCCAGATAAGCCTTCAAATTCTTTTTCAGGCGGCTCTCGAGCTGGCGGACGCGTTCACGGCTGATGCCGAACCGGTCCCCAATTTCCTGGAGTGTCATCGGTTCCTCGGTGAGCAGGCGCCTGTCAAAGATGACCGCTTCCTTGCCCTTCAATTGCTCGCGAAAGAGCATCAATTTCTCGTGGAGAATGGCTTTGGCTTCTCGATCCGCAAGTTGGTCGTCCACCGGCAGATCATCTGAGGGAAGGAAGGATTTGTGAGTGTCTTCCGAATCTTCTTTCAGCGGACTATCGAGAGATATTTCCCAGCTGTTGAGCCGTTGATCCATTTCAACGATTTCCGATTCTTTAACATCAAGGCGGTGGCTCAACAATTTGGGCGAAGCCTCAATCCCCTGGGCTTCCAGGCGTTCTTTCTCTTTTCGCAGATTGAAGAAAAGTTTGCGCTGGGCCTGGGTGGTGCCAATCTTGACTAACTTCCAGTTATCCATAATGAACTTGATGATGTAGGCTTTGATCCAGAACGAGGCATAATACGAAAATTTGTATCCCCGGTAGGGATCGAATTTTTTCACCGCCTGCATCAGCCCGACGTTCCCCTCCTGGATCAGGTCCATGAGGTTCTGCATCCAATAGCGCTGGAAATCCATAGCGATTTTGACCACCAGCCTCAAATTGGCGGTAATAAGCCGGTAGCCTGCCTCCGTGTCATGCTTTTCCCGATATCTTATCGCCAGCTCCCGCTCTTCTTCGCGACTCAGCAGAGGATATCTTTTGATTTCGTCCAGATAGAGCCGAAAGGGATCCAACGAAACCAGATGGGACCGATCCGGCGGCGCGACAGCGGGGATTTGAGCTTCCTGATTGTCTGCATCAGGGGCCATTTCTTCTTCCTCCAGATCACTTATCTCAGGACGGGTACTCATAGCAAATTCTGACCTCACTCAGCGGGCGAACCACCCATGGCAGTGAAATTCTCTTCTGACATTCAGAACCATCCCGTGCTGCATCCGTGCAGCCGCACTGATCTCTGCGCCGGGCCACGGGTCGCGATCCCGGTTATCCAAAGTCACTTGCAGCCAGGACTGCTTGTTCACTTATCCGTTAATACTATTATACCTCCCGGAGCAAAACAAGATGAAAACCGGAAAGATTCTTGACGCGAGACGCAGAAAGTCATTGCCTTTTCAGCGTCAATTGACTATAGGGAAGCGAAATTTTGAGAAGAAGGGGCTGCTATTTTCTTTAATGTTCAATACCTCATCAGCAAACAGCATTAAACTCAGCGTACCAGAACATATCGCCAGTTTGGTTCCGTACCCGCCCGGAAAGCCTCTGGAGGAACTGGAACGGGAATACGGCATTACCGGCTCGATCAAGCTGGCCAGCAACGAAAATCCCTTGGGGCCTTCTCCCATGGCGGTTGCCGCCATACGCAACGCCCTTGCCGGCCTGAATCGCTATCCCGATGGCAGCGGTTACTATTTGAGAAGGCGGTTGAGTGAGAAGTTCAACCTGCCTTTTGACGGCATTGTTCTGGGGAATGGCTCCAATGAGATCATCGAGCTCACTATCCGCACCTTTCTGCTCCCGCAGGATGAGGTCATTCTGCCGGCGCCTTCATTCCTTGTCTATAAATTGGCGGTCCAAACGATGGGAGGGAAAACGGTGCCGGTTCCTCTCACCCATTTCACCATCGACCTGGCACGAACCGTCGCAGCGATTACCGCGCGAACGAAGATCATTTTCATAAATAATCCCAACAACCCCACTGGCACCATTATCAGGAAGGCCGAATTTGATTCCTTCCTGGAGGCTATTCCGC
Source organism: Syntrophobacteraceae bacterium (assembly GCA_017881795.1). GTDB lineage: Bacteria > Desulfobacterota > Syntrophobacteria > Syntrophobacterales > Syntrophobacteraceae > JADGQM01. The sequence continues at coordinate 2,245 of JADGQM010000078.1, forward strand.
CTCATATTATCGTGGTCCTGGACGAGGCCTACATCGAATTTGTCCAAGACGGTGACACTCCACGGGGATTTGACTATATTCACCGACCCGGCCCCTATGTCATTGTCGCCAGAACGTTTTCCAAGGCCCATGGCCTGGCCGGGCTGCGGATCGGTTACGGAGTGATGGAGCCCGCCGTAGCGGATTACCTGCACCGGGTGAGGCAGCCATTTAACACTGGCAGCTTGTCCCAGGTCGCGGCGCTGGCCGCTCTTGACGATGAGGAATTCTTGCACAAAACCCAAAGCGCAGTCGCTGAAGGGTTGGCTTACCTTTACCGGGAAATTGCGAAATTAGGCTTGAATACCGTGCCGACGCAGTCCAATTTTTTCCTCATCGAAATTCCGGTAGACGCCAAGATCATCTACGAGGCGATGCTGCGCCTGGGGGTCATCGTGCGCCCCATGAATTCCTACGGTATGGCAAACACCATTCGCGTGAATGCAGGTTTGCCGGAAGAGAACAAGAGGTTCATAAAAGCCCTCAGCCGCACCCTCCAGGAACTGCCGGAGTCGCGGTGAAGAAGGGCATGATTATTGCCATAGATGGTCCCGCGGGGGTCGGAAAAAGCACCGTGTGTAAGCTGCTGGCCAAGCACCTGGGATATGCCTATCTGGATACCGGAGCCATGTACCGAGCGATGGCGTGGTCAGCAATCGCCGAAAATCTGAACCTTGACGATGAAAGCGAAATTGCCCGGCGCCTCGAGTTGCTTCCCCTTCGCTTCACCATCGAGAACGGCGCTTTGAGCATCTTTTACAAAGAAAAGAGATTAGACGACGAACTGCGCCAGCCGGAGATATCCGTGCGCGCTTCCCATATTTCTCAGCTCAAATGTGTCAGAGACTACCTGACCCGCTGTCAGAGGCAACTGGGTGAAAGGGGCGGCATCGTCGCCGAGGGCCGCGATATGACGACGGTCGTTTTCCCGGATGCTCCGGTCAGGGTCTACCTCACAGCGGACCTCAAAGCGCGAACGGAAAGGCGCTTTCTGGAATATCGCAACAAGGGTATTGCCGCCGATCGCGCCGGTCTGGAGGCGCAAATCAAGGCCCGGGATGAGGCCGATGAGCAAAGAGCGCTGGCCCCGTTGCGCGCGACTCCAGGTGTTCGCGTCGTGGATACTTCGCATATGAACATTAGTGAGGTTGTGACCCAACTTATGGTGTTGATCCCGCTGGAAACAGCAGAAAAAGACGCATCAATCCGTGGTTGAGCGATAACTTTCGGATTGTTGTTAGCATTAGATTTTGTTAGCATTACGTTCTAATCAAATTGGCAAGGGCCAAAATCGGACAAGGGGGTAACTAATTCAATGGTTGACAACGATGAAATGAAACAAGAAGAGGTGGTTCAAGTTCCGGCGTCCGAACCATCGCAAACCGAGGAAAGCGCGTTTGAACCTGATCTTGAAGACATCGATTCCATGCAGGTTCTTTACGATCAGAGTTTTCAAAATATCCAGGAGGGGGAAGTTATCCGGGGACGGATCGTCCAGGTTAGTGATGACTTTGTCATGGTGGACATCGGCTACAAGTCTGAAGGTCAGATCTCGGTTATGGAGTTCAGGGACGAGCAGGGTGACATAAAGGCTCTGGTCGGTGATGAAGTTGATGTGCTGTTGGAATACCATGACGACGAAGATGGAACGATCCACCTCTCCAAGGAAAAAGCGGCAAAGATCAAGATCTGGGACGATATCAGCAAGATCTACAACGACGACGGCATTATCGAGGGTAAGGTAGTGTCCAAGGTCAAAGGTGGACTCGCCGTGGATATCGGGGTGCAGGCCTTTCTTCCGGGTTCGCAGGTCGATCTGCGGCCCATCCGCAATCTGGAATCGCTCCTGGGGCAGGTCTTCCCCTTCAAGGTTTTGAAGTACAATAAAAAGCGCCGTAACGTGGTGCTTTCGCGGCGGGCGATCCTCGAGAAAGAACGCGAACACTTGAAGTATCAGACTCTGGCAAACCTCGAAGACAACAAGGTCGTAGAAGGGATTGTCAAGAATATTACTGACTACGGTGTGTTTGTGGATCTGGGTGGCATTGACGGGTTGCTGCACATCACCGATATGAGTTGGGGTCGCGTGGGGCATCCTTCCGAGCTGTTCCAGATGGGGGATAAGATCAACGTCATGGTGCTGAGCTTTGACAGGGAAAATGAACGGGTCTCTCTGGGGTTGAAACAACTGGTGGCCGACCCCTGGACGAAGGCTCAGGAGAAATACCCGGTGGGAACTCAGGTGAAGGGTCGAGTGGTCAGTCTCACTGACTACGGAGCGTTTGTGGAAATCGAAGAAGGCGTGGAAGGACTCATTCACGTTTCCGAAATGTCCTGGACCAAAAAGATTCGTCACCCCTCGAAGGTGCTTAGCGTCGGCGATGAAGTCGAAGCGGTGGTGCTTAGCATCAATCCGGACAACAAGCGCATTTCTCTCGGCATGAAACAGCTTGAACCCAATCCCTGGGATATCATCGCTCATAAGTACCCGGTGGGGACAACCATCGCCGGGAAGATCAAAAACATCACGGATTTTGGCGTCTTCATCGGCATTGATGAAGGGATTGACGGACTGGTTCACATTTCGGACATTTCTTGGACGAAGCGCATCAAACACCCCTCGGAAGTCTACAAGAAGAACCAGGAAGTCCAGGCCATCGTCCTTAACATTGACCGGGAAAATGAACGCTTCTCACTGGGGATCAAACAACTGGAACCGGATCCCTGGGAGAGTATTCCGGAGCGCTATCCGCTGGGCGCGGTCATCGCCGGTCCGGTCACCAATGTGACGGACTTTGGACTCTTCGTAGAGCTTGAGGAGGGCATCGAAGGTCTGGTGCATGTATCAGAGATCAGTAAGGAGAAAATCAAATCCCCGGTGGGGCAATATAAAACCGGAGATCGAGTCAATGCCAAAGTGATCAATATTTCTCCCAAGGATCGCAAGATCGGACTCTCCATCAAGAAGGTGCAGGAACAGGAAGAACGCACCAACTATGAAGACTATGTCGACAACGCCAAGGCGGCGACTTCAAACCTTGGGGAATTGCTGAAGGAAGAGATGGAAGCTCGGGCAACCAATGCCGCACCGGCTGACAAAGCCCAGTAAGCTCCAGTAATTTCGTCGCTCTTCCATGTTCTGAATGTGCTCACCCGGCTTATGCTGCTTGGCGTAAGGCCGGGTGATTAATTTTGGGAACGCCTATGAGACGCTTCTTCTTATTCCTGATCTGTTTGTTTCTGTTGGTTGTCATCGCCTTTTTGGTGTGGCTGGTGATTCCCGACCAGTTCTTCGCCAGCCCCAACCGCATTGGGGTGATCGAAGTTCGCGGGGTGATCGATAACGTTCAGGATACCCTGAAAGCGTTCAAAGAATTCCGAAAGGATCCGAACGTCAAAAGCATCCTGGTGAGAATCGAGTCTCCGGGCGGCGGGATCGGCGCCTCGCAGGAGCTCTATCGGGAAATCCGACGCACCATTGAGGAAAAGCCCGTGGTGGCCTCCTTGGGGGGGATTGCGGCCTCCGGGGGCTATTACGCCGCGTCGGCTGCAAATCGTATTGTTGCCAACCCGGGCACGATTACAGGAAGCATTGGAGTTATCAGTTATTTCCCCAACCTCCGAGAGCTTCTCGACAAAATCGGCATCAGCGCGACGGTCATCAAAAGCGGTCGCTTCAAAGATACCGGTAATCCGGATCGGGAAATGACCCAGGAGGAGAAAGACCTGCTTCAGGAAACCATGGATCAAGCCCACCGCCAATTCATTCGAGATGTTGCGCGCGGACGCAATCTACCGGAGGAAAAGGTCCGTGAGATTGCCGACGGCCGGATCATCACGGGAGAAACCGCCCAACAGTTGGGCCTGGTGGATGAATTAGGCAATTTTGAAGATGCCGTGAAGGCTTCAGCGGTATTGGGCAAGATCGAGGGAGATCCCGACCTGACCTATGCGAAGAAAAAGAAACGCTCGCTGTTGGATTTTCTTATTGGCAGTGAAATCAGCGAGCAAATAGAAGGCTACGTGAGCGGTTCTTTGAACTTCTTGCGTTATCAGTCGCCCTATTTGCCGTGAGTCCTCCTCATGAAGACCCCCTGGAATAAGTTATCGTCCAAGATTGGAAGACCGACGCGGTTTCTGAAACCGCGTCGGTCTGGATGTCACGGACAAATATTTCTTGCCTGAGGCCTTCCATTGGCGAACAGTCTGGGAAAATTTGCCTCAGGTCATGAAAATGCTGACGTCGCCACTGCCTTCCCTGAGGACCTCAGGAGTATCGCCAATCAGAGAAATGACGCTTGAAGGCTGCCCCGGCACAGCCCCGCCGTCAATGATGAGATCGATGGCGTGCCCGAGCGTTTCCTTAATTTCCTGGGGGGTTGAGAGAATACCCTTGGTTTCGGGATTGGTGGCGCTCGTGGTGATGACCGGATGTCCCAGATCCTGGACTATGGCCAGGCAAATGGCGTTATCAGGCACTCGTATCCCGAGCGTATGACGTTTCGTCAGCATGATCTTTGGAACCAGACGCGATCCTTCCAGGACAAAGGTATAAGGACCGGGCAACAGGCGCTTCATGGTTTTGTAGGCATAGTTGGTGACCTGGGCGTATTCACTGATATTCTTCAGGTCGCTGCAGATAAAGCTAAATGGTTCCACATGTGAGCGGCGTTTCAATTGATATATCTTTTCAATGGATGCCTTGTTGAAGAGATCGCAGCCGATGCCGTAGTAGGTGTCGGTGGGGTAGGCTATGATCCCTCCGTTCGCCAAAACCTCGACCACTTGCTTAATCTTTCTCGGTTCAGGGTGCTGGGGGTTGATCTCCAGAATCATGAGCAAGCCCTTTCTGGCTAGAAGTTAAAGTTGAGGTTCCTTGACACTTTTAGGGATCCTCTCAACGCTTAGAATTTTATCATTTTGTCAAGGGAGGTCTTGACATAAGCTACGGAACCAATGAAAAAAGATTTTCAGCCTTAGCCTGCTGCCGAATCCGTACCCTTTGGACAATACTCATATGGAAAATGGGTTGTCAAGACAAGAAAAGGAACCACGCCTTGGATGATGCTCCTGTGAGCTCAAGATTTGCTTCCGTGGACATAGGTTCCCACACCATTCGTCTGCTCATCGCGCAGGCGGGAAAGGCCGGCGAAGTGCATCCCATCCAAGCGGACCGGCAGATCACCCGGCTTGCCAGGAACTTTTCCGAAGATGAAACTCTCAAGGAAGACAGGATCGATGCAAGTATCGCTGTTCTGAAAGAGTTCACTTCGCTCATCCACCGCAACGGGGTGCGATCCGTTAGTTGTGGAGCCACCGGGGTGATCCGGCGCGCCCGAAATGCAGAAGAATTTTTGCGAAGAATCGAGGAAGCTACCGGAATGCTTCCTACTATCCTTTCGGAAGAGGCTGAAGCATTCCTCTCGGCCAAGGGCATTTTGAGCGGACTCCCCCAGGCCGAGCGCTATGTCCTGTCATTCGATCTTGGAGGCAGCAGCACCGAACTAGTCCTGATTGACACCTCCCATGCCGAATCCTTGTGGAGCACCAGCATCTTCATCGGCGCCGCCACCATCACCGAACGCTGCCTGTCTGGCGATCCTCCCAGCCAGTCGTCTATTGCTCATGCCATAGGGGTCATTCGGGATGCTTTGCACCAGAGCCTGTTCGCCTTGAAGGCGGTGCTGCAAAATCGCAGTATTCCGTTGCCTGTTCTGCAGTTGGTTGGCACTGCCGGAACCGTGACAACCCTGGCCGCGATGTTCCTGAAAATGGGCGTTTACGAGCCTTTCCGCGTAAATGGCCTGAAGCTGACGGAAGCGTGGCTGACCCAGCTTATCGACATCCTCTCGGTGATGCCTCTCGGCGAGCGACTGCAACTCGTGGGGTTGGAAAAAGGCCGGGAAGCGATCATTTTAGGAGGTGCATTGATTGTGCGTGAATTGTTGTTGTGCGGGCTTGAGCATACGTCCCTCACCGTGGTTGACAGCGGCCTCCTCGAAGGGCTTTTACTGGCTCTCATTGAAAAGGAATGGGGTTTGCCGGCAGGAGGACTGTCATCGCCCTTGATATTCCGGTTACAGGAAGGATAGACGCCGTGCTTTGTGGCTCTTGGCTCTTAGCTCTTGCCTGTTAGTATGGTACCGCACAATAAAATGACCACAATCCCGACGCGTCATTCCGGTGACAACCGGAATCCAGAAAACAGCCTGGATACCGGCTTTCGCCGGTATGACAAGCTGAGTTCGGACACCCATTTTTGCGGTGCTGTACTTGGCTCTTGGCTGTTAGGGTTAGGTCCTGGCTGGTGGTTTGACGTTCCCGTTGCATGAAGGATAGACGTTGGACACCACTCGGTGGTAAAATCAAAATATCTGGAGCTCAATGCAGGACTGAACAAAACCAGGCGCCCCCGCGAAGCATTAAAATGGGCGCCAGATCTGATTTTGGTTACCTTACTGATCACTCGTCACTGACCACTGATCACTATTTTCTGAATAATGGTGGAGAAGACCGATGACAGATGCTATGACGCGGCAAATTCCAGAAGCACTTACCTTTGATGATGTTTCTCTCCTCCCGGACTATTCCGAGGTACTGCCCAATGAAACCTTGGTGGAAACCATGCTGACCCAAGAAATCCCTTTGCGGATACCCCTCACCAGTGCTGCCATGGATACGGTCACCGAAGCGGAGACGGCAATCAGTCTTGCCCGCGAGGGGGGAATAGGGTTCATTCACCGTAATATGGCGATCGAGCGTCAGGCTCAAGAGGTGAATAAGGTAAAGAAATCAGAAAGCGGCATGGTCGTGGATCCGGTGACGGTAGAACCCGACCAGAGCATATCCGACGTCCTCGACCTGATGGCCAAATATCGTATCTCGGGCGTTCCGGTGGTGAAAAGCGGCCAGTTGGTCGGAATTATCACCAATCGGGACCTTCGTTTTGAAACCAATATGCTGCTCAAGGTGTCGGAAGTAATGACCAAGGACAACCTGATTACGGCCCCGCTGGGGATTTCCCTGGACGAATCGAAACGCCTCCTGCACAAAAACCGCATCGAAAAGCTCCTGGTGGTCGACGAAGAAGGACGGCTGCAGGGGCTCATTACCATTAAAGACATCATGAAAATCATCAAGTATCCCAACGCCTGCAAAGACCAATTGGGGCGGTTAAGAGTGGGAGCCGCCGTTGGCATCAGCAAGGACACGCTGGAGCGGGTCGCGGCCCTCCAGAATGTCGGCGTGGATGTTATTACGGTGGACAGCGCTCATGGGCATTCACGTAATGTTTTGAAAACGGTGGAACGGATCAAAGCAGAGTTTCCTAAAATCCAGGTCGTTGCCGGCAATGTCGCCACGGCAGTGGGGGCGGAAAGCCTGATCAAGGCCGGCGCTGACGCCATCAAGATAGGGGTGGGGCCGGGGTCGATTTGCACCACCCGAATCGTGGCCGGTGTTGGGGTGCCTCAGGTAACGGCCATCATCGAGTGCGCGAAAGTGGCGAGAGACCGTGGTATTCCCCTGATTTCAGACGGGGGGATCAAGTACAGCGGGGACATTGTTAAGGCTCTGGCAGCCGGAGCCGATAGTGTGATGATCGGAAGTCTTTTTGCCGGAACCGACGAGAGCCCCGGCGAAACGATTTTATTTCAAGGCCGCAGCTACAAGGTATACCGTGGGATGGGATCACTGGGCGCCATGAAAGAAGGCAGCCGAGACCGGTACTATCAGGATGAGACGGTTGACCCCGGAAAGCTGGTTCCCGAAGGCATCGAAGGGAAAGTGCCCTACCGCGGTTCCATCGCTGCCAGCGTTCACCAGATGATCGGAGGGCTCCGCGCCGGCATGGGTTACCTGGGATGCCGGAATCTGCAGGAGCTCCGTGAGCGGGCCCGCATGGTCCGTATTACCAGTGCCGGCCTGCGCGAAAGTCATGTTCATGATGTCATTATCACGAAAGAGGCTCCCAATTATCAGGTCGATTTACGATAGTCTCAATTTTACAGGAACCGCTTAATGTCTTCTGATCATCTTCACGAAGAACGCGTCTTGATCCTGGACTTTGGCTCCCAAACCACCCAGTTGATCGCCCGAAGGGTGAGGGAAAGTCATGTCTACTGTGAGATTCACCCTTTTAACATGCCCCTGGACAAGATTAGGGCATTCCAACCCAAAGGCATCATCCTTTCCGGCAGCCCTGCCAGCGTCCACGATCCCGGCGCCCCGCTTTCCGATCTCGCGCTCTACAGCCTTCAGGTTCCCATCCTGGGCATCTGCTACGGCATGCAGATCATGTCCCTCCAACTTGGGGGCACAGTCGAAAAGGCCGATAGGCGAGAATATGGTCCGGCAACCATTGATCTCGATAATCCCGGGGAGCTCTTCCGAGAACTCGAAAGCAAAGGGGTGCGGGTGTGGATGAGCCACGGTGATCGCATTCTCGGCCTTCCTCCCGGCTTCTCTGTGCTCGCCTGCAGTGAAAACTCTCCGGTGGCTGCCATGAGTGATCCAGGCCGCCGCTTTTACGGCGTTCAGTTCCATCCGGAAGTCGTTCACACACCATGCGGTCGAGCGGTCCTTGAAAATTTTCTGTTTCGTATTTGCCACTGCCGCCCCACCTGGACGATGAAATCCTTTGTCGATACCGTAATTCAGGGGATGCGGGAGCGGGTCGGGCCGCATCAGGTGATTTGTGCTTTGAGTGGCGGCGTCGATTCATCGGTTGTTGCCGTCCTGCTGCACAAGGCCATTGGCTCTAGCCTGCACTGCGTTTTTGTCAACAACGGGGTGCTGCGCCGGGGTGAAGCGGAGAGCGTCCGCAGGATCTTCCAGGATCATTTCGCCTTGAACCTTACTTATGTGGATGCCTCAGAGCTCTTTCTGGAGCGTCTGCGGGGCGTTATCGACCCGGAGCAAAAACGGAAGATCATCGGCAACCTCTTTATTGAACTGTTCGAACAGGAAGCCGTACGCATCCCCAACGTCAAATATCTCGCTCAGGGAACCCTCTATCCGGATGTGATCGAAAGCGTTTCCTTCAAAGGGCCGTCCGCCACCATCAAGACCCACCACAACGTTGGCGGCTTGCCGGAGAAGATGAAATTCGAGCTCATTGAGCCCTTGCGAGAACTGTTCAAGGATGAAGTGCGATTGGTTGGCCGCGAATTGGGACTGCCGGAACAGGTGGTCATGCGGCATCCCTTTCCCGGCCCCGGATTGGCCATTCGCCTCATTGGCGAGGTCAGTCCGGACAAATTAGAGATTCTCCGGGAAGCCGACCTGATTATCCTTGAAGAAATGGAGGCTTCAGGATGGTACGATCGCGTCTGGCAGGCTTTTGCCGTGCTTCTGCCGGTGCAATCGGTCGGTGTTATGGGAGATGAGCGGACTTACGACCAAGTGATTGCGGTCCGCGTTGTGGAGAGCCTGGATGCCATGACTGCTGATTGGGCGAGACTGCCCTATGAACTGCTGCAGCGGATTTCCAATCGCATTATTAACGAAGTTAAAGGGGTGAATCGCGTAGTCTATGACATCTCTTCCAAGCCCCCCAGCACCATCGAGTGGGAGTGATCGAGGAACCCCCGCAGGGAATCGGCAATGTTCAAAGAGAGCCATCGGTTCTATCGGTATCAACACCAGGAAAAAAAAGGCTGGGTCTCCTTTCAAACCCGGTATCGCGAGACCGATCTGTGGATCCGGGCTCAACGGTCGGTGGGGAAGGAAGCCCTGGCGGCGGTCTTGAATTGCCGTCGGCAACTGGAAGAATACATTTCCCAGTTCCCCGACTTCCTGCACTCCCTGAGCCCCCTCCCGGACGATCCGCTGGCGCCCCCGCTGGTGCGGCAGATGCTGCACGCGGCCCGGCAGGCAGGGGTGGGACCAATGGCCAGCGTGGCCGGAGCGATCGCCCAGTCGGTCGGGCTTAGTCTAAAGCCTTTGACGCCGGCGATTATCATCGAAAACGGAGGCGACTGTTACCTCGACCTGCAAGAGGATGTCACCGTGGGGATCTTTGCCGGGCCGGATTCCGCCTTTACCGGCAAAATCGCCCTCCGGTTCAAGGCGGATCGCTTCCCGCTCGGAATCTGCACCTCGTCGGGAACCATCGGACCTTCCCTGAGCTTTGGAAAAGCCGATGCGGTAACCGTCGTCTCCCGCGATGCCGCCCTGGCAGACGCTGCCGCCACGGCCCTTGGCAACCTGGTCAAAACTCCCCGTGACATTAACCAAGCCCTGAAACTCGCCCCGACCATCCCCCTCATCGAGGGCGCCTTGATCATCGCCGGAGACAAGATCGGGATCTGGGGCAATCTGGAGCTCATGCCGCTTTGAAACATACTAAGGATCATGACCTGTCGTTCGCAACCAAGGACGCTCTATAGGCTTCTTCTCTGATCATGCCTATCGCAAGCAGCACATGAGCAGGTTCGATCACGCCGGAACTGCAGGCTGATCCTGTGCTGATGGCAAGTTGAGGAGCATTGGCGGTCAAGACCTCGGCATTCACTCCTCGGAAAATCAAGATTGCTTGTCGCTGGCAATCTGTCACCTATGTGCCCATTTCGCTTGATTTCTTGGAGAGAAAACAACGGGTCCTCTTCGAGTCGGTCAGGCAGGCTTCTTGTCTTATGCATTTGTGTTTCGATCTTTTTTCCCGCTGGGTGCCTGGCAGGCTTTGCCGCTTTGTTGTCAAACTGTGTAGACTACTTGGGGCGCCCCTGCTGACCAATTTTTTTCACATATCGCGATCACATGGCAAGAAGTTGGCAATTCAACTTATTGGCAAGGGATGTTGAGCATGGGAAGCTCTCCAGTTTCTCGAAATCCTTCCAATCTGCATGTTTCATAGAAAGACGCGCACCCTGTATCGGAATATGCTTGCAAGGACTTTAAGCCTAAATTAGATTGCCAAAGCAGAATCATTTGTTCGGCGAGTCAGAAAAGGATTTTGTGGTAAACAATGGAGGCTTACATGGCCAAACAAATTGCACTATTTAATCACAAAGGTGGAGTAAGTAAAACTACATCAGCCTTTAATTTGGGATGGATGCTAGCAAAAAAAGGTAAGAAGGTTATCCTCGTTGATTGCGACCCACAATGTAACCTTACAGGCATGGTTTTGGGATTCAAAAAGTCAGATGAATTTGATGCAATTTATAAGGGAAAGGGCATCAGGAACATTCGCGACGGACTGGCGCCAGCTTTTGAATCTCGTCCGACAGCTATTGAACCTGTCATATGTCTTACAATCAAAGGCCAGTCAAATATGCTCTTATTGCCGGGGCATATTGGGCTTGCAGAATATGAAGTAACATTGGGTATAGCTCAAGAATTGTCCGGGTCTTTAGTAACGCTCCAAAATTTGCCAGGGTCACTCTCGCATTTATTCAACATCACTGCAGAAAAATATAACGCTGACATCATGCTTGTTGATATGAGTCCAAGCCTTGGGCCAATAAATCAAAACTTGCTGATGACGAGCGACTATTTTATTGTTCCTATGGCACCAGACTATTTTTCAGTTATGGCGACGGATAGTCTTGCATCTGTATTACCAAAATGGGCCAGTTGGTCAAAACAGGCAAAGATTCAACCTTTACTCCAGAAAGCAACTTATCCATTCCCTGATAAGAATCCAAAATTTCTTGGTATTATCGTACAAAAATATCGACTAAGAGAGGGGAAGACACCTTCCGCAGCCTTTCAAAAATGGATAGATGAAATAGAAGAAGGCGTGAGGACAAGACTTGTTCCAGTGCTTAGACAAAACGGAATGCTTCTTCCCGATCAGATATATAAAGCAGCTGGGGTGCAACCGGCAAAGCCGCTGATCCAAATGTCAGATTTTAATAGTCTGATTGCACTTTCACAGAAACATAAGGCACCTGTTTTTGATTTAACAGATAAACAGCTCGAACAAACAGGGGTAGTTCTAGAGATAACAAAAAAATCTATGCGGCAATTTCATGAAATATTCTCAGCAGGTGCTGATCGGATTATTGCGATAATTGACAATGCATAGTGCGATTCAACAATTCCGATCAAATATTGAGCGTGTACGCGGCCTTGGAGGGCTCTATATATCACTTTCTCGGTTGACAACTCCCGTGGTCGATGCCACCGACATTTTGCGCGCAGAAATTGTATTAACTGTCAGCGCTCTCGACCATTACGTCCACGAAATCACACGTCTTGGTATGATTGAAG
>JADGQM010000010.1 GCA_017881795.1 Syntrophobacteraceae bacterium
TGAGCCCCAATGTCGGGCAGATCCAACTGGTCTTTAAGGAGCTTAAAGCCCATGGGTTTGCCAATATCAGGACCTTTGAACTGATCAAGCGAGACTGGCTGGTGGACGAACGCCGCGCCCGCCCGATCGACCGCATGATCGCTCATACCGGCTTTATTACCGTCGCCAAGAAGACCCCCCACCTTTTGTCGGACGATGCCGAGTAACCGGGAAACGATCCTGGATTCGTGACGCTCCTGATAGCTTTCTGCAGTTTTTTGCACAGAAATGTTCCTCGCCCCACGCGACTTCAAATCATGGCACAAAAATGTACACAAATGGTCATCTTCAGCCTCCCATGAATTAAAACATAATGATGAATTACAATCACTTATCGATATCGAAGCGTACTTGGCAAGGTCTTTGCCATAAGGAAATCGACACAACCCGAGATGGGGAATCATGACTAACAAGGAGGAATAGAGATGGTAAAGATTGAAGCAATTATCAAGCCTTTCCGGCTGACCGAAGTACAGGAAGCACTGGTTCACATTGGTGTTCAGGGAATGACCGTATCCGAGGTCAAGGGCTTCGGACGTCAGAAAGGACACGTCGAATTTTACCGGGGAGCTGAATACCGGGTGGATTTTGTGCCCAAGCTGCTGCTCATGGTGGTGGTGCCGGAAAGCCTAGCGGAACAGGTAGTGGATACCATCCAGAAGGCAGCCTACACCGGGAAGATCGGCGACGGCAAGATTTTTGCCTCTCGCATCAGTGATGTGATGAGGATTCGAACGAGAGAGACCGGGCCAGAGGCACTCTGATTTTCCGGGTTAAGCTATTGGCGTTATTTGCACGAATCATTCTGAAGTTGGGAGGATAGTATAATGAAAAGATTAGTGTTTGCATGTGGTTTCCTAGTTTTAGTCCTCATCCTATGCACTGCTTTTGCCGGCGCCGCGGATGCACCGACGCCGCTCGCCCAGCCTGGAGTAGCGGCAGCAGTACCGGCGGAATCGGGACCGCCCAAAATTGACACGGGAGACACCGCCTGGGTGCTCGCCTCCACGGCCCTGGTCATGTTGATGACCCCAGGTCTGGCCCTTTTTTACGGTGGTATGGTTCGCCGCAAGAATGTCTTGGGAACCATTATGCACAGCTTCGTGGCCCTTGGGATCATTACCGTTCAGTGGGTTCTTTTCGGATACAGTCTGGCATTCGGTCCTGACGTGGGACATTTCATCGGAAACCTTGACTGGATTGGATTAAGAGGGGTCGGCCTTGATCCGAATCCTGACTACGCGGCGACCATCCCACATCAAGCCTACATGATTTTCCAGATGATGTTTGCGATCATTACCCCGGCCCTTATCTCCGGAGCCATTGCGGAGAGGATAAAATTCAGCGCCTATGTGGTTTTCATGACCCTCTGGGCATTCCTCGTGTATGATCCCCTCGCTCACTGGGTGTGGGGCACTGGCGGCTGGCTCAAGGAGCTGGGCGCCCTTGACTTTGCCGGGGGATTGGTGGTTCATATCAGCTCCGGGGTCTCCGCGCTCGCGTGCGCGCTCGTTCTTGGCAGGAGGAAGGGCTACGGAGTCGATCTGCTCGCTCCTCATAACCTTACCCTGACGGTCATCGGAGGCTGTCTGCTGTGGTTCGGCTGGTTTGGGTTCAACAGTGGCAGCGCGGTCGCCTCGGGCGCCCTGGCAACCTCGGCCTTCATCGTCACTCACATTGCCACGGGAACGGCGGCTTTGTCCTGGATGCTGACGGAATGGATCCACCGGGGGAAACCCACGGCCCTCGGCGCTGTTTCCGGCGCCGTGGCAGGTCTGGTTGCGATCACCCCTGGCTCGGGTTTTGTCGGCCCCCTCTCATCGATGATCATCGGCCTTCTGGCCGGCGTCGTCTGCTATGGAGCGGTCAACCTCAAACCCCGATTCGGATACGATGACTCCCTCGACGTCGTTGGCGTTCACGCGGTTGGGGGCACGCTGGGTGCTTTATTAACAGGATTCTTTGCCACCAAGCTCATCAATTCGGCCGGGGGCGACGGCCTCTTTTTCGGCAATCCAAGCCAGGTCGGCATTCAGGCCCTATCGATTGTCGTCGCCTGGGTTTACTCTTTCGTGATTAGCTGGATTCTATTGAAAATCCTCGACAAAACGATGGGGCTGCGAACCAGCGAAGAAGATGAGTCCCTGGGTCTTGATCTAAGTCAGCACGGCGAAGTCGGGTATACCTTCTAACATCGAATGATTATCAACCGGGCTAGCGCCGCCGTGGAAGGCGGCGCTACCGTTTTGATCGTGGTAGCACTCCGAAGGTCATCTTGCCCACTTTTGATTGCACCCCTAATCAACTAATCACTTGCCACTATAAAGTCAGCGCTCTGAGAACTTCGCCCAATTGTTCCAGCCGGAGATCCTGATTGTCCATCACTTCTCCGATCCGCACCGGGAGGATAAAGTGCAATCGGCCTCCGATGTACTTCTTGTCAGTCTGCATTGCCGCGAGCACAGCTTCCGGAGAAAAGCCCGCCGGAAGGCGCACCGGCAGATCCCAGGCTCGGCAAAGCTTTTCCAGGCGCACCAGAACTTCGGGCTCAGCCTTGCCCATAGAAACCGCGAGTTTTGTTGCGGTCACAAGGCCCATGGCGACCGCATCCCCATGCCGGATCTGATAGCGGCTGAGCCGTTCCAGAGCGTGGCCCACGGTGTGTCCCAAATTGAGGACCCGGCGATAACCGGTTTCCTTTTCATCGAGTTGGACCACCTTGGCCTTTAGTTGGCAACATGCTGCAACGACATGATGCAAAGGTTCGCTTTCCCGAAGTTTGAGGGATTCGAGGTGGGCTTCCAGGTAATCCCACAAGGCGGTATCACCAATCATGGCGGTCTTGATCACTTCCGCCATGCCCTGACGGAATTCTTCAGGGGGGAGCGTCTCCAGGAATTGCAGGTCCATCCAGATGACTTGCGGCTGGTGGAACGCGCCAAGAAGGTTTTTCCCTTGCTCCAGGTCGACTCCGGTCTTGCCGCCGATGCTGCTGTCGACCTGAGCCAAAAGCGTGGTTGGCACCTGGATATGAGGGACGCCCCGCATATAGACCGATGCCAAAAACCCCACCACATCGCCGGTTACGCCTCCGCCAACGGCTATCAGAGCGCTTCCCCGGTCGGCCCCAAGTTGGAGTAGCTCCGCCGCAAGCTTTTCCACGGCAGAAAGACGCTTATTCGCTTCCGAAGCGCGAAAACAAAGCAGACGATCATTCTCTCGATCTGGCCAGAACGAGCCTTGCAGACGTCCTTTCCAGATCCGAAAGACATTCTCATCCCAAATCCAGTAGGCTACACGCTCTCCCAGGTAGGGCGCCAGCGTGGCGGACAATTCTGAGCCAATGTTTCTACCGATGAATACCTGAGAGGTACAGGGCGAACTACCCGGCAAATCAATGGCAAAATTCATGATCATGCACATTCCTATCCTGACGGGACAGGCTTACGTGGCGCAGATTTCTCAGCCTGCGCAAGCGGTTCTTGCTCACTCGTCTTCATATCCTGACATGACAGATCCTGGAAGGCCGCTCCAGCCCAATCTCGATCATGGGCTCTAGAGGTTGGCTCGGAGCAACATCCCGCACATCCCGCGCAGGTCGGGTCTTCGGCACGATAAACCCGAACGAAATGGCGAACCAGATAAATCGACACCCCCAACAATACCAGCAAAACCACAACGGTCTGCCACATGGATTTAACTCCCTAGACCCCGATTCCCACCCAGCGACCTCCCTGATAAACGAGCATGGCCGCCAGAAAGGCCACGGAGGTGTTGAAAACCATAGAAAAAACTCCCCATTTCCAGGCGCCCGCTTCCTTGATGATGCAGGTGACGGTGGCAAGGCATGGGGCATAGAGCATGATGAAAACAATGAGAGCCAGAGCTCTGACCGGGTTCCACCCGGGGTCTGCCGCCAGTTGCTCACTCAAAGGAACGTCTTCACCCTTTTTTGACCTTCCCAGAGAATACGCCGTGCCCAGGGTCGAGATGATCAATTCCTTGGCCGCAAAGCCGGAGAGCAGTGCAACATTAGTGCGCCAATCAAACCCGCACCATCCGGTTACGCCCTCCAGGTAAAGTCCGACACGGCCGGCAACGGAGTATTGCAGTGCCGCCTCAGCCTGCTCCCGATCGAGCCTTTGCATGCCCGTCAGAGCGCTATTGGTTTCTTCTGAAAATGGAGTACCAGAATTATTGCCCTCCATCAAGGACGACATCGAGGCCTCGGACACCTTCGACAGCAGTTTCTGCCTTTTTTGTTCAAAAAGCTCCCGCTGGGATGCGGGCAGTCCCGGATAGGTCATCAGCGCCCAGAACACAATCGAGATGGCCAGGATGGTGGTCCCGGCTTTCCTGATGTACTGCCAGGTGCGCTCCCAGGTGTGAATCAGCAGGCCCTTGAAGGTAGGCAGGCGATAAGGCGGCAATTCCAGGAGGAACGGAGTGCTCGGCCCACGTAAGATCGTTGAGCGAATGACCTTTGCCAGGAGTAATGCCGCAATCCACGAGAACAGTGTGAGGAGGAACATCATCAGGGCGTGCCTGGCTGGGAAAAAAGCTGCGATGAGCATTGCAAAAACCGGGATTTTCGCGCCACAATTCATGAATGGCGCCGTCAGCAGGGTCGCCAGACGCTCTTTGGGACTCCTCAGCGTGCGCGTTGCAAGGACCCCCGGAACGGCACATCCCCCGGCAATCCCGCCCGAAATGATGAAGGCCATGACGGAACTGCCGTGGAGACCGAAAGTCCGAAAGACGCGGTCAAGCATGTAAGCAACCCGAGCCAGGTATCCCGTATCTTCCAGAATGGCAATGGCAAAAAACATGAAAAGCACCAGCGGCACAAACCCGACAATACCTCCCACCCCATCGATAATCCCTGAGACCACAAGAGATTTGATCGGTCCCGCAGGAAGGAACGCTTCAGCCAGGCGTCCCAAATTAGAAAAACCTGATGCCAGCAGCCGGACCGGAAACTCACTGTAATTGAAGGTGAACTGATAGACGACGTACAAAATCAGCATCATGACCAACGGACCGAAAAGGCGGTTGGTCAACACTCGATCCAGTTGGTCGGAAAGATAAAGTCGGTCAGCCTTCTCGCTCCTGGTTACCACGCCGTTCTTCAGAAGAGCCGCGATAAACCCATATCGATGATCCGCAATGATCGCTTCAGGATAGCTGTCCAGGGTCTTTTGCAGGTGCTCGGTAACCTGATTGGCAAGAGCTTCGAGTTTTTTCGAAAGCTCCGGATCAGCCTCTCTCCCTTTGCCTATCACCTGCTCGTCGGCTTCGAGATATTTGAGCGCGGTCCAGCGAGCCGGGAGTTCGGCAGGAAACGAGGAGGCGCGGATTGCCCCTTCCATCTTGTCTAGAAC
Source organism: Syntrophobacteraceae bacterium (assembly GCA_017881795.1). Taxonomy (GTDB): domain Bacteria; phylum Desulfobacterota; class Syntrophobacteria; order Syntrophobacterales; family Syntrophobacteraceae; genus JADGQM01. Next base: position 5,421 of record JADGQM010000010.1, read on the forward strand.
CAGGTCAATATCGGGACCGTAGGAGATATGGAGCGGAGACCATGAAGAAGCTTGCTCTGCATAGTTTACAGTGCTGCTCAGAAGCTCGTCCTTCCCCTTGCCGCTCTTGGCGACCGTGGGGATAACGCGCACTTGCAGCCTCCGGGAAAGCTCCTCCGCATCGATCCGAATCCCCCGGCCCGCTGCCGCATCGATCATATTCAAGGCCAGAACCAGGGGAATGCCCAGCTCGAGGAGCTGAACCGTCAGGTACAGATTCCTCTCCAGATTGGACGCGTCCACGATGTTTATGACGACCTGAGGGCGGTCATAGATAAGAAAATCCCTGGCCACCAATTCTTCCAGGGAGTAAGCCGTGAGCGAATAGGTCCCCGGCAAATCCACCAGTTTCACCTGGCGCCCGTTCAGGTGAAAAATACCTTCCTTCCTCTCGACGGTGATGCCGGGATAATTGCCGACATGCTGGTGGGCGCCGGTGATCTCATTGAAAAGCGTCGTTTTCCCGCAATTGGGATTGCCTGCCAGGGCGATCAAATGCTGCCGGGAAGACTCATTCATCAGGACTCGTCCACCGCCACAAGGATATCGTCAGCTTCATTGTTGCGCAGCGTCAAGGTAAAATCGCGAATACGGATGGCTACGGGGTCTTTCAGGGGAGCCCGTCCTTGAATCAGAATAGGGGTTCCGGGAACCAGGCCCATGTCTCGAATGCGACGGCCAAGCTCGCCGTCAGCTTTCACTTTAGAAATTACTCCCCTTTGCCCGGAGGCCATGTTTCTCAATGGAATTATGGGCATCTTCGTTAGCTCACCGGCATTTGAATTAGGAGCCCCTAACTTTTCCGTGCCCAAAAAAGCGGCTGAATCCAGCCGCTCCTCTTGCACGATGCAATGTTTTCTATTGAAATGCCGAAGTAACCAGAATCTTATCCGATAATCCGGCTCCCAAACTGAGCGTACAACCATGGACGCGGACCAGGCACGGGCAGTTGCACCCGGCACACACCACTTCCATCTCCACTCCGGGATAAATTCCCAGAGCCGCCATCCGCGCACACAAATGGCGCCCCCCTTCGATACCGGCCACTTTGCAGCGTTGACCGGCCCTGGCATCAGAGAGAGGCAAGGCACAGGAATCGGAGTCATCCATTTTACAGCATGGGGAACAATTTTTCTGCTTCGAATTTTTCAGCATATCACACCTCCAACCTGACATCGTTCTCCGTCTAAATTAGGTACAACAAACTTTATATGGCGTCAATACCTCTTTTGAAAATAGATGACCTTGACTTGCGACAATTTCCGGTTTTGGTAGGGGAATCAATGCAACTTTTGAGATGTAAAGAGTCATATAGTCCTACATAACCATGCATCCACGCTGGTTTGCCGTGGTGCGAAAAACCGATTGACATTAAACTTGCTTTATCCTTAGTTTCTGGCGGAAAATGATAACCTGTGCTATCTGGTGCTGACATGTCATGATCCACAAACTCAATGAAGGGACCATCCATTTTGGGAGATGAGGGGCGCAGTCCGGCATGATCAATTTCCAAAAGGCACGCGATCGCATGGTGGAAACCCAGCTTATCCGCCGCGGCATCAGCGATTCTCGCGTGCTTGAAGCCATGCGCAAAGTCCCTCGTCATCAGTTTGTGGAAGAAGCCCTTCAGGAGCAAGCCTACAGTGATTACCCCCTGCCCATAGGGGAAAAACAGACCATTTCTCAGCCCTATATCGTCGCCTTAATGACCGAAACCCTTCACCTTAGGGGAGACGAAAAAATTCTGGAAATCGGAACGGGCTCAGGTTATCAGGCAGCCATTCTCGCAGAACTTGCAGGCCGGGTGTTTTCAATTGAACGCTACCCTGGACTGGCTTTCCGTGCCAATCAAATCCTTCAGAAGCTGGGTTACCGGAATGTCATTATCAGGGTAGCCGATGGCTCTCTGGGCTGGCCCGATGAGGCGCCTTTCGATGGTATCCTGGCCACCGCTGGAACCCCCAAGATTCCTCAGCCGCTCGAAGATCAGCTGGTCGTGGGCGGGCGACTGATCATCCCGGTGGGAGACCGCCTATCACAGGAGCTTGTTCAGGTGGAACGTGCGCCCGATGGAATTCGGAAAACCAACCTCGGTGGCGTTCGTTTCGTGGATCTGGTGGGCAAATGGGGGTGGGAAGAGTGAAGGTGCGCGGCCCCTTGATTGGCGTGATTGGAGCCGGTTCATGCTCTGCCGCCATCGCGGAATTAGCGTACGAGGTCGGTCGTGAAATTGCCCGACACAATGGGGTCCTGGTTTGTGGAGGATTGGGTGGAGTCATGGCGGCAGCGGCCCGGGGAGCTAAAGAACAGGGCGGGTTCACGGTGGGAATTCTGCCCGGCCCGAACATCGGTGAGGCCAACGCCTACATCGATTTTCCCGTCGCCACAAGCATGAGCCATGCCAGGAATGCCATCATCGTTCGTACTGCGGAAGTGCTTATCGCCGTTGCCGGAAGTTATGGCACCCTTGCCGAGATGGCGCTGGCGTTGAAGATAGGCAAAGGTGTAGTCGCCATCAAACCACAATTTAGCATTCCCGGCGTGCGCCTTGCATCATCCCCGGCAGAAGCGGTAAAGCAAGCCCTGGCGCTGCTCGATGCCGGGCGAGGGCACGCAACATTGGAGTAGTTCTTTTCCCATCCGAGGCTGATGCGATGGAAAACCATCATGTGGTCCATCCCGAGGACCAATCCTTGATCACCCCATCGGAAACACCCGTTTTATTGACCGAGCTGCAGAGCGAGAATACCGAGCTCAGGGCACATCTGGCTCATGTTGTTGCCACCGCCTCAGCGAACGAGAAAATCTGGCGGCATTTCATTGAAATTGAACGAATCTTGTTTAGGACCCTTCATCTGGACCAACTTGCAGAAGAACTTCTGCAGGAGCTCAAGAACCGCTTTCAACCGGACCGGGTCATTCTTTTTCTGTGCCACCCCGACCTGGTGGAGAGGTTTTTCCCGGGAATCAGCACCGAGAGCGAACCCATCGGAGAGGGCACGTGGATTTTACCGCTCCCTGTGGAAGCCGGGCATGCGTTCCTGGGCGCATCCCCAAAACCCCTTCTCCTTACCCTTGAAAACGCGGATTTACTTGCCCCGTTTCTGCCGCAGGCAGCCTCTCCGCTTCGCTCCGGGGTCGTAATTCCTTTGAGTATTCATGAACTTCTGTTTGGGGGTGTGCTGCTCGGAAGTCTCGATGCCGAGCGTTACCATCCGGACGCAGGAACCGATCTCCTGGAACAACTGGGGATCAAGATTGCCCTCTGTATGGAGAATTGCCTGAGTTACGAGAGGGTCAAGGACTTTGCCGTCCAGGATCCTCTGACAGGCTTGTTGAATTTCTTTCAGATCCATACGGTTTTGGAACGGGAATTTCGTAAAGCTCGCCGACTCAACACAGCTCTATCGGTGATGTTGATCGAACCCAGGTTTTTTCATCAGTGCAGTGATCATTTCGACCTCGGAAATGAGGTGCTCAAACACGTCGCCAACCTCTTGCATGAAATCCTTCCCCAGGATGAGATCGTTCTCGGGCGCTACGGCAGTGATGAATTTCTGGTTTTGTTGCCAAATGTTCAGAAGCAGGAAACAGAGGAGGTTCTACCCTACCTCAGCCAGACCATCCGCAAGTCACCCTTTCTGCACGAAAATACGGCGATCTTGATTCAAACCCTTATCGGCGTTGGCTCGCTCGATGAACATACGAAACGGGCTCAGGACATCATCGATACAGCCTACAGTGAGCTCTGCCGACTCAAGATGGCGTCTTATGAGCGTGACAACGGGTAATTGTCCCGAGGACGGGCCATCCGTGCATGGCGAGTGTCTCTTTTTGGATGATAAATTGTCATGCAAATGCCGGCCGCACTCTTAATGCAACATTTCTTGATGTCGCACTTCGCGATTGCTATTCCGACCAGTATGTGTTATTGCTGCAAACCTTAAAACAGCGGGGCGTAGCGCAGACTGGTTAGCGCACCTGCCTTGGGAGCAGGGGGTCGGAGGTTCAAATCCTCTCGCCCCGACCAGTCCATTCGCAATTTTCGGAGGCGTCGCATGTGGCCCAGGAGTGGCGCTTCGAGAGGTGGAATCCCAGAATTGTTGGCGAGCGGTAAGTCCCTTTATGAGATTTACCGCTTTCTTTTTACCTCACTGGCTCGGGTGAGCACGGCGCACGGCGCCACCCGATGCCTGGGGTTACGGGCCACTTTTCCGTCATATTCCTGATCCATGGGGGGACAACGATGCGGTTCGCCATCATTGACGCGCACGCCCATTGCGGCACGCAAGACATCGATCCAGGGCAGACCATCGAAGACTATTATGCCGCGGTCCAGGGAAGCGACATCCTGGGTGTGGTCATGTTTCCCCCGGTGATGGGAATCTATGACCGCTATGATCCCGACTTTGAAGATACTCCTGAATGGCAAATGCGCAGGCAAAGGGCCAACGACTACGTCCTGACCCTTGAGGGCTGGGGGCTTATCGTGTTCCCGTTTTTTTTCATCTGGAACGATTTTACCGTGGCCCAGCTCAGTGACCGTCATCGGGGGATCAAGTGGCATCGGCATGAGGGAGAACCCCCTTATGACTACCAGGATCCCAGGTGCAAGGCTGCCATTGATGAGATTCGGCGACGGAATATGCCCATCTGTTTCGAGGAGGAGTGGCATCATACTCTGCATTTCATCAACGAACTGGCACCTGACTTAAAGATCATCATCCCTCACTGTGGTCTCCTGAATGGCGGGTTCGAGAGGTTTTGCCGCGCCGGCATCTGGGAACGCCCCAATATTTTTACCGATACGGCCCTGGCGCCGCCGCAGGCAATTACCGAGTACGTGAGAAATTATGGCCACACCAGGATCATGTTTGGCTCTGATTTTCCTTTCGGAGATCCGGTCCAGGAATGCCAAAAGATCCTTAAGCTGGAGCTCTCCGAGGCGGAGCAGGAGGCGTTGTTGATGGGGAACGTCCAGGCCCTGCTGGCTAATGCCAACAGGCCCTTCAAAAATGCCCCTCTTCCGAAGGTGTGAATGTGAAAAAAGTACTTTACGTTTAAATTGAATTATCCTAAGATGCCGTTGTCGGAACAAGAGAGTTCCTTCTAAACTGATACGATCATTAGTAAAGATTCTAGAATGTGAATGGCAGGGGGTGATGCAGCCCAACAATTTTTGTGAAATAAAGTACTTAAGAGGAAGAGCGAAATTGTTCTGGGGTTGCTCGGTAGAGCAAAAGAGTAAACACTATATGGCATAGGAGGTGGTCCCATCATTCAGAAAAGAAGCGTATCAGACCGGGTTTTGCAACAGTCATTCAGTGAATTAGAGGAGGAATAATGTACACCCAAACTGTAGCTCAAGCGAAAGAGCCTGTTCGAAATGATGCCATGTATGATTTCCTGCAGATGGCCACCGGGGTGGCGCTCGTGTTGTTTATGTGGGCGCACATGATCCTGGTAGCCAGCGTCAACCTTGACTTTGGCGGTGGGCGAGTGATGAATTTCATCGCCAATTTCTTTGAAGCCACGTATATGGCGCAACTTGGTGGCCCGGTTATTTTCCTGGTGCTGCTGTTCCACTTTTTCATGGCTGCTCGCAAGTTCCCCTTTCGAGCTGAAGAGCAGAAAGCCATGTGGACGCATACGGTGCGATTCAACCATATGGACACCTGGCTGTGGATCATTCAAGCGGCGACAGCCTTTATCATCCTGGTTCTAGGCAGCATTCACCTCTTTTCGGTTTTGACCACTCTGCCCATTACGGCAGCCCGGAGTGCCGCGCGCATTCAAACCGGATGGTGGCTGCTGCTCTACCTTGTCCTGCTACCCTGCATCGAATTACATGTGGGCATCGGCGCCTATCGCATCGGGGTCAAATGGGGATGGATCAAGCGGTCTACCCGCGAGTATTTCCATGGCATGGAAAATAAGCTGTCATTCGTGATGATTGGGATCGGTTTGATTACCTTGATTATGTTCTACTTCATTGTTACCCCGGACCCCACATTCATGGCAAAAACACCCATTCCACACATGTAAGGAGCGCAAATTGGATACATTTTATGCTGATGTACTATGCGTCGGGGCCGGCCTGGCTGGAGAGCGGGTGGCCGTCGAGGCAGCTTCCAGGGGATATAAGGTTATCTGTTTGAGTCTCGTCCATGCGAAGCGGTCTCACTCTTCGGCAGCCCAGGGTGGCATGCAGGCATCTCTCGGAAACTGCGCCAAGGGCGAAGGGGATAACCCGGATGTCCACTTTTCTGACACCGTTAAGGGCTCCGACTGGGGATGCGATCAGGAGGTTGCTCGCCTGTTTGCTGAAACTGCACCCCTCGCCGTTCGTGAGATGTGCGCCTGGGGCGTTCCGTGGAACCGCGTGGTGCCCGGAAAAAGCATGTATTATAAGGGCGGCCAGGAATTCGAGAAATTCGAAAAGCAAGAAAACGAAGGACTTATCACCGCCCGTGACTTTGGTGGCACCGCTAAATGGCGCACCTGCTACACCTCTGACGGGACGGGCCACACCCTGCTTTTCACCATGGATTACCAGGCCACCAAATATGGGGTGCCGGTTCATGACCGCGTAGAAGCCATTTCCCTGATTCATGACGGTGAGAACTGTATGGGCGTGGTGGCAAGGAACCTCAAGACCGGGAAGCTCTGCGCCTATATCGCCAAGGCTACCCTGATCGCCACCGGCGGCTACGGCCGGCTCTTCCGCGAAACCACCAACGCCGTGATCTGTGACGGCAGCGGCGCGATCATTGCCCTGGACACCGGCATGGTGCCCATCGGCAATCCGGAGGCGGTTCAGTTCCATCCCACCGGGATCGTACCGACAAACATTCTGGTGACCGAAGGCTGCCGCGGTGATGGCGGCACCTTGCTCGACGTCAACGAAGAACGGTTCATGCACATTTATGAACCCGCGAAGCAGGAACTGGCATCCCGCGATGTCGTCTCCCGCTGGATGACCCACCACATTCGCCTGGGCAAAGGTGTGAAGAGCCCTTATGGCGATCATCTGTGGCTTGATATTCGCCACCTTGGCGCCAAACACATCAAGACCAAACTCCGCGACGTCGAAGAAATCTGCAATGAATTCCTTGACCGGGATCCTATCACCCAGTTGATCCCCGTTCGGCCAGCTCACCATTACAGCATGGGTGGCGTGCGCACCAACAAAGACGGGGCCGCTTACGGGCTGAAGGGGTTGTACGCGGCTGGCGAAGCTGCCTGTTGGGACATGCACGGGTTCAACCGCCTGGGTGGCAACTCCCTGGCTGAAACCGTGGTTGCGGGACGGATCGTTGGGAACAAAATTTGCGAATTCCTCGAGGGCTGTTCTGTCAGTTTGAAGACCGATGTCATCGACGCTGAGGTCAAAAAGCAGGAAGCGCGGATCGCCGCGGTGAAGGCCAGCACCGGCAAAGAGAACGCTTATGAGTTGCGGAACAAGATGCAGGATCTCACGTACGATAACGTGGGTATCTTCCGCAATGCTGGAGATCTGACCAAGGCCGTTGAAGGCTTGCAGGAAGTTTACGAGCGATCCAAGAATATCGGGATTCGGTCCAACAGTATGGGCGGAAATCCGGAACTTACTTTTGCTCTCAAACTCCCCGGCCAAGTTCGTCTGGCCCTCTGTACCGCCTATGCTGCGCTCCAACGCACTGAAAGCAGAGGCGCCCATTCTCGTGAGGACTTTCCCGAAAGAAACGATCGGGATTGGCTCCTGCGGACTTTGGCAACCTGGAAGGAGGGCGACACCCTGCCAACGCTGAACTATGAGCGGCCTTCAAAGGTTTGGGAGCTTCCTCCCGGCTATCGAGGCTATGGCGAGGACAAGAGAATTGAATGTGAGGATCCTGAAGTTACCGGGAAAAAGTAACCGGATAAACTGAAGATTGAGAGGTGTTCTAAATGGGAAGACAGCTAAAGTTTAATATATTCAGGTACAATCCCGAGGATTCTGCTTCCGTTCCTCACATGGAGACGTTTCGCCTTGAAGAAACCGAGGCCATGACGCTCTTCATCGCGCTCAACCGTATTCGGGAGGAGCAAGATCCCAGCCTGATGTTTGACTTCATGTGCCGCGCCGGCATCTGCGGTCAGTGTGCGATGTTGATCAACGGTAGACCGGATCTGGCCTGCCACACCAAAACCAAGAAACTGCCCGATGACATCACCGTCCTCCCGATGCCCGTATTCAAGCTGATTGGGGACCTCTCGGTGGATACCGGCACCTGGTTCCGGGATATGAATACCAAGGTCGAGTCCTGGATCCACAGCGACAAAGTCCTTGACCCGGCTGCTCAGGAAGAGCGCATGGACAATGTCCTGGCCGACGAGATTTACGAGCTCGAACGCTGCATCGAGTGCGGGTGTTGCGTAGCGGCTTGTGGCAAGGCCAACATGATTCCGGAGAAGTTTATGGGAGCGGCGGCTTTCAATCGGATCGGCCGGTTCATGCTGGATCCTCGCGACCAAAGAACGGAGAATGAGTATTTTGAGGTGGTGGGCACGGATGATGGAATCTTCGGTTGCCTCGGGCTCCTGGGTTGCGAAGATGTCTGCCCGAAGAAGCTGCCGCTTCAAGATCAGCTCGGTATGCTCCGCCGCAAGTTGGGCTTCAGCGCCGTACAGCACATCTTCGGCAAAGTGTTCAGCTCCAAGAAATAACTTTTCCTGAACGGAATCACACCCTGATTAAGGGCCTATTTCTCAATAGGCGGAGTGCAATCACTCCGCCTATTGGGTCCCTCTGCTTACTCTATCCCCACGTTTGGTTTTGGATTTGCCTGGGAAGTCCCCCTTTTTTGTCGGCTCAAGGAAAGGGCAAAACATCCATGTCGCAAATCATTGCTGGAAGGGTGGAAGAAGGAGTGAGAAGGGTCTTTAGAGAAGTTCCGCGCTAGCAGCCCGCCCGTCTAGGTCTATGGCAAAGCGCTTGAAAAGACCATTCTGGCGGCCAGAAAAAACCCTGCGGAAATCAAAGCTGACATGGGAATCGTCAGCACCCATGCCCAGATAATTGACCCGGCCACACCCCAGCGGACCGCGGTGAGCCGCTTGGTCGCGCCGACACCGATCACCGCCCCGGTTATCGTGTGCGTGGTGCTCACCGGAATGCCCGCCAACGAAGCACCGATGATCGAGATGGCCGCAGCGGTTTCGGCGCAGAAACCTCCCATGGGCTGCAGCTTGGTGATCTTCGTCCCCAGAGTCTTGACAATACGCCAGCCTCCAGCCATGGTCCCCAGGGCGATAAACGTATAGCATAAGACGATAACCCACCAGGGGATATGAAAGGTCGATCCCGTATAGCCTCCGGTGAAAAGCACCATGGCGATGATGCCCATGGTTTTCTGAGCATCGTTCATGCCATGACTGATGCTGTAAATTGCTGCGGAAAACAGCTGCAATTTTCGAAAGAGGTAATCCCCTTGACGCGGAGTACGGTTTTTGCTCAGATTGAGCACTACGATCATCAGCACCAACCCGAGGATCAAGCCGATAGCAGGCGACAGCACAATGAAGACCGTGGTTCTGATGATTCCTTTCCAGACCAGCACATCGGTGCCACCCGCTACAATGCCCACACCGACGAGGCCGCCGATCAGGGCATGAGAGGAACTGCTCGGCAGTCCAAACCACCAGGTAATGAGGTTCCAGACAATCGCCCCCAGGAGTGCCGAGAGTATCAATACATTCCCGACAATTTTGGGATCAATGATGCCGGTTCCAACGGTCGTTGCCACGTGGGCGCCACCCAGGAAGATGGCCACGAAATTGAAGAAAGCCGCCCACAGCACGGCATAACGCGGCGAAAGCACCCGCGTGGAAACCACAGTCGCGATGGAGTTGGCGGAATCATGAAAACCGTTGATGAAGTCAAATACCAGGGCAATGCCAATGAGGAGGATTGTGAAGAGTAAGGAATGGCTATCCATTCTTCAGCACAATTCCTTCGACAATGTTGGTAACATCTTCACAGGTGTCGATGGCTTCCTCCACCAACTCATAGATCTCTTTCATCTTGATCAGCTCGAAAGGATCTTTTTCTTGCTGGAAGAGTCTGGCAATGCACTGATGCAGGAGGTAATCCCCTTCATTCTCGATGGTATGGATTTGGACACAGGCATCGATAATCATGCTGGAATTCTTCTTGTGGCGCAGACCATGGATGACTTTGTTTACAACCTCAATAGCTTTGTTGAGGATGAGCGCCAATTCGACTATTTCCTTGGTTGGCTTTTTCATTGCGTAAAGGTACATGCGCACCGCGGTGCCTTCGATTATGTCCAAAATGCTGTCCATTTTGTTAGCGAGCGCATGAATGTCTTCTCGATCCAGAGGCGTTATATAGGTCTTGTGCAGTTTGGCGAAGATACCGTGGGTGATCGTATCCGCTTCGTGCTCAATTTCCTTCAAGGTTGCGAGTTTTGCTTCCGAGTGCTCAAAATTGTTTAAAATATCAAGGAAGAGCAGCCCGCCCCTTTCGATCGTATTCGCCAAGTGCTCAAAATGGTCAAAAAACTTCTGCTCTTTGGGAATAAACATCATGGGTAAAAGCTCAGCCTGCCTGTTAAGGGTCAAAAAGCGCGGGCAAAAGGACAAGGAATTCAATTAGAGCTTACTACCATGTCTCGGTTATTACCGTCAAGGAAATGTTGTTGGAACAGACCCAAGCCCTGGTTATTTTGCCAAAGGCTTAAGTGAAGATTGAAGGTTAGGAGAGATTGCGGTATCAGTGGTTACCTGTGGTGAAACGTTATGAACGTGCTTTTCACGGGATGGTGTTGAATGTTCCCAAAAACCACGAACAACTGCGGAGATTAGCATGGGAGTTGGTCCTCACGAGGAGTTGACCCATCTGGGTAAAAAAGTTGATATCCCAAGTCGCCCGGAAGATGCTTTGCTGGACACGTTTCGGAATCAAAATCCGGAAATCGATTATGTGGTTCGCCTTACGGCGCCGGAGCTCACAGCCATATGCCCCATCACCGGCCAACCCGATTTTGCCATCCTGGTTGTGGATTACGTTCCCCATGAGCGGCTGGTAGAGAGCAAGTCCTTCAAACTATTCCTGGAAAGTTTTCGCAACTATGGGACGTTCAACGAAGATTGCACGGTTTATATACATCGGCGACTGAGCGAAGCCCTGGCGCCAAAATACATCCGCGTGGCAGGGCTGTGGAATGCACGGGGAGGAGTTACGATTGACGTGGTCTTACAGAGTGGAACGCTCCCCCCGAACTGCTTTCCCTTGCCCCTGGAGAAGCTCGCCTACCGGGGCGGAAGAGCGTGATCGGATTTCGGATTTCGGATTTCGGATGGTGAATTCCATTCGTGTGTCTTCGTTAATCTTCGTGTGACTTGGTGGACAGCTTTTAGGAGATTTCGGACGGCGGATTAAGGGGATAAAGGTACGGACTATTCATGAAACTTGCTTTTAGCACCAATGCCTTTGTTCGGTTCTCTGTCTTTGAGGCGGTGGAAAGGATTGCGGCCATCGGCTATGAAGGGGTGGAAATCCTGGCTGATGCCCCTCATCTGTACGCTCCAGCGGTGAATGACTCTGATCTGAAGAAACTTGCGGCAGTGTTGGAACGCTCCGATCTCAAGGTCGCCAACCTGAATGCCAATACGGCCATGGGCTATTATGGTCGAACGTTCTGGGAACCCCTTTTCGAGCCTTCTCTGGCCAACCCCGATCGAGCGGCAAGAAAATGGAGAATCGACTACTCGAAGCGATGCATTGATCTTGCCAGGTTTTTGGGATCGCGAAATGTGAGCATCACCTCCGGTCGAGTCGCTCCCGGAAGCGACCCGGATACCGCTTTCAAGCTGCTCACGGAATCGCTGGAGGCCGTCCTGGAGCACGCCGAAAAGGTGGGTGTCAGGATCGGTATCGAATATGAACCCGGGCTGCTCGTGGAACGATACGAGGAGCTTCGAGCTCTGCTTGAGGTCATACCATCGCCCTGCCTTGGGGCGAATCTGGATTTTGGACACAGTCATGTTTTGGGTGAAGATCCCGAGGCCGTTGTCGCCGGTCTCTCCTCGAAGATCTTTCACATCCACATTGAAGACATCCATGCCCGAAAACACCACCACCTGATCCCGGGATTGGGAGAAATCGATTTCAGAGGGCTCTTTGAGGTTCTTGAGCGACATGACTATGATGGCTTTGCTACCGTAGAACTCTACACCTACCCGCAGGAACCGGAGGCAGCAGCGAGGAGAGCCTTCCGTTATCTGGAGGCCCTGGCAGGTTGTTGAAAAAGCCTTTTCGCGAGACTCCAGGTTATTTCCGCGAAGGAGGAAAAGGACAAATCATGAAATTTGCCTTCAGCTCCAATGCCTTCCGCCGCTACACCTTGATTGAAACCATCCAAATCCTTTCCAGCCTGGGCTATCAGGGGATAGAGATTATGGCTGACGTCCCCCATGCCTTTCCAAAACATCTCACCGAGGGGGACATCCGAGCTATCAGGAAAGCTTTGGAGGATAACGGACTGGAAATCTCCAACATCAATGCTTTCATGCACCATGCCGATGGAGACACCTACCATCCGTCATGGATTGAATCGGATCCCGTTCTGCGGGCCAAGCGGATCGAATATACCTTGCGCTGCATCGACCTTGCGAACAAGCTGGGGGCAAAAACGATCTCAACCGAACCCGGCGGTCCGCTTCAGGGTATGAACCCGGAGGAGGGATATCGGTTCTTCACTGAAGGGCTCATGGCGGTCGAAAAGCGGGCCCGCGAAAAAGGCATCCGCATATTGATCGAACCGGAACCGGGCCTTCTCATCGAAAACAGCACCCAATTTGCGGCCTTTTTCCGTGAGCTTGACCCGGATGTTTTTGGCCTTAACTGCGATATCGGGCACTTCTTCTGTGTCGGCGAAGACCCCGTCGGGATCATCACCGATCTGAAGCACGCTATCCATCATTTTCACTTGGAAGACATTGCCTCCTCCCGAGAGCATTATCACCTCATGCTTGGCGAAGGGGCCATTAATTTGCCGCAAGTATTGCAGGCTATTTCGCAGATCGGTTACGAAGGCTTTGTGACGGTGGAACTTTATACTTACGAGGAGCGGGCAACGGAAGCCGCCAGGAAGGCGTACGAGTACCTGCAGAAGTGGCAGGACACCGGGGCGAAATGACGAATAGCATCAGTACAGACCGGTTACGATTTCGATTTTCTCATCCAGCTGTTCGATGATGTGATTGGGAAGAGAGCCAATCTTCGGCTGAATTAATCGTCGCTTGTCGACACAACGAAGCTGAAACACTTTTATTTTGGAATCATATGGAAGGTCGGCTGTCCCGCTAGGCAGAAATATCTCATGGAAGTAAACTTTTTTCTCTTGCGCTCTTGAAATGGGAGCCACAATAACGAGAGGTCCGCTTCGATTGGCGGCATCGGGAGAAATAATTACGCAGGGGCGAGTCTTTTTGATTTCCGCTCCACAAGCTGGATCCAGATTTACCCAATATATCTCGCCTCTTAAAGGGTCACTCACTTCCAAGTCTCCAGGGTAATTGCTTCCCATTCCTCATTTGCCGCAATATCCTCCTCACTGGCCTCAGCACAGGCGAGGGCAAGCTCTTCGTCGATCATTTTCCGTTTCAATGCCTTCAGATAGCCACGACAAGCCTCCCCGAGGAATTCTTTCCTGGTCGGAAACGGATTGTAATGATCAATTTCCTCCAGTAAACGCTTGTCGAAAAATACGGTCGTCTTCACTCCCTCATGGCGAAGCCTTTGCATCCTTTGCACCTCCTGATATATGCTCTTTTTTACCCCCGATGATACCTCGCAATCGACGTATGTCAATAGCCTGCGCAGCCGGCTTCTTTCATCTGGGTTTTTGCCGAGTGGGGAGATGGGACATGACCCATCGTTTGTTACCTGCCGAACATAGTGCAATTCACTTCCGAAAGGGAACCCAGGGCGCAAACGGAGCACATGTCCTTGATCTTTTGGTCGCATCACAGGTTCCTACTCGTTAGAATTTGGGAAATCTGGCAAAATCAATAGACAGTTGGGTTGAATCTCATATAATTTAGCCTACTTTGCCTTGGTTTGCCCGGATGAAACCAGTGAAGATTATCTTCGGGTTGAATCAATGCGTCAATCGACAACAATAGGCTGATTCAAAAACAGGGTTGAGCGCGCAGTGGGTTGACTCCTCTGCCGAAGCCTTCCACGGCGATGAAATTCCAGCCCGGTTGCCGCCGCAGATGGCCCTAACCAGCGATCAATCCGGGTGCGCCCGAAGAGGAGCGCATCGGTCAACTGCAAAGTCCTAAAGGAGAGAAAACGGACCCTGTTCTTCAAGCTATCGGCAGCACTGCCGGCCCTTTCCGGATCGCCGAGATTCACAATGAGTGCCCAAATGTTAGCGTGGACATGATTCGTTGTGTATTGAAAAACCTTCGGGCGAAGAATCGGGTGGAATGCCTGGGCCGCGGCCAGAATGCCCAGTGGCGCAAGACCGGCAAGTGGCAATTGGGTAATACCGGATGAATTGGGTAATGAATTGGGTAGGCAAGAAGCATGTCCAATGATAACGAAAGGATGTATGGTCCGTACAGATCGAATAGATGAGCGAGCAAGGACGATGTTGGGCCAGCTTGCCTAAAAATAACCTCCCATGATATACGAGCATGAAGGGCGAAAAGGGACGGAGAGTTCATGATGAAACATGATCGGATGTGCCCCAGGGAGTACTGATATGTGCCCGCAGATCATGTTCCAATCCATCTCATGTTGATTGACGACGACCATTTGTAATCTCAACCGCCTCTGACCTTGCGGAGCGTTCATGGCCAAATCACCCCGACTCTTCAAGATCGAACAGTTTACGGTGCGCATTATCGCCTGGGGAGATATCGTCGTCCTGGTTGGTTTGGCCGGTTTGCTTTACGCCGGCGTGCGTCTGGCCCGGGATGCATCCACGGTCATCTCGGGGCCGGTGATCTCGCTCTCGCCCAGTGCTTTGCCTTTATATGCCAGTCTCTCGTTGGGACGGATGACCGCCGCATATATCCTGTCTCTTCTTTTCACTTTGGTCTACGGATATTTCGCCGCCAGAAACCGCCGCGCTGAACGGGTCCTTCTGCCGATCCTTGATGTGCTTCAGAGTGTGCCCATTTTGTCGTTCCTGCCGGTGGTGCTGCTGAGCTTCAGTGCGGTGCTGCCACAACGGTTAGCTGCAGAATTGGCTTCGATCGTCCTGATCTTTACCAGTCAGGCCTGGAATATGACCTTTGCCTGGTACCAGTCCCTCATCACCATTCCCAAGGAGTTGCGAGAGGTGAGCACGGTCTTCAATGTGAACGCCGCCTTGCGCTTCAAGATTCTGGAGTTGCCGTTCGCCGCCATTAGCCTGATTTGGAACAGCATGATGAGTTGGTCGGGCGGATGGTTTTTCCTGATGGCAGCTGAAATTTTCTCAGTGGGACAGCGGGATTTCCGGCTACCGGGACTAGGCGCTTATCTGCATGAGGCCGCGAACCGCGGCGACATTGGGGCCATCCTGTGGGGCATCGGAACATTGATACTCGTTATTGTAGCCCTCGACCAACTGGTTTGGCGACCACTGCTGGCCTGGTCAGACCGCTTCAAACTGGAAATGGTCGAAGGGGAGGAAGCGCCCACCTCGTGGTTTTATGACGCCCTGTTGAGCTCGAATCTGGTAAACTGGTTCCTCGATAGGGTTTATCACCCGTTTTCTGAGCGCCTCGACACTTTCTTCGGGAGCACCTTTCCGACTCCAAGCCAACCGGTTGTCGAGAAGTCAGGCCGCCCATGGCTGCTGTATCTGGTCGGCAGCATTGGCGGCATGCTGCTCCTTTATGGAGCATTCGGCGCCGGTCAAATGCTCCTGAGCATCCAACTGAAGCAGTGCGCTGATATCGGTCTGGGAGTGCTGGCCACCCTGCTGCGAGTAGTCGCCGCGCTGTTCCTGGCCTTCGCCTGGACGGTGCCCCTGGGAGTGGCCATCGGGACCAGCCCCCGGCTCGCCTCGATCCTCCAACCACTTGCCCAGATTGCCGCGTCGCTTCCTGCTACGGCCCTGTTTCCGGTCGTTTTGCTGTTCATGCTCCGGTTCCCTGGTGGACTGAATTTGGCGGCAATTCTGCTCATGCTCATGGGCACCCAATGGTACCTACTATTCAATATTATTGCCGGCGCTGCCGCTATCCCTCAGGACCTGAAATACACGACCGTCCTCCTGCACATGAGTCGCTGGGATCGGTGGCGAATCCTGATATTACCGGCGTTATTCCCTTATATCATCACCGGAGGCATCGCCGCCAGCGGGGGCGCCTGGAACGCAAGTATTGTGGCCGAGTATGTCCAATTTGGGGGACGCACCTTTCATACTGTGGGAATCGGCTCTCTCATTGCGGATGCGACCGAAGCGGGCAATTACCCGCTGCTCCTGGCTGCTACCCTCAGCATGATCCTCACGGTGGTAGTCATCAATCGTTTCTGGTGGCGACGGCTTTACCGTCTGGCGGAAGAAAACTATCGCATGGAGTAGGCACTATGAACGGGGAAAGTCCCCTGTTAAGGCTCATGAATGTCAGCCAGATCTATGGCACTGGCCAGCGGAGCTTCAAGGCCGTAGCGCTTGTCAATCTCACGGTGACCGAAGGGGAGTTCCTGGCTCTGCTGGGACCTTCGGGATGTGGCAAAAGTACGCTGTTGCGCATCATCACCGGGCTTCAGAAACCGTCTGAAGGGCAGGTGCTGTATCGCGGTCTTCCTTTGAAGGGGGTTAACCCGCAAGCCTCTATGGTGTTCCAGACGTTTGCTCTTTTTCCGTGGCTAACCGTTCTTGAAAACGTGGAAGTGCCCCTGAAGGCACGCGGGATCCCGTCCAAGATGCGCACGGCAAGGGCCTTGGATCTTCTTGACCGGGTGGGCCTGGATGGTTTTGAAACGGCCTATCCCCGGGAGTTGTCAGGCGGCATGCGCCAGAAGGTGGGCTTCGCCCGTGCCATGGCCATCGAACCGGAACTGCTCTGTCTCGATGAACCCTTTTCCGCCCTCGATGTGCTCAGTGCCGAGGCGCTTCGGGGAGAACTATTGGAACTGTGGACCAGCGGCAATATCCCTACCCGCGCTCTGCTTATGGTGACTCATAGTATTGAAGAAGCGGTTTATATGGCGGACCGCATCGTGATTATGGAGAAGGACCCCGGCCGGGTTGTGAAGGACCTCAAAGTACCGCTTCCTCATCCCAGAATTCGCAAGGACCCGAAGTTCTTGGATGTCGTCGACCGGGTCTATGCGATTCTCGCCGGTCAAACCCAACCCGAACACGTCGAACTCGGCACCGCCCCTGGGGAACCGGGCAGGACCCGCGCTCTGCCGCACATTGTCATCAACGAACTGGCGGGATTGCTCGAGCATGTCGTCGAATTACCGAACGATCGCGCCGATATTTATCGCCTGGCCGAGGAACTCAAAGTGAATTCCGATCACCTGTTGCGCCTCGTTGAAGCGACGGAGTTACTCGGCTTCGCAACCATTACTCAGGGCGATTTTATCCTCACGTCCCTCGGCGAAACCTTTGGCGAAGCAAGTATTCTAGCGCGGAAGGAAATGTTCGCGACACGCATTCGCCGTCTACCCATCTTTCAATGGCTGATCGCCATGCTGAAAGCTGCCGAGAATCATCAACTGGAATGGGATGTTGTGCAAACGGCACTGGAGCTGGAGTTCCCTCCGGAAGAAGCGCAGCGCCAGTTGGACACAGCAGTGAACTGGGGCCGTTATGCGGAGCTTCTAGCCTACGATGACAATGCCGAGTTGATCTACCTGGAACTGGCCGGAAGCGTGCCTACTCCCAGTCCCGAAGGCAGGGACAACGGATCGCCCCAGGTGGTTATTTAGGTCCCCGCTGAAATTGCTATGCAACCCTTCCTACGTCATGTCAGAGCAGACTGGAGCTCCCTAAGGCTCAACTCCAGCCGGGCGCAAGTTCGCACCCTTTCCTGGTGGGCACAAAACGGGTGGAGATCATTTTGATGGTGGCCGAAAATGCCTTACCGATATCTTGAAGACATCGCCACTGCGGACGTGGCCTTTGAAGCCTGGGGTGACACCCGGGAGGAGATGTTCGTCGCCGCTGCTGATGCTACCATGAACGTCATGGTGAGCGATCTCAGTGCCATCGCTCGAGTCGAACACCGGATGCTTCAGGTGACGGCGGAAGAGCTCGACATGCTGCTCTTTGAGCTGCTCCAGGAGCTTATCTTCTACAAGGACGCCGAACGGCTGCTGCTACGCGTCCCCATCGTTCATATCCAAGCACAGTCCGGTCAATTCGCTTTACGCACCGAAGCTTACGGCGAAGAAATCGATCCCGAGAAACACGACCTGATTGTCGATATCAAAGCCGTCACCCTCCATCGATTCAAGGTGGAACAGACTCCGAGAGGCTGGGAAGCGATCGTCATCCTGGATATTTGAAGGAAAGGTGTAACTTTAAATCCCGCGTTTCCTGACCGCATTTGTCACTAGTTGAAAGATCTTCTCACCTCTCCTTTTGCGGATAAAACAGCCCCTTGTCAATTTGGCAAGAGTCCCCCAGATATCCTAAAATTTTCTAAAAACTGGAACATTAACTTGCCAGTTTTAGACCTCCAATTGAGAGGAGTAGCAATATGTCAGAACCGGCGAGGAAGAGAGCAACGTATCAAGACCTTTGCGGTATACCCGAGAATATGACTGGGGAAATTATCAATGGTGATCTGATTGTTACCCCCCGCCCAGCCAGGAGGCACGTGAAGGCAGCAGCTTCCCTGGGAGGTGAATTGGTGCCGCCATATCGATTCGGGAGGGGTGGACCCGGTGGTTGGATCATTCTTGGTGAACCCGAGCTTCATCTGAGGACGGATGTATTGGTGCCGGACCTGGCCAGGCAGGAGAAAAGAAAGGCTTTTGACTCTGCCTGAAGAGCATCGCTTCACAATTCCTCCAGACTGGGTCTGTGAGATTCTTTCGCCCCAGACGGCCCGCAACGATCGAATCAGAAAAATGCGTATCTTTGCTTGGCACGAAGTACAGTATGCTTGGCTGATTGACCCGATTCTCAAGACCCTGGAGGTGTTTGGGCTTGAATCCGGCCGGTGGTTCCTCATGGACGCCTTTGCCGAAAATGAGAAGGAGCGGGCTGAGCCCTTCAAGGAGATAGAGATTAACCTGGCCGATCTCTGGATAGACTAACCTTTCATTTTCACATTGGAGCCGGTACAGAGGATGAAGGCAAGCTCAGTTCAAGTGCACAGAAGAGACGAAGAATACTTTGTAGAACCCCGCTTAGGAAAACCTTCTTACGGGCTGGAAGTGGACCATTCCTGGGGCATCTTCAGGATTTGTTCGTAGTGGCCGGTTTCAATGCCGGACATATAGCGGACGATGTCAAAGCTCGATAAAATCCCAATCGGGCGCATCGGTCCGGCATGGGGGTCGACAATAATCAGGTGTTCGTATCTTGTCCGCTTCATCAGCTCGGCTGCCGTTTCAATCGGCCATTGCGGGTCCACCTCAATCCGGTAGGGTCGCATGACATCCTCAGCACGGGTTCGCTCCAGGTCCTCTCCGTAAAACCGAATAACCGCCAGTCGGGAAACGAGGCCCCAGACCTCACCGCTTTCGTGTGCCACTACCACCGGCCGAAACTGATTCGCTTTCATCATGTGGACCACTTCCTTGACGCTATCATGCGGATAGCAGAGGATAATGTCACGATCCATGATGTCACAAACTCGCACCATAATTGTTACCTTTCCTCATCCTGGGCCATTCTGTCGACGATATCTTCCACATGAAGCAGTCCCAGAATGGCTTTGCTGCCGGGGCGGTCCGAAACCACAATGAGATGCTCGATCTTACGCTTGTCCATTAACTGAATGGCCTCTCTGAGGGGAGTGCTGGGGGTGATGGTAAAAGTATAAGGCACAAGGATATCCTTCGCTTTGGCCTGACGAAGGTCCTTGCCAAAAGCCTTCAAAATGCTTCGGGCGGAAATGATCCCCAGGACCTCATGACTTTGGTTGATCACCACACAATAATGCGTCGAGTTCACCAACATAATTTGAGCGACTTCTCTTACGCTGGTGTCTTCGCTGCAGGATAAAGCCCCCTTGCGCATGAGGCGCATGACCCTCTCTTCCATCGCTTGCCCTTCCGCTTCGGGCGCTGCAGGTTCCGCCCACACTCTAAGAAAACCATTCTAAGGTCAAAAGCAATCCCTGCGAAACAGAAAGACCTCATGGCCTGGTTCAGGGATGGTAGCGCTTTGCCTGGTCTCTGAGCAGTTGCAACAATCTTCATCGCGCCATGTCATAACATTCTTTGCCAACCTCAGCCACTGGGAAGTAAAGCGCATCTCGAAGATTTGCACAAAAAAGCTCTGCGGCCAGGCGCTCAATCCTCCTTATTTTCTGAGAAACTTCGATATCCTGAGCGTGTTCCCGATGACCGTGAGGCTGCTTGCAAACATTGCGAGAACCGCCAGAAGAGGGTTCAACATTCCGGCGACCGCCAGAGGAATGCCGAGCGCGTTGTAAAGGAACGCCATGACAAGGTTTTCCTTAATGATCTTAGTGGTTAGAGTTGACAGCCGAAGCGTATCGGGGATCTTTCTCAGATCTTTGTGAAGGATTGTAAGATCGGATGCGTTCTGCAGCAAATTCACGCCGCTTCCAAAGGCGATGCCCACGTCCGCTTGGGCCAGTGCCGGGGCATCGTTTATGCCGTCTCCCACCATTCCCACGCACCGTCCTCTTTCCTGAAACTGCCGAACAAGGTCCATTTTGTTTTTGGGAAGGGCTTGCCCGGCAAGATTCTTGATCCCCAATTCCTGAGCAATGGCGCGCGTTGTTCCGAGGGAGTCCCCCGAAACCAGGCAGACCTCAAAGCCTTCTGCTTCGAGCTCCGAGATAACCTGCTTCGCCTCCACTCTCAAAGCGTCGCCGAAGATAAGGAAGCCCTGCACCTCCCCATCCCACCCGAAAAAAACGACCGTCATCCCCCGGGCTTCGTGCAAATTGGCCTGCTCATCAAGGGAGGATGCAAGCATGAAGCCCTGATCTTTCATGAATCGACGATTGCCTGCGCAAACCTCACCGCACTTGAGCTTCCCTCGCAGGCCGAGCCCTTCAAAAGACGCAAAACAGTCCGGTTCTTCGAGCTCAAGGCAGAGGTCTTTTGCCTTGCGCACCATTTCGTTTGCCAGAAAGTGATCGGAAAGCGTCTCAAGGGAGGCTACCCGGCGCAAAGCCTCTTCTCTTTTAACGCTATCCGCAAACACTTCCGCGAGGGAAAACCTCCCTTCGGTCAGGGTCCCCGTTTTGTCGAAAATGAGGGTATCCAGGCTTTTTGCTCTTTCAAAGGCTTCGGAATCTTGGACGACTATCCCGTTGCTTCGGGACACGCCAATGGCTGCCACCTTTGCCAAGGGCGTGGCGATCCCGAGGGCGCAGGGGCAGGTAATCACGAGCACCGTCAAGCCCCGCAGCAGGGCCTCGTCAAGGGAAACTCCCTGACCGTACAAATACGCCACAGTGCCTGCCGCCAGGAGGAGGATGGCCGGGGCCAGCCACCGGGTGATGCGATCCGCCAGCAGTTCAACCGGGTTCTTATGGTCGAGGGCATGGTGCATCATCGAAAGCATCTGGCTGACAGCGCTTTCTGCGGCAACGCGCGTGGTGCGAAGCAGCAGGCGCCCGTCTAACACCAGGGAGCCTCCCAAGACCGGGTCGCCACATGATTTCCTAACGGGTCGCGATTCGCCGGTCAGGATCGATTCATCCAAACTGGCGCGGCCGGATAGGATGGCGCCATCGAGGGGGATTTTTTCACCGGCCAGCACCAGAAATTCATCTCCGGGTTTGGCTGCCGCAGCCGCCGTCCAAATCTCGCTTTTTTCCTTGATGAGGCGAACTTTTGCTGCGCATAGACCATGCAGCGCCACCATTCCTCTCGTCGCTCTATCCCTTGCCTCCTTCTCCACATACTTTCCCAGGAGCACAAGCGTGACGAGCATGGCCGAGGTGTCGAAATAAAGGTGCAGGCTGCCCTGGGTCATCATGGCGAGGCTGTAGAAATATGCCGAAAGCGCCCCGAAAGCGATGAGCGTGTCCATGGAAAAGCTCCGGAAGCGGAGTCCCGAACAAGCTCTTTTAATGATCGGGAAGCCCCCGTAAAAGACAACGGGAGTTGCGAGAAACAAGAGGGGATAGGAGAAGTAACGGATTGCATCCTCGTCCAGTTCCTGGAAAAAACCTGCATAGAGGGCAAATGATATCATCATGATGTTCATGGTAAGGATGGAAGAGATGCCGAGGCGCAACAGCAACCGCTTTTGCTCCTTGGAGGTCTCGTCGTGATCTTCCAGCAGTGCGGCATGATATCCCAGCCGCGAGATCGCGCTCAGGATCTTTCCGGGAGGAGATCGGTGGGGGAGATATTTGATGGTGGCAAGGTCGGAGAGGAAACAGACCCTTGCCTCCACGATCCCCTTCATATTACGCAGCAAAACCTCGATTAACCACGCACAGGCGCTGCACCACATCCCGTCTATTTTGATGCTCAGCTCCTGGGCAAGATTTTCCTGCTCTGGGGATGGTGATGAAAGGGTGACGAAATTCTCCGGCGCCGCGTCGCTAGCGGGTGTCGATGCCTGCTCCTTTTTTTGAGGAATAATGCCTGCCGCCTCACAGACCTGGTAAAGTTCGGTTTCTTCAAAATTGCCCGGTGGGCCTCCTGGTCTGTTGAAGAGAATTTGGAATACAGCCATGCAGCCCGGGCAGCAGAAATGCCGGACTGTGTCCTGGATAACAGTTTTCGCACCTGACCGCCCGACTTGCAGCCCGCAAAGTTCACAAAGCTGGGGGATGGAGGATTTCGGATTTCGGATGTCGGATTGCGGATATCGGATGGGGGCTGGGGGATGGGGGATGTCAGATGGCGGGACCGCATCATCAATTCGTGTGGCTTCGTTGATCTTGGTGTGACTTCGTGGACGGCTTTTAGGGGATGGTGGATGGCGGATGGCGGATTTCAAGGCGATGACTCACAATCAGGAGCGATGGAATCAGGGGGGGTGAACAGGATTCGCATCGCAGACTCAAGCAAAGATTTTGGCTCCTCTAAAGAGGAGGATAAGCCCCATGGCAATGACCGAAAGCGCCGCCAGTCTCTCACCCACGAGCCTCGACTCAAGAGACAAAAGGGAGGCGGAAATTCCCGGCAAAAAAAGGGCCGGAACCGTACCCAGACCAAAGGCTACCATGATCAGGAAGCCTGCCAGGGGATTCTGCGTGGTGGCAGCCTTGACAATCATGGCCCAGGAAAGGCCACAGGGCAGGAATCCCACCGCCATTCCCAGGACCATCTTGGAAGAGCGGCTCTGAGCGCTCAACAGGCGTCCTAACGAAGCTTTCATCCTGGAGCCGTTGAGAGGCAAAATCGCCATTCCAGGCAGCGGCATGATCCGCATCAGAGCCAGGCCCATAAGGATCATCAGGGCTCCGCCGACCAGGGTGAGACCGGATCGAATGTTGAAGAAGAGCCTCTCCAGGTTGGCCAGGTGGAAGAGGAGGCCCGCCGCGGCGCCAAGAAATCCATAGGTGGTCAGCCTTCCCAGATGAAAGGCAAGATGATGGGAGAAGCCACTTTGGATGCCTAAGTAGCCGGATGTGGATGCGGGGGTCTGCGCCCTGCCGAGCTGCAGGGAATAAGCGAGGATGAGAGGGCCGCACATGCCGAGGCAGTGAAGGCTTCCCAGAAAACCGATGCTCAGGGAGGCAATGAAATCGAGGAGCATTTCCGGTCCCATTGAGCCCTACTCCGGTCTGACGAGGGATCGAATATAATTGATAATTGCCCAGCGATTGTTTTCTGCCACCGTATCCCAGAGCGGGGGATGTCTCTTAAAACCCAGGCTGATCCGGTAAAAGAGGCTTCCGTCACTTTGGTCCTGGACGTTGGCATCCTTTAAATTGGCAGGCAGCGGAGCGAAGCTTTGGCCGACGGCGCCCAGACCGTCGGCAGATGGGCCATGGCATTGGATGCAGTAGTAGCCATAAGCTTCTTGGCCTTGTTTCACAGATTCATCGGTAAAGGTCACAGGGTTACGCAATTCCTCAGGATTGGCTTCTCTTAGCACCTGGATCTGGATACCGCCGCCTGTAGGAATGGTTTTGGCGGGCATCTCGGGCTCAAAAGCCCGGTAAGTATGAATGGCCTCATCTTCTTTCATTTTGCCATAATCACAGGCCCAAAGCAGGTGCAGCAAAAGGAACATGCTCATTCCCCACAGGAGTGTTCGCCTCGTTCGCCCTCTCGTCATCTTGGGATAGACGCTCATCATGGTCTCTTCTCTTCAAGCACCCCCGCTTCTCGTGGCGGCTCATCGACATGCTGTTTATCAACCAACACCTTGCTCTCTACAGGGAGTGGAGTCAGGTCGGCCACTTCTTTGATCCTTTGAGTCGAATAGGGGGACTCACCGGGGATGTCTTGAACCGTTCCAAAATCCCAGGGAGGGGGCCCCTTTTCCCCGATCGTAAAAAAGATAGTAAGCCCCCAAATAAAGAAGAAAACCGCGATACCCACGACGATGCCAAGGCTCCGCAAGGTTTCGCTGGAGCTTTCCTCCCCGTCAGAGCTTCCCATGATTGGTTCCTTTGCTGCAAAAAGAATCTTACCGCTTTTCAGATTTTCAGAAGGCGGTTCCTTTGACACCTACAATCACGAAGTAGGAAACGGACCACACGAGGGCGCCCAAATAGATGAAAATGAGAACGGGGGCGATACGAATTCCCTCGGGGTCATGCACTTCGGCGAGCTCACCCCGCGCAAGGTGGTCAAGCTCTTCCTCACTCAATTTTTCCCTGGTCTGTTTGTAGCTGCTGAAAGCAATATAAAGAAGAATAACAAAACCAGTGCCGAGGAAAAACGCAAGCACCAGGTGCTGAAAGGCGAGCAAAGGAAAATACTGCATCGTTCACCCCTAACCCTTAAAGCGCCAAAGACTCAGGACCAGCGACCCGACCATGCCCAGCGCTCCAAGAATCGCAACCAAGAGGAGGGCGTAGGCTTCCACAGTAAGCTTCGATGGCTGCGCAACCGGTTGCTGGGGGAACTCATCGCTCAGCGGAAGGTAGCGTGCCCTTCCCTGGTCGGAAAACTGGCCGTTGCGCAGACCCCAAACAAAAGCAAACAGGCTGACCCATAAGCTAATCGTAACCAGGATGATCCAACAAGTGTACATTGGTTTATTAGTCCTTACTTCCGCGGACGCCTAGGCCGGCGTCGCTTCCCTCTCCCTTCACCTTCTCATTTCCCATGGGGGTTATATAAGATGCCTCGATCCCTGTCGGTTGTCCGCCGGCATCCGTTTGACCAATGAAGGTGACCGCCACATAGTTTCCAACGTCCCATATCTTTTCCGATTCCAGGTCCCGCTTGAAATAAGGCATGGCTGTTCCGGTTATTCCGTTCATGATTTGATAGTAGAGAATGCCGCCGGTGACTCCCCGGTTGTGCAAGATGGTAAAATTGAGCGGAGGCGGGTCGAGATAGGGCTGAGCCGGGCCCATGCCATCGCCGATGGGTCCATGACAGCCGATGCAAAAACTCTCGTAAATCCGATGGCCCCGTTTCAGGCCAACGTCGCTGGTAGGATAAGGACTGGGCAGCCTGGTCCACGGTTCCGGGACCATGGAGTGCAGCCATGATACATTGCTGTCCGGGCCGGCTTGATAGGCTTCAATCGCCTCCTTCTTCCAATATTGCTGGCGCTTGACCCGGTAGTCTGCCATCTGGTAACCCAGGCTCTGCTTGTATGCGATCAGAGCTCGGATCTTCTCCCAGCCCAGAAACTCCCACTGAGGCATGATCGAATCGGGCCG
Source organism: Syntrophobacteraceae bacterium (assembly GCA_017881795.1). GTDB lineage: Bacteria > Desulfobacterota > Syntrophobacteria > Syntrophobacterales > Syntrophobacteraceae > JADGQM01. Next base: position 31,422 of record JADGQM010000010.1, read on the forward strand.
GGTGAAGCGGGGATTAACAAAATGAGCAGCATGCCAGTCATCGGGATGTTCGCCCCCTTCCTGGGAGAGATCCGGCCCGGTGCGTTCGGTCCCCAGCAGATGGGGCTGCTCGTGAACGTAGTCGCCCGACTGAGCTATTCTCGAAGCTCCTAAATCCCAATCGATATTTCTGATGAACTGCGTATGACAGTAACCACATCCGTTTTGAACATAGATCAAGCGGCCTTCGTCTTCGAGTTCCGTCCGGGGCCGAAAGATTTCTGACGGCTTCTCACTGATCGTCGTCCATGGCAGAATCACGGCAATGGACAGGACCGA
>JADGQM010000337.1 GCA_017881795.1 Syntrophobacteraceae bacterium
CCCGCCTTCCCTTCGGCCCTTACATAGGTGTGACCGGATATGATGAGGCCAACCCCTCCCTGAGCAAGCTGCACCATGAGGTCTATTAACTTCCGGGTGCAGGCCCCTTCGTCGGTTGCCATTCCCTCCCATGTGGCGGATCGAACGAAGCGGTTCGGGATGGTCAGACTTTTTATATTCGTCATTTCAAAGAGCTTGGACATGTTCTTCCTCCTTTCTGGTATCGTCTGATTTTTCCTGTCGCAAGCGGCCACGGATGGCCCGCACCAACTTTCATGGTAATTTTTCGTATTATCGACCCTCTGCCTGCTCCCCCCTCAGAGTCTTGCAGGTACAGCTCGCAATGGCAATGAGCCATTCCTGTTCATCGAAGACATCACACATCACGAGTCCAACCGTTTTCCCTCCATTGACTACGCTGCCCTCGGCACGTAATCATAACCACCCTGACTATTGCTTGCCGGGTGTCTTACACTGGAAAGCAGAACACAGTGTATATACACGGATTGACTCAAAAAATTCTACCTGTCGCAGGAACGGGAAATAATCTCCGAAAGGCCCTTGAGCAGGCTATCCATACGGTCACCTCCGAGCCCTTGCTCGATATGTGCCTGGGCAGCCTCCCACAGAGGTACAGCAGCAATCAATACTTCCAGACCCAGTTCAGTAATGCTGACCTGACGTTCCCTGCGGTCCTTTCCCGGTTCGATAACGATAAGTCCCTTCTTTTCAAGAATGGTCAGGTTACGAGTGAGTGTAGTTCGCTCGGTTACTGTCATCTCTGCCAATTTCGTCAATGTGACAGGTCCCCGCAATCGGGCCACCATGAGCATTGAATACTGAGTGGATCTCAGGCCGCTAGGTCTCAGGAAATCGTCATAGAGACGAGTAGTGGCGCGGGCTGCCCTCCGCAAGTTATAGCAGGCACAACTGCGACCTATTTCCTTGCATCTCACAGAATCTAATATTTTTGGGTCGGTCGCCATACACCCCAATCCCAAAATCCCCATCGGCGCAAAGTGCGCCAAACTCGAACTTCCAGACACCGCACAAAACCAGGAGATCCAGATGATCTGGAACTCGAAGCATGTATATACACCTAATTCGCCTCAAGTCAACTGGTTTTTCTGGCAGGCTGTAGTTTCCGGATTGGGGGAGGGAATGGGAGAGATGCGGCGGGTCTTGATTCCGCCCCTCTGGCAGGCCAGGTCAGCCCCAAGAATACTTAAACTTTTTGGCCACTTCACGTAACACCTTCGCCGAAGGTGTGGTGCAATCAGGATCAGCGAAAGTTCACACCTCTTGCCAACGTCGTAACTTTTCGATTTTTCATGATATGATGTGCTTTTAGAAGCCTACATGAGAATTTCGGTTCGGGAAATCTGGTTTTCATGGTACCAAAGTGGCGGAGGCATTTCCGGTGCGACAGGTTCGCTACACATAATGCTTTTCTTGTAGAGGGAACCCGGCTGGGCTTGGGACAGCCACCACCGGTTCTCACAACGTGTTGCCGCTGGCATGGCCTCGATATAATCTCTATGGAATCATTTTCCAAATCATTTCTGGAGCTGCAATGCGAACCGATGATAAGTATATCTATTACTATTTTAAGTTTCTTCTTGAGGTAGTGGCCTGAAATTGTATTATTCTTCACAAAGAGAGCGCTAAAATAACAATTGCGCAAATCAAAAAAGGAACATGAGTGCATACTGATGAATACGAGATATCTATCGGCAGGGAGATCACTCTGTGCCGGAAGATTATCAAGCAGGTAAGAGACTCGCTTCATACGCGAGAGAAACAACACGGGATGACCACGGAAGAGCTTCTACAGGCCGTGGAGCAGGGGCGACCGGGCGAACAGAGTGACTTGCTGAGCTGGCGCCAGGAATATCAAGACCTGCACACCTGGCAAAAGAAGCTGAACGATTATGAAGAGGCCCTTCGGAGTCTCAAAGGAATCTAGTACGCTTGAGCGAAAATTCATAACCGGTTTTGGTGGGCACGATAAAGCTGTGCCCACCCTACGATGTTTGAAGCTCTGAGGCCGCGATCGTGTAGGGTGGGCGCGTCTTCTTGCGCCCACCGGAACTGCGCAGGGACTTACGCCGAGCTGTACTAGGGCGACCAGGACCTGAACCGAAAGAGCCCGCGCCGGGTGGCGCGGGCTCAAAGGTGAAGGAGCACCGTCCCGGTCGTTTCAGGACTGACAGGCCGGGACGGCTCGTGCTCTTCTAATGACCGGTGGGGAAAAGAGTTACGCTAAGCCAGTAGAGAAAAAAGAGCAATCCGACGCCAATGGCTATGCTCCACCCGATCAGCTTCTTTTCTACCGGAAGCAATGGCTCATATTCCATTTTTTCCATTTCGACTGACATCTTTGAACCGTCCGCCGCTTTAGTAGGTTGCGCCATTTAATCCTCCTTATGCTATGGCAGGCTGCCCCGGAGGCGCCGAGCTCCGGGACTGGGTCCCGTTGTCCATCGGAGCATCGAGCAGCCTCGGTCGCCATTGGTTTGGGAATCAGCTCGTGATTATGGGCGGCATTACCCCGCCGAAAAAGAGCCAGGAAATAAACAGTCCGATCCAGATGATAAAACCGAACAGGCACACCACGTAGACCGCAGCAAGCTTTCCAATGCCCTCCTCCATGAGCTTCTTGAAGTTGGACACCAGGCCGATGGTGAAAAAGGTCAACAGGAAGAAAACAACACGGAAAACGTTGCCTTCATCGGTGGCCAGCCTGGCTACACTCATGGTTTTCCGCGGCTCAGCTACGCTGCTCGAAATCCCAGCGATCTGCTTCTGGAGACCTGCGATATTTTCCTGCACCGTGGCCTTTTGCCCGGCATCAGTCGTGGCTGAGCTCTGTTTTTCCAGCGTCGAAACCTGTTGCTTGAACTCTGTAATTTGTTTGTCGGCGGGAGCAAGCGCCTTTGAGGCCGGCCAGCAGATCACCAGCAGGATCAGGAAAGTCAGGCCGTATCCAATGACAAACTTGGGAAAGCGGTGCCAAATTTCGATGGCACGAACCTTCTGTCCCTCCTGAGCTTCAATCTTGGTACACCAGATGATAGCCAGCAGAAAGGCCCAGATACCGATGAAAATATCGATAAACATTTTCACCGTCGTCGCGGTCATGGTGATCCAGCCTTCGGCGTACCTTACCCCGGTCATATCCAGGGCTTTGGCTCTGATCAACGCATCCGTAATCGCCCCGCTGGCAATGGCCCCGCCATCGGATTTGACGGCAAGCCCCATCCAGGCGCCGGCGACGAGCGGTTCGGCCCAAAGATAGAATTGCGCAACGAAGGGCAGAATGATCATTTCTATGGCCACGAAGATTACGACCAGAGATGAGACCATGATGGGAACGATAGGACGGGCGCGAATGGCGCCGCCTGTGGCAATTGCCGCGGAAACACCGCAGATGGAGATCCCCGAGGCCAGCGGGGCCGACCATTCCCGGCTAAATTTGAAAAACCTCCTGGCAATGTAATAGGTGAGCGCCCAATAGATCAGGTAGGCCTCAACAATGGCGCAGAAACCACGGAACATGATATTGGTGGCAAGGCTGAACGATTCGGCCGCTTTCAGACCCAAAGTCGCTCCCATGATCACGATGGCCGTCTTGATGTAAAGCTCCGGCCGGGCCGCTTCCTTGAGCCATCCCGAAAACCCCGGGAAAAAATTCCCGATGATCAACCCGGCGACAAGGGCGATGATGAATCCAAATTCACCGGAAAGACTCAAGGCCCAGGGGATTTTGAACTTGGCGAGGTCGACTTTGGTAGCCGCGATATAGGCATAATGTCCGGCAAAATAACATAGACAACTGATCCAGAACACAAGCGAAAAACCGATGAGGAAGCGCAGGACATCAGCCCGCAGGGCCACGGCGGCAATGGCCATGAGGACAAGCAGGGCAAAAAAGGTGAGGACAACCGACATGAATCCGGATACACCGGCCTTCTCGTAGGTGTCTCCCGGCTTCAGTTTGGAGACATCCCCGGGAGCTACGAGGGTGCTTTCCTTCCCATCACTCTTCTTTATGGTGACCTTCTGCCCTTCAACCTTGACCACCGCACCCTTTTCCGGCGCGTAGGCCGGCGAAACAACACTGAGGGCCGTCGAAGGATCGATCCAGACGCCGAGCTTGGCGCCCCAGCCCAGCAAGTCGCCGCCCTGGAACACTCCCAGCGAGAGGACGAAGATCAAAAGGCCAAGACAAAAAGCCAGCCAGTCTTCGCTCAGGCCTGCCTGCCTCCTGGGCTCAGGGGCCACGGTCGCTTTGTTTTCGTCGATTCCTTTTGTGAGTTCAGTCATAAGAACCACTCCCTTTGTCTGTTCTGCTCTTATGGTGCTGCGAACCAGGACTACTCTCCAATTCGCTCATCAGTTTCCAAAATCTCTCCCACCTCCCTCCGCTGAGTGCCTGCTTAAATTCCGTTTGCGACGTCAAATGTTAATGTAGGACTTTGGTAAGAAATAGCAAGGATCAAGGATTGCGCCAACAAGAAATAGTTGAGCTTGAACGCATTTGCATATAAGCGTTTGATGCATTAAGATCACACCGCAGGGGAGGAATTTACATGACCTCTTCGTTCGGGCGCGACTGTGGGGCAAGATCTGCTGAGCATTCTCTTTGGAGATAGCAAAGACCGAT
>JADGQM010000079.1 GCA_017881795.1 Syntrophobacteraceae bacterium
GAAGACCGAAGACCGAAGACAGAAGTCAGGAGTCAGGAGTCGGAAGGCTGAAGACAGTTGGTGAAGGCGGAGGAAGGACATGAAGTGATCTATTCGTGTGTCTTCGTAGTCCTTCGTGTGAATTCGTGGATGAAACAGGGGCTATATGAGCGCGGGTTGTTTTTGGACGGTTCGCAAAGGAGATGTGCGCTCGGGTGACTCCCGGGCGCGCATCCCCAGTTTCGGTCAAATGCTGGCTCGTCTCCGTGTAACCAGTAGCAAATGAACAGACTGCTGATCACAACAGATCGAGCATATAGATGTCTTCCTCTTCTTTATAGAGGCCGCTGCAGATGATGGTGTCCTCAATCTTCTTGAAATAGACGGATTTCTGCAGCTCTCTTCGGGTCACGGGATGGTACCATTTGTATTCGACCCAACCGGAACCCTGGGTTTTGGCGATATCGAGGATCTCCCGGACAAAAGGCTTGCCTGCAGAGTCTTTGACCTCGAGGAAGTTCTTCCCCGCAAATCTTTCGTTGATTCCGTGGGCCAGCATGATCCCGTCAAGATCCAGGGCAAAGACGTACAGTTGTTGTTGCGCAAAGCGACCTTTGGGAGTCGCGTATTCCGCCAGAGCAATCTCTTTGCCGCTCGCCTGGTAGAAGGCCAGGGCCTGCTCCACCAACTCCATCACTTCCTTGGGCTGCCGTGTGCCCCCCTTGCCGATAACAGCCCCCTGGGGATCGACGACCTCCCTCAGCATTTTCAACTCATACATGGTCGGCTCAGCAGTGGTGGGAAGCGGGTCAACAAACAGCATCTCAAAGCCGGTGTTCTTGATCACCTGTTCTTTCGTCACTCCAGGGTGCAGGCTTTCCACCCTCATGCGCTTGGTCTCCGGGTCATAGCCCATCAGTGCCAGGGTGCTGATCACCTTGTAGGGTCCCGTTCCCGGCGCCAGACCGGCAGCCTCGCGGGCACCCGGGCCGGTGAGATAGCCCGGAGTGGTCAGGAAGTCCAGTTTTTTCGCGAACCGCCGGCTATCATGAGGCGTGATGACGAGGGTTTTCCAGCAAAGTGACGCCAAATCGTTCGCGCCACCGCTCCCCGGCAAACGCACCTTCGGGTGCTGGAGGTCCGTGCCGATCATGGATGTGTTGAGATTGCCGTACATGTCAATCTGCGCGCCGCCAAGAAAGGTGTAATCGACGGTCCCGCGCTGACACGCTTCCATGATGATGTCCATGCTGGAGTGCAGCAGGGCGCCCGTCTGGGTGCAGGAATCGGCAACGGAAATAGGCAGCCGCTCGAGTTGCGGCGCCACGCTGCCGGCCTCAAAAAACACAATGAGATTGGGAGAGGCTGTCCTTTGCGCCAGCATCGCCGCAGCCAACGGCATCCCCGTGCCGATGACGGCGGTCTTTGCATCTTCCAGTTGACGTGACGCCACGCAAACCATCAGTTCCATGAGATTGTAATAAACGCTTTGTCCTGCCATGGTATCCCTCCCCCTATTTCCGCCGAAGCGGCTCCAAGGCGCGTAATTCGCTCATGCGCCGTTCGCCGCCATTCAGTTCGAGGTATTCTTCGAAGTTTTTCACGCCGTAGATGTATTTGTCCTTAAAGGCTTCCAAGGCCACCGGGTCCTCCTCCGCTTCCATCCACTCGGCGATATGCGCCTCATCTGAAAAGTACTCGTAGGGCATATTCCCCGGATAGCTTCCGTAAGGGACATGACAGACCGCATCAACCAGCCAGAACGGAACCAGGGTCTTGAGAGGGTCTTTCTGGATTTCTTCCGTGCTCACCAACCGCTCCGTAGTGATGATGATACGTTTGGAAGCGCGCCCCACATCGTAATCCGCAATGGTTATCCCATCGACCTGGCAGTTGCCGTAAACGTCGGCCCGGTGTACATGGATAATCCCGACATCAGGAAAAAGTGCGGGCAGGGCCACATATTTCTGTCCCGTGAACGGGCATTCTATTTGTTTAGCTGCGCTGTATTTGAATACGTCAGTGCCTAACATGGTGCGGGCGGGAAGGAAGGAGACACCCATGGATGCTGCCTTGTAGCGCCAGGCCAGGGCGGCATTAGTCCATTCCGTGACCTTTACATCGCCGCTTTCCATGTAACGGCGGGCGTTGGCAGAAAGCCCCCGCAGTTCGAGGCCGACGATGTAAGCGATATCGCAACGGTCAAAACACTTTCCCGCCGCAAGGATTTGGAAATCGTGAGTAGCCGTATGGCCCGACAAACCCAGGTGTTTCTTGCGTTGACGAACGATTTCATGGAGCACGGCCGAGGCGATGCGCACCCCTCCAAATCCGCCCGACGCCAGATAATCGCCGTCATGGATAAACCGGTTCACGGCTTCGGAAACGCTCATCAGCTTGTTGGTCCTGGCGCGAGATTTCTCTTTGAAAAACGCGCGTGCTGCATCCACATCGGGCGAGGAGAAGAGCTCTCCTTGCGATATCGGGGCCGGCGTAGCTTGATTCATGGATGATCCTCCTTGTGGCTTGGCCAAATGTCGGACAATGTGACGTTAGAGTGCGATGCTCAAGGTTCCCCCTGCATCAATCTTCATTTTGTCATTATTTCCAGGCGAGAGGTCCCCATTTTTCAGCCAGAATAGCTTCAGCAGGCCATTCGGGAGGGACTAACTGGCCGGGTTTTTCGCCCAGTTTCTGGATGAGTTTGCTGAGACCGGGACGGGCATATTGCGGATGCCCTTCTTTCAGTGTCCGGCCGTTAATGACGGCCTCGGAACGGAGCCTGCGGCCGATGGTCCGTTCCATCTTCGCCCCGAGCCAGAGGACCCGGTCCACATTGTACCCGTGCTCGATGCCCAGTTCGTCAATCATTACCACGAGATCCTCGAAGGTGACGAGACCCACGTACCTCGGATCGTAATAGTATTCGCCCGTACCCCTCACGGGACAGTCATCGAGAAAATTGGCCGGCTGTCCACCCAGCCCGCCCAGGGTCCCCTCGAAGCGGGAGATACCGGCCTGGAGAGCCGCAAGGATCGATGCCGAGGCGACGCGCTTGGTCTCGTGAAGATGGCAGAGATGGGCTTCAGGATTGGGCATGGCATCCAGAACCATGGAGAAATAGCGGTAGACCTGAGCCGCAGAAGCGGAGCCATCGTGGTCGGCATGCTCGATATCATGGGCGCCGATGGAGAAAAAGCGCTTCGTGAATTCGACGGCATCCTCGAGCCTCGTGGCGCCGGTGATCGGGCTTCCCCAGATGGTGCTCACCGTGCCGCACATCTTGATGCCGACGTCGGCTGCCTTCTTGATGCAACGTTCGGCCTCTTTCCAGTAATGGGTCAGAGTCGTGCCGGAATTGGCAAAATGGTGCTCGGGATCGGTGGAGACCATCATCAGCACACGATCTGGACCGATGCCTCTCTGTCTGAGCTCAATGGCTTTATCAACCGCGGGTTCGCGGATCGTCACGGCCGTCATAACGAGGTCATCGTAGTTGACTCCAGCCCGTTCGCATCGCTTTTTGAAGGCGTCACTCCTGAGCGCGGCGAGGACCTGTTCGGCATCTCGAAACTGCGGAATGCCTTCCGGGCTTCCCAGGTTGGTTACCTCGATTTCTTTGGCCCCCGCCAGGATCATTTCCTGCGCATAGAAAATCTTGGCGTTGGTTGAGATGAATTTCTCTTCATGCTGAAAACCATCACGCACCGTTATGTCACCGATGGTTACCTTCTTTGGCATTTTGGGAAAAATTTTCCAATAATCATATTCTGCCATAAAAAATGACCTCCTCTTCGCTTTTCACTCTGCCTTGCCAACGCTCCCTCTCACGAAGCTGTCCATTTCATTGCTGAAGCATATGACTCTTTACAGGACCATTACTCTTTAATAGACTTTCAGAAAAATAGATTCAAAATCTGTGGGGCAGACTTTTTGAAATTTATTATCTGAAAAACCATAGCAAGTGGCCTAAACCTTGAGATCGCCCCAATCGGTCTTCCCTATGGGTACGCGGTAGCAGAGCTCCAAGGACCTGGCCAGCTTTTCGCGCGTCTCGCTGAAGGTGATGGCCCCGTCATGGAAGAGAAGGGCCCCGGTCAGGAAGGGATGTCCTTCCGCATCATAACGGTCGATCATCATCTGACGGAATGCTGCCATTTCTTCCTCATTCACCGTTTGACCACGATCGACAATGTTTTTCCTGCGGACCGTCTCCACGACGAATGCCGCGGTCCTGCCGGACATAACGGTCGTGCGGCCCCTCATATTGGTATAGCAAAATACCGGTCGAAAGGCCCTTCCGCACATGCCGTAGTTGGCCGCTCCGTGGTCGGGACCAATGACGTACTGAATTTTCGGGACGTTCAGCACGCTGCAGGTACGGACCATGTCTGATCCGTATTTTCCGATCCCGCTCCATTCTTCGCTTTGGCCGACCATGTAGCCCGGAGATCCCTGTAAAAAGATCATCGGAAGCTTCGAATTCCCGCAACGGATCATCCATTCCGTCGCCTTTCTGGCGGCCTCAACATAAATGATGCCGTTCGCATTGGAGGCTATGACTCCCACGGGCATCCCTTTCAGCCACATCTTGCCGGCAACGATCGTTTCACCACGGGCGAGGCCGTAGGTCGGCTTGTATTCATGGAAATAGCTGTCATCAGCAAGACATTTGAGCGTTTCCCTGATCGGGATGGCGTGGTAGGTATGGACGGGAGTGGAGCGCATCATTTCCTTGTAGTCAAACTTTGGTTCTACTGCTGGTCTGCGCTCGCAATAAAGGGTTTGAGCGGGTTCAAACTCAATGATGTTGCGGAGCTTCTGGATCCCTTCTTCCTGGGATTTAACGATATGGTCGCAACCTCCCGAGTGCTGCGTGTGCACATAGGCGCCGCCCAGGTCCTCCATGGTCACCGTCTCACCGATGGCCGATTTCACCATGGGAGGCCCCGCCAGGAAGGCAAAAGCAAGCTTCTCGATCATGATGGATTCTGACGCAAGGTAGACGATGTAGGCTCCCCCCGCGGTATTTCCGCCGGTGGAAAGGGTGTATTGTTTGATGCCCATGGCTGACATGCGGCACATGTTATAGAACATGCTGCCAAAGTGACCGTCATCGGCGAAACAACCCAATTGGAGCGGCAGGTTGATACCCCCGGAATCGGCGATGTAGATGCAGGGTAATCGGAGGCGCTCGGCAATGGCCTGGGCCCTCATGTGCTTCTTCAACGTGATGGGGAAATAGGTCCCTGCTGCATAGCGGTTTTCATTGGCAAAGATCATGCAGTCCTTGCCGTGAACGACACCCACGCCGGTAACCAGCCCCCCGCCAGGGATGTGACCCCTTTTCTCGGATTCGTAGATGTCCCCTCCGTAAAGCTTTATGTCTCCTATGTGGTAGCCTGCATCCAGGCCAAGCTCAAAGAATTCCGTACCCGGATCGAGCAACATCGTGATGAGCTCTCGCATCGGTTTCTTGCCTTGCCTGGCAAGGCGTTTGAGTTGCTCCTCCCCGCCGATGTGGTATGCTTCTTCACGGTGCTTCAAGAGGAGAGCATCCTGCTCTTCCCAATGCTTAACGCGGTCATCCTCTACCATAATAATCCTCCTCAACCATCCCCGGGGTGATCCCCACCCAGACAGCCATTACTTCTCAGAAAACTATTGTGATGAACGTGGTTAGACTTTTGGCAATGGGCAGAACACGTAACATTTCATTGCAAGGCGACGGTAAGTGCTATGGTTAAAAGTTGTAAAAAAACGATCAACAGAGAAGAAGAAGGCACGCAACCGCAGGCACTGGAAGCGAGGGTCGAGACAATCAATACCGCAACAGGAATCGAATCGGCCCAGGAAGCCGCACAGAGGGACCCTTCGACCAACGCAGCATTACCCCTGTGACAGCGGACGCATGATACAATACAAAAATTAGCGAAGTCAATGGCCAAATCCTTTCAGCATTTCAGCATTAACGAAGATGGGGTTCGGCACAAAAGCGCTGCAATGGAAAGGAAGATCTAAGTTCTTGACACCTTGGAGTGCCAAATGTAGGATGCTTAGTGTTTAACCTCCACCAACTGGCGATGGGCTTTGGGAAATCAAGTGTAAAGCTGGTCGGGTCGTTCCAGGAAGGGATGCCAATCGCATCTCCTTCCGCAGCTGTTACATACCGATGATACCCAATGTGAACGGCCCAAGAACTAACAGAATCTTCACGATCACTAATTGGAACGAAAAACTCCGTGTTTCATGCGCGCGGAGGTGCGGTTTTGCACGGGGGTTCCCTGAACTTTCCGTGATTCTCGGTTAAGGTTCCTGTTCGCTATTCTGCCGGCTACACTTCCTGCTCCCTATTGTATCTCAGATAAGCCTGGCTTCTCGCTCGTGTTCATCCGAAAACGCACCAGTCGCAATAAACAACCGTAGGGGTGGGTTTTACACCCACCCGCAATTGCCAATGATTTCGGCACATTTCTGTAGGGGATAAACCCTTCCCCTACAGTCCAAATTCAGATATGCGGAGTTTCCAGATGGAAACCAGCTGGTGTTGCTAAGATTTGTCTATCTTCGAGGAAGTTAGTACACGGTTTCATAAATTCAGTGTCATCTCGACCGAACCGAGAGATCCCTAAACTGCGTCTGGTTACACAAGATTTCTCGAAGCGCTCGAAATAGCCGATGCATCACCGAATTTATGACCTTCGGCACTTTGGCAGGTGTAGGCAATCAATCAAACATTTAATGCTGAGGAGAGGAGCACTCATGGATTTTCAACTGACTGATGAACAACGCATGATTAAGGAAACCGTTTACAAGTGGTCAGTGAATGAGTTGGGACCGTTGCAGGAAAAAATTGATGAGGAGGACTGGTTTCCCCCGGATTTTTTCACAAAATGTGCGGAGATTGGAATTCTCGGGATAACCATTGATGAGAAATACGGGGGATTGGGCGGGGATGTGCTCATGCAGACGCTGGCCATCGAAGAGATGAGTCGCATTTGCCCGGCCCTTGCCATGACTTACGGAGCCCACTCCAACCTGTGTGCCAACAATATCTATAAGAATGCTAACGATGCTCTGAAGGAAAAGTATCTGCCGCCACTTGTGAGCGGTGAGAAGATCGGAGCCCTGGGGCTTACCGAGCCCAATGCCGGTTCGGATGCCATGAGTCTGCGCACGCGCGCGGTTAAAAAGGGCGACAAGTACATTCTCAACGGCTCGAAGATGTTTATTACCAACGGGCCGGTTGCCGACACTCTGCTCGTCTATGCCAAAACCGACCCCGATAAGGGAGCTAAAGGGATCAGTGCCTTTATTGTGGAGAAAGATTTCCCCGGTTACTCGGTAGCTCGGAAGCTGAAGAAAGTGGGCATGAGAGGCTCGCCCACCGCGGAGCTTGTCTTCCAGGATTGCGAGGTGCCGGCAGCAAACATGGTGGGCCAGGAGAACATGGGTGTGAATGTGATGACCAGCGGGCTCGACATTGAGCGCATTGTGCTGGCCGGAGGCTCGCTTGGGATGGCTCAGCAGGCCCTGGAATATTCTGTCCGGTACGCGGTTGAACGGGAACAGTTCGGGCAGCCCATCGCCAACTTTCAGATGATTCAGCAAAAACTTGCGGACATGTACACCCGCACCGAGGCGGGCCGCCTGCTGGTCTACCGCGCGGCGGATATGGCGCAAAAATCGCCGCGGGGAGGGAAGGGCACCGAGCTCACCAGGCAGGCTGCAGCCGCCATCCTCTTCGCCGCCGAGACCGCGACCTGGGTGTGCGATCAAGGGGTCCAGATTCACGGTGGGTATGGCTACTGCCTTGAATTCCCCGTGCAGAAGCTGTGGCGGGATGCCAAGCTCTATGAAATCGGGGCCGGCACCAGCGAGATCCGGCGCATGATTATCGCCCGCGAGTTGACTCGCGAGGAATTTGCCAGAAAGGCCAGTCGTTAGTCGTGATCAGTGGATGCCGATCAGCCCTGCTGATCGGCTGAAACCAAACAATTCACCAACGCTTAAGGAGGAATGATTCATGACAACGCCCGTTCAGCAGAAGATTCGAGACAAGAAGAGGACCCCTGAGCAAATCGCAGACATGGTGAAATCCGGTGATTGGATTAACAATGGAAGCGTCGGTGGGGATTCCACGGTTTGCACCGAAGCCGTCGCCAAAAGACTGGGACCCGGCCCCGGTCAGCTGAAGGATATTGAATTCTGGCTGTACGCTGAGTTCTATCCCCACCCTGAGTTGCAGCAAATCGATCCCCTGCAGCAATATCATTGTGTTCACGAGTATTTCTTCTTCCCCTGGAACCGCAAGGCCAGGGATACCAATAACGTGACCGACTGGGCCCAGTGGGGGTGGGCTTACGGCATGTGGGCGCACCATTACCGGTTCATCAACGCTGCCAAAGAGAACCGTGGCATTGACTGGTGGTTCAATGCCGCTACGGCCCCGGATAATCACGGCTTCTTCAACATGTCTTACGGTACCAATAATACCAACATTTTTAAACAGACCGCCAAGAAGACCGTCTTTGAGGTGCGGTCCGATTACCCCTGGGCGGAGGGCGGGCGTTACAACACCATTCACATCGATGATGTCGATTACTGGGTGGAGGTCGACTGCGAGAAGTACAAGTGGCCTCAGATCAACGAGAAGGCCATCAAGTCTAAGCCCGAAGAACAGGCCATCGCCAACCACGTCATGAGCATCATGCGGGACCGGGATATCGTTCAGCTTGGCATTGGGGCCCTCCCTTCCGCATGTGTCGCGGCCATGGCGGACGCGGGATTTAAGGATCTTGGTATTCATACGGAGATGCTCAACTATGGCCTCATTAACTTGATCGAATCCGGTCAGGTGACCAACGCCTATAAGACGATCGATCGCGGGAAGAGCGTGTGGACCTTCGCCTTTCCCGTGGATGTGCAATGGTATTACGATACCGTTCATCACAACCAGCACCTGGCCGTCTACGACATCGGCTATACGAACAACCTCCAGATACTGAGCCGAATCGACAACATGATCGCCATCGACAACTGTGTGGCCGTGGACCTGCTGGGACAGCAGTGTTCGGGCTTCTACGAGAAGCGGCCCATTTCCAGCACCGGCGGGTATTTCCAGTTTGTCAGCTTCTGCGCCATGTCAAGAGGCGGCAGAGGCGTGGCATCCATGACCTCCAGGAGCAAGCATGGGACTTCGCGGATCGTGCCCTTCCTTCCCGAAGGGTCAACCGTGGATGTTCCGGCCCAATTGTCCAACTATGTGTGCACCGAGTACGGCATTGTAAATCTGAGGGGGCTGAGTGGCTACGAAAGAGCGAGCGCCTTGATTTCCATTGCGCATCCCGACGACCGCGAGTGGCTGGAAAGCGAAGCGCGCAAACACGGCCTGCTGGCGCCGAAGTTCCCGGTCAGCATGCTTCCCGGAGAGGGCGGAGGCCGAAGATATCCCTCTTACGAGGAAAGAAGGAACTACAAGCTGCCGCTCCACAGCGAAGTCTGGGGAATGGATTGGGATCCCTACCAGTCAGGAAAGTAGTCTGAGCGGAGGAGGCTCTCTCGCGAACGGCTATAAATAAGAAATGGCACCTTGCATGCGGGCGGCAATTTGCCGCCCGCTTTTGCTTGGCGCTCATTCCATCTTTTCATGGAGAATGAATGGAAGGAGGAATTTCATGCCCGAAGCTTTTAAAGACTATGTGAAGAATAAGTTCAGGAAACCCGCCCCGCTGAAGGGGCTCAGGGTTCTGGAGGTCTGTACGCTGCTCTTTGGACCTGCCGGCCCATCGTTTCTGGCGGAAATGGGGGCCGAGGTCATCAAAATTGAACTGCCCCCGCTGGGTGATGTGACGCGGTCTCTTAACCCATTCGGCTGGTTCTACAAAGAGCAGGGGCCGGCCTTCATGCACATCAATCCCAACAAGTACTACATGGCGCTCGACCTGCACATCGATCTCGGGCAGCAGATATTTAAGGAGCTCGCCGCCAAGTCCGACATCGTTGAATTTAACCTCAGGCCCGGGGTGACGAGCCGCTGGAACGTCGGCTACGATGAAATCCGGGAAGTCAACCCGCGCATCATCTACATTGAGAAGAACGGCTTCGGCCAGTGGGGAAGGTATGCCGCCGAAAACCGGCCGTCCAACGATGGCGCGGCTCAGGCCCTGGCCGGGTACGCCTGGATTTCCAGTTTTCCGAACCGGCCTCCTCTCAAACAATCGGTGTGGGTCTGTGACGTCTTTGGAGCGCTCATGGGGGAAGTCGCGGTGCTCTCGGCGCTCCATCACCGGAATAAAACCGGCAAAGGCCAATACCTCGAAATGTCCCAAAGTGAAAATATCATGCGGGCCATGGGCTGGGTCTGGCCTTATCAGCAGTTGACAGGGAAGGGCGCCGAACCGGCCGGAAATCGCGACCAGTGCATCTGCCCGGCCGACACCTTCCTCTGTAAGGACGATAAATTTGCGGCGCTTGCCGCTCCGGCGCCGGATGAATTTCGAGGCCTCTGCACCGCCATGGGAAAGCCTGTTCTCGCAGATGACGCAAGGTTTGCCGATCACACGACGAGGCTCCAGGACGAAAATGCGTTTGCCATCCTGAAGATCATCGCCGACTGGGCGCGAACGAAGACGGCGGATGAGATCGAGACACTGGGTAAAGAGCATGGCTTTGCCGCCACGCGCCTCCATAATGCCCGGGATGAAAACGAAGATCCTCACCGCCGCGAGCGTGACTTTGTGAAAGAGATCGACGATCCCATGTACGGCAAATACGTCGAACATGAGCTCCCGGTGATGATGTCCAAGACGCCGCCCAAAATCAAATGGACGGTGAGGCCGGTCGGCTTCGATAATGAGTTCATCATGGCCAAAATCCTGGGGAAGACCCAGTCCGAAATCAATGAGCTCTACCGTTACGGGGTCCTGGGAAAATGGAAAGACATGCAGGGTCGGCGCCCGCCTCCGGATTGGGACCAAAAATCCGGAGTCATCTTAAGGAGGTGATGAGCGATGAAAGAGCTGGAGAAAACAAAGCAGACAGAGTGGGCAGAGCGCATCCGATCCCTGGATGATCCGGCGACGGCGTCCAAGAAACCCGAGGCGCTTGATGACCTGGTGGTGCTGGATTTGAGCTCACGGAGCATGGCCGGTTGTTTCTGCTCTTCGCTCCTGGCCGAACTGGGTGCTGAAACCATCCGCATCGAACCACCGGGAGGCGATATCGTCAGGACCTATTCTCCCAACGGCATCATGCACAAGGAAACGGGGCTCGCCTACCTCCAGGAAGGCAGGAACAAATACCACGTGACGCTGAACCTGGAAACCGAGGAGGGGCGAGAGATGCTCAAATCTCTGGCCGGGCAGGCGGACATCCTCATCGAAACCTATCCCGCCGGGACCATGGATGTCTGGGGGATCGGCTATGACGAACTGTGCAAGATCAACCCGCGGCTCATCTTTGCCTCGCTTACCGCTTTCGGGCAATTTGGCCCGGAGAGCGGAAGGTCGCAGTATGACTATGACAACGTCAGCCAGGCCCGCTCGGGGATTCAGTATGCCACCGGAGAGATCCTGCCGGAGGGGAAGACCTTCGACGAGATGCCTCATGCCGTCCCGACCAAAGCCGGCCCCTGGATTGCCTGGGCGACCTCGGGCGCCTTTGCGGCGGTCGGCATTCTTGCCGCACTCTTCCACCGGACGATGACCGGTGAAGGCCAGGCGATTGACGTCGCGACCCCCGAAGCCTATGAACGATTCAATGATTACGGGCTGCACTGGTACGGTGACCAGGGCGTGATCAACGAGCGCTTTGGCAACCTGGATGCCTGCCTGTGGCTTTACGGCTTCTATCCAACGCAGGATGGCGGGGTTTTTTTGGGCGGGTTGCGGCTCGAGATGTGGAAGGCCCTCGTGGACATGCTCGGAAAATGGGACGAGTGGGGGGCCGATGAGTGGACGACCCTTGCTCCTTTCACCAAAAAGGACTGGCAGCTCAAGTACCAGGCAATGATCAATCCCCTGACCTCGCAGTATACGAGTGAGGAGTTGACCGCCAAGTCCATCGATTACGCCAAAAGCGGCCGTCTCGCCCCCATCACCCCGGTCGTCGCCGAAATCGTCCCCCCCTCGAAAACCATGCAGGATGAAAACTGGCAGGAACGCGGCATCTTCACCCCCGTGCAGGACCCCATCTACGGCTCCATCGTCTGCGCCCAGGCCCAGTGGAAGGCGACCGAGACCCCGCCACGGACGAAATGGGTTTGCCGGCCCGTTGGTTATGACAACGGGTTTGTTTATCTCAAATACCTGGGATACGGTCCGGTGAGGCTCAAGGAGCTTGATGAGAAGGGCGTTATCTGAAAGGCAACCGAGGAGGACTTGGTGAAAGAGCGTACGGTTTCACTGGCAAAGATGAATGAACAGCTCACGCGCGAAATAGAGGAGCGGAAGAAGGCCGAGCAGGCGCTGCGGGAATCGCAGCAAATGTTGCAGTTAGTCCTGGATACCATCCCCGTACGGGTCTTCTGGAAGAATCTCGATTCAAACTATTTGGGCTGCAACCGCCCATTCGCTCTCGATGCGGGGTTGCAATCACCCGAGGAAATCATAGGGAGAAACGACTTTGAGATGGGCTGGGCGGAACAGGCAGAGCTCTACCGTTCAGATGACCGTTTGGTCATGGAAACTGGAAGCCCGAAACTCGGTTATGAAGAACCTCAGACCATGCCGGATGGCAACAGGATTTGGTTGCGTACCAACAAGGTCCCTCTGCTTGACACCGAAGGCAGGATCAAAGGGGTTTTGGGCACCTATGAGGACATCACGGAAAGCAAGCGAATGGAGGAGATGCTGCGAGCATCCGAAACCAAATACAGGATTGTCGCCGACAACACGTACGACTGGGAGTATTGGGTGAGTCCTGAAGGACGTTTTCTGTACACCTCCCCGTCGTGCCAAAGGATCACCGGCTACGCGGCGAGTGAGTTCGAAAGGGACCCGAAACTGCTTTCCTGCATCGTTCACCCCGACGATCTGACTCAGTTTGAGACTCATGTCGAGCAGGATCGGGCTACCAGCGCACCATGCGGACTGGAGTTTCGCATTATTCATCGGGACGGAACAACAAGGTGGATCGGCCACCTTTGTCAACCAGTGTTCGATGCCAAGGGTTGGTTTCTGGGCCGCCGCGGGAGCAACCGCGACATCACTGACCGGAAGCAAACTGAAAAGGCCTTGCAGGACAGCTCTCAAAAGTTGAAGCTCTTCGCATATTCTGTCGCCCACGATCTCAAGAGTCCAGCAATCGGCGTTTATGGGCTGACAAAACGATTGAGCAAGAATTACAGGGACGTTCTTGATGACAAGGGGAGGAATTATTGTGATCAAATCTTGAGAACGTCGGAGCATATTGCCGCCCTGGTTGACAAGGTCAATGTTTACATTGCGACGAAGGAAGCTAGTCTGTCCATTGAAAGCATAAACATTGCAGAAATCCTTCGGATGCTCAAAGACGAGTTCTCTGCACGCCTCAGTATTCGACGGATAGAGTGGCTGGAACCCGAGACTGCTTTGGAGATCAAGGCGGATCGGCTGTCCATGTTAAGGGTCTTCAGGAATTTTGTGGATAATTCCTTAAAGTATGGAGGAGAAAGTCTGAGTACGATTTGGACCGGCTATGAAGAGTCGGAAGATTTCCACATTTTTTCGTTCAGCGATAACGGTAAAGGATTGAAAGAGGAGGATTCAGAAAAGATCTTTCGAGCATTTCAACGAAATGAAACGTCCAGAGGTGTCGAAGGGGCAGGCCTGGGCCTCACCATAGTGAAAGAAATCGCTGAACGACATGGCGGCAGAGTATGGGTGGAACCGAGAAGGAAAAAAGGGACTACGTTCTACATCTCAATTTCAAAAAATCTGTAGAGCTGAAGTAACCTAGCAGAGGTCTGCACAACATCGCCTCTGTCAACGAGCCAAGGAGGTTTATTCGAGATGGCGGAAGAGACTCGCTGGGTTAAGACTCACTGCGCGCGCATGGACCATGGCGGCTGTGCCCTGCTGGTGAGTGTCAAGGACAATGAGATCGTTCAGGTCAAGGGAAACCCGGAAGGGTTCCTCAATAAGGGGTACACCTGCTACAAGGGTAGAGTGTCGCCCGATCGTCTGAACCATCCCGATCGCCTTCGCCACCCGCTGAAACGAATAGGGAAACGCGGGGAAGGGAAATGGCGCCGAATTTCCTGGGACGAAGCGCTCGCGGAAACGGCGGAGAATCTTCTTGCCATTAAAAACAAATACGGCGCTCGGGCGGTTGGTTTTGGGGTGGGGATGCCGAAGGGACTCGAACATTTTGTTTTGATTCGCCTGGCCAATATTTTCGGCTCCCCTAATGTCGTTGCCTCTCAGGACGTGTGCCATGCCCCTCGCGAGA
>JADGQM010000080.1 GCA_017881795.1 Syntrophobacteraceae bacterium
CGAGGGCACCATTGCCGAGGCACGCAGGCTCTGGGCCGCACTGCATCGCCCAAACGTGTTTATCAAGGTGCCGGCCACT
Source organism: Syntrophobacteraceae bacterium (assembly GCA_017881795.1). Classification (GTDB taxonomy): domain Bacteria; phylum Desulfobacterota; class Syntrophobacteria; order Syntrophobacterales; family Syntrophobacteraceae; genus JADGQM01. The sequence continues at coordinate 80 of JADGQM010000080.1, forward strand.
GTGGAAGGGTTGCCGGCGATCAGACAACTTATCGGTGATGGCATCCATGTCAACGTGACGCTGCTTTTTGGCCTGCCGCGTTATGAGGAAGTCGCCGACTCCTATATCGCCGGTCTCGAAGAAAGGGCGGCCACCGGTGAGCCCGTCAACAAGGTAACCTCCGTAGCGAGCTTTTTCCTTAGCCGCATAGACGTGATCGTCGACGCGCTTCTGGAGAAGATAGTGGCTGCGGGAGGCCGGGAAGCGGGGATCGCTGCGGGACTTCGGGGAGAGGTGGCGATTGCAAGCGCCAAAGTGGCTTATTCCATGTACGGGAAGATCTTCGCCAGCGAGCGTTTTCAGAGGCTCGCCGCGAAGGGAGCCACTCCTCAGCGGGTCTTGTGGGCCAGCACGTCCACAAAGAACCCCGACTACTCCGATGTCAAATACATCGAACCCCTGATCGGACCGGCTACCATTAACACCATGCCGGTAGAAACCATCAACGCCTATCGCGATCATGGCGATCCGGCATCTCGTCTCGATGAAGGCGTGAAAGAAGCGGTGGAAGTGCTCGGCCATCTGGCTGACCTGCAGATCGATATCGATAAGGTGACGCGGCAGTTAGAAGACGAAGGGGTTGAAAAGTTCAACAAGCCCTTCGATATCCTGATGTCGGCCCTGGAAGCGAAACGTCGTAGCGGGATGAGTTAAATGAGCACTTCCTCAAAATTGTCCCAACCTTTTGAGAAATAGACTACACTCGGCGGCCACACTGAGCTATAGGTGTCTTTGCCGCCACTTCCGCAGGCGGTTGCATGGGAAGGGTGGATGAAACCTTTGGTGCAGTAACACGCAAATGGGTGTCCAAGATCACCCGTCATGCCCGCGAAGCCTGTCCTCGCATGCTTTAAGCGGGGAGCGGGCATCCAGGCTCTTCTCCTGGATTCCCGCCAAAAACATGCGGGAATGACGCTCTTAGCTTATGGTCACTTTATTCTGCAGAACTGTGTTTAGGTGGCGTCCAAAAATAAGAGGCCTTCTTTTACCACGAAGAACACGAAGAACACGAAGTGATTCCTTCGTGCTCTTCGTGGTTTGGAAAAAGGCTGAAATGAGTGCATGTTGTTTTTGGACAGTTCCTTAGCCGGCCCGCCCGGTGATATAGTCTTCCGTCAGTTTCTGGCTGGGCCGAGTGAACATCGACTTGGTCACATCAAATTCCACCAGCTTACCCATCCAGAAAAAACCGGTAAAATCCGACACTCGCGCGGCTTGTTGCATGTTGTGAGTGACGATGACGATGGTGTAGTCGGCTTTGAGCGCTCGCATTAATTCTTCGATATGCTGCGTGGCGATGGGATCAAGAGCCGAACAGGGCTCGTCCATGAGGATGACTTCGGGCTTGACCGCGATCGCCCTGGCAATGCATAGCCGTTGCTGTTGCCCCAGAGAGAGACTGAACGCATCCTCATGGAGTTTGTCCTTCACTTCATCCCAGAGGACTGCACCGCGAAGGCTTTCTTCCACAATGTGGGCCAATTCGTTGCGGTTTCCCAGTCCCAGTACCCGCGGGCCGAAAGCCACATTACTGAAGATGGATTGCGGAAAAGGATTGGGGCGCTGAAAGACCATCCCCACGCGCTTGCGCAACTCGAATACGCCCGTGTTGCGATTATAAATATCCTGCCCGTCCAGGAGCACCTCGCCGGTCACCCGTGTCCCCCGGATCGTATCGTTCATCCGATTCAGGCAGCGCAGGAAGGTGGATTTACCGCATCCCGACGGACCGATGAGGGCAGTGATCTGATGCTCCCGAATGGGGATGGAAATATCGGACAGCGCCAAATGACTACCGTAATAGAAGTCGAGATGATTCACCTGGATCTTCTCCATCCCCTCTCCCTACCCAAAACGACCGGTGACATAGTCTTCCGTTCGCTTATCCCGAGGCTGCGTGAAGAGCTCCTTGCGAGGGGCGTACTCAACAAGCTCGCCCATGAGAAAGAAGGCGGCCTGGTCGGCTATGCGAGCGGCCTGCTGAATGCTGTGCGGCACAATGATGATGCTGTACTGCTGTTTCAACGCGAACAGGGAGTCTTCCACCTTGCGGGTCGAAATCGGGTCCAGACCCGAGGTGGGTTCATCCAGGAGCAATACGTCGGGTTCCAGGGCCAGACTGCGGGCGATGCACAGGCGTTGCTGCTGCCCTCCTGAAAGATCCGTGGACGGATCATCCAACCGGTCCTTGACCTCCTCCCAGAGCGCCGCCTGGGTGAGGCTCCGTTCCAGGCTCTCGTCCAGTCTTGACGTGTCCCTTATGCCCGCCAGTTTGAGACCATACAGAACGTTCTCGCGAATGGTTCCCGGCAGGGGCAGCGGCAGAGCAAACACCATGCCCACCCGCTGCCGCAATTGCGGAACATGGATGTCGGAACCGTAGATGTCCTGTCCATCCAGAAGGATCCGGCCCTTCATCTGCGTGCCTTCCACCAGGTCGTTCAAACGATTAATCAGGCGAAGCAGGCTAGTCTTGCCGCTCCCTGCCGGACCAAAGAACACCGTGACGCTGTTGGCGGCAATGTCCAACGTCACGTCACGCAATACCCAATTGTCTCCATAGGCGTAGCTCACCTTGTCAAGATGAATCTTGGGGTCTACCACTGTCTTCTCCGCCGGAAGTAGCTGCGAATGACGGTCGCCGCAAGGTTCATGGAAAGCACCAGAGCTAGCAGCACCAGTGCCGTGCCGTATTGGATGCGGAGGGGCATGCCCGGCACCTGAGTGCTGATGACATAGAGATGGTAAGGGAGGGCCATGGTCTGATCGAATGGGGATTGGGGCAATCGTGGCAGGAAAAAGGCGGCTACGGTAAAGAGAATCGGCGCCGTTTCTCCGGCAGCCCGCAGCAAACCCAGGATCACGCCGGTGATGATGCCCGGCAAGGCCTGCGGCAGGATGATGTAGCGGATGCCCTGCCAGCGCGTCCCTCCCAGACTGGCGCTTACGGTCCGAAATTCTGTGGGCACGGCACGTAGCGCTTCTTCCGCCGTGCTGATGATCACCGGCAGGGTCATGATGGCCAGGGTCAACGCCCCGGCCAAAATGGATGTGCCCATCTTGAGAAACAGCACGAACATCCCCAGCCCGAAGAGTCCGTACACTATGGATGGGATCCCTGCCAGGTTAATGATGGCCAGCCGAATGCAACGGGACACCCAGGTGTCACGGGCGTATTCGGCCAGATAGATGGTTCCTCCCACCCCGATGGGAATGGCGACCAGGGCGGTTCCCAGCGTGAGCAGGAGGGTGCCGACAAGTGCCGGAAAAATGCCGCCCTCTTTCATTCCATCGGAGGGCATGGCGGTGATGAACTCCCAGGATATGGCGCCCATCCCCTCAACCACAATAGTCCCGATCACCAATAACATGGGAACCACCACCGCCAGGGCGGTAAGGCCCAACAGGGCAAAGCCGAGCCGCTGCACCCAGTATCGACTCATCAGCGCAGGCCTCCGCGTCGTTGTTTCTTGAAGATGGTGGATGCAGCCACCAGGTTGATTAAGAACGTCAGCAAAAAGAGGATGATGGCAATGCCGAACAGGGCATGGTAATGAGTGCTCCCCTGGGCTACCTCCCCCATTTCCGCAGCGATGGTGGCCGTCATGGTGCGCGCGGGCCTGAACAGCGAATCCAGGGTGAACGGCATGCGAGCAGCGTTGCCCGTCACCATCATCACCGCCATGGTCTCACCGATGGCACGCCCCATGCCCAACAGCACCGCTGTCGTGATTCCGGAACGGGCTGCCGGCACAACCACCCGCCAGATCGTCTGCCATTGCGTCGCCCCCATGGCCAGACCAGCATCGCGGAAGCTTTTCGGGACCGCATCCAAGGCGTCTTCGGCCACACTGATGATGGTGGGAAGCGCCATGTAAGCCAGGAGCAGGCCGCCGGTGAACACCGTAAGGCCCGTGGGAACTCCAAGGGTCTCGCGGATCAGCGGGGCGATCACATGCATGCCAAAAAAGCCCAGCACTACGGAGGGGATCCCTGCCAGCACCTCTATAAGTGGCTTGAGAACTTCTCGAGCCCAGTCGGGCGCCACTTCGCGCACAAAGACGGCGGTGGCTACCCCCAGGGGCAAGGCGATGAGGATGGCGGTCACCGTAACCAGAGCTGAACCCAACAGGAGCGGCAGGGTCCCGAAGAGATCAAAAGTCGGATACCAATGGGTCCCGAAGAGGTTGGAGGGCGACACCTCGTAGAAGGTCGGCACGCCTTCTCGAAGCAGGAAGAGGAAGATGAGCAGGACAAAGCCAATGGTTGAAAAGCCCAGCACCCGGATGAGAGCTTCGATGATGAACTCTCGCCAGCCGGCCTGCGCCGCTTCTGCCCGCGGTTGAGCAACCATTTCAGAGCCCTCAATGCAAGGGTACAAAGCCCAATTTGGATACCAGTCCCTGACCCGGTCCCAGCACCCATTCCAAATAAGTCTTCAGTTGGCCGACGGGTTCACCGGCGGTGTACATGTAAAGGGATCGGGAAATGGGATAGGAGCCATCATTGACGGTAGCGATCGCTGGCAGCACGTAAGGGCTGTTGGCGTCCCTGGCCACCGCCAGCACCTTCTGATCCGAGGTCACATAACCAAGTCCGTCATAACCTATGGCATTCGGGTTCTGTCGCACCTCCGTGCTGATTCCTTCAGAAGACGGCATCAGGAGCGTATCCGGGGAGAAAAGCAGTTTGCTTTCAGGATCATCCATGCGGATGACGTGCTCCAGGACGTAGACATAAGTCCCCGAATTGGATTCTCGAGAGAGTAGCACAATGGGCCGATCTTCTCCTCCCACTTGTTGCCAGTTGGTGATTTTGCCCGTATAGATATCGGAAATCTGCTGCATGGTCAGGGCACTCACCGGGTTGGAAGGATTAACCACAACCGCGATGGCGTCACGCGCCACAACGAATTCCACGGGAGTGAAACCGTTGGCCTTGGCGGCTTGGATCTCTTCGGTTTTCAGCTCACGCGAAGCGTTCGCAATATCTACCGTACGGTTCATCAGTGAAGCGATCCCCGTACCCGAGCCACCACCCGTGACGGAAATGCGCATCTCGGGATGTTCCTGCATGTAGCGCTCAGCCCAGGCCAGTGCCAGATTGACCAGGGTGTCCGACCCCTTGTTTTCGATACTTCTGGTGCCCGAGCTGGTCGATCGGGTGTCGCCGGCTCGCTGTTCGCGGCAAGCGAGCGACCCAGTGAGCAGGAACACCAGCACCCCGGCAAGAAAGACCCACCGGATCAACCGGCATGGCACAGCACCGTCCTCAGCAATCCTCCCGGCCGATGCCCGTAGAATTGCAGGACACGATGGCGACGGCATCTTGATCATTGCTGCCCTTTTGCAGAGGTTCTCAAACCCGCTTTTCTCACGCTCCAACCCGATACCAGAAATCACAGAGCAGGTCCATAGGGATTTTCAGACTCTCCTTGGACGCAAGCTCCATCTCTGCTGATGAAGTGCAACATGCGGCATCGATGAAACGCAACGTTTCTGTTGCATGCAACACTCTTCCTCCTCAAGTCCACAACCTTCGATGGGTCTCACTCCGCCATAACTGCCTATACATACAAGCTTGATGGAAAATGCGACGCCTCTCGATCGGTCTGGCATAGACTTTGCGAAAAAGGTTGGAGAGGACTGGAAATCGAGCGACGGTGATCATGCCATGGAGAAGATGTCGCAGGGTGAGGATCAATGGGGAGCCAGGATGGGCGTGTTTGAAGAGCTCGTGGAGCACCATATCCAGGGCGAGGAGAGTAAGGTATTCAAGAGCGCGGAAAAGGCCTTGGGCCACAGATGAGATTCAAAAGATCATGAAACAGTTTGAACAGGAAAAGCAGAAAATCAAAAAGAACTTGAAGTAACCGGGACGTCAGGGAGGCAAAGCTTCCAATGCCATCCCAAACCGGTCTCCCTCACCCTGCAAACAGGAGAACGCGAAGACTAATGTGTGCTAAGTGCCTACACAGAAGTTATCTATACTATGGGTGGTTAGAATCTGGGCTTTGGTCATCCCGAGCGAATGTGAGGTATCTTAAGATTTCTCCCTTCGGTCGAAATGACAGAAACTTCAATTCCTAGCCGTTCGTAGTATAATATTTTGAGGCTGACATTTTGGCTGCATCACAAAGAGAAAGCCTTTAGATTTGGTTAAGAAACTTCACTGCAAGCACTTAGCTCGGAAAGAGAAGACATGAAGGCATGGTCTGGACAACCCTACCCTCTCGGAGCCGCGGGGGATGGCTCAGGAGTCAATTTTGCGCTTTTTTCGGAAAACGCCACTGAGGTGGAGTGCTGTCTTTTTGGCGAGCCCAAATCAGTGGCCTCGACACCAGGATCGTCGACACATCGTTGACATCCGGTCCAACCGTGGTTTTAATGAGCTGCTGGAGCCCGCTCCTTCTCAGCGTGTGAGAACACGCGCCCCGTCCTGGTGACGGCACAGCGTGTCAGCTCCGGAGGAACCGGCGATGCGGCTGCTCGCGATTAAGGACTGATCATGCGACTCTTAGCTGCACGCCCCTGGGAGGGGAAGACCTGCACGCACCTGCACCCTGAGGCGCCGACATGCCACTGACCATAGGCCTGATATACGACTGCAAGGAGGACTACCTCGCTGCTGGCTTCCTCCGTGAAGAGGTGCTGGAGCTCGATCCTGAGGAGACCATCGCAGGCATCGCGGCCGGCCTCGCGGAGCTGGGGCACCAGGTCGAGCGCGTGGGCCGGGGCATCGAGCTCGCGCGGCGATTGGCCGCCGGCCAGCGCTGGGACCTGGTCTTCACCATCGCGGAGGGCTTTCACGGACGATCCCGCGAGGCCCAGGTGCCGGCTATCTGTGAGCTGTTCAATCAGCCACACACCTTCGCCGATCCCCTGGCCTGCGCGCTCACCCTCGACAAGGCGCTGGCCAAGCGGGTAGTGCGGGACCATTGCCTGCCTACTGCCCCCTTCGTGGTGATCGAGGACGCCGGACGGGCGAACGGCATTCCCTTGCCGCTGCCGCTCTTCGTCAAGCCCGTGGCAGAGGGCAGCTCCAAAGGCGTGACAGCCCGGTCGCTCGTCACCCGTCGTGACGACCTCGAGACCGTCTGCCGGGAGTTGATCGAGCGGCATCGGCAGCCGGTGATGGTGGAGGCGTACCTGCCAGGTCGGGAGGTGACAGTCGGCATCGCAGGCAATGGCGCCGGAGCCCGAGTGCTCGGGGTGATGGAGGTGTCGATCATCCGAGGTGAGGAGACACACGCCTACACGACCCATAATAAAGAGTGTTATCTGGACAACGTGGCCTATCGGCTTCTCCACGGCGAGCCGCTCGCCGTGGAGGCCGCCGCCACGGCACTCGCGGCGTATCATGCGCTGGGCTGCCGGGACGCAGCCCGTATCGACCTGCGTTGCGACGAGGTCGGCACGGCATGCTTCATCGAGGCAAACCCGCTGCCCGGCCTCGACCCGGTTCGCTCCGATCTGCCGATCCTCGTGCGCCTCGCCGGCGGCACCTACAGGGATCTCCTCGAGTGGATTGTGTCTGCAGCCACCGAACGAATCGCGTTGCCCTTGCGGCCCGGACAGACGTCCGGAATGCGGGCAGTCGCCGCCGCGGCATCTCCAGCCAGGCTGCATTGCGCCACTGACCGCACGACTGCGCACCGGTTCCTGTTCGTATCGAACGAGGGCCTCTGTAGCGAGCTCGCCCGACAGACCGTGCTCCAGGGTGGCGAGGCCAAGCTCTATATCACGGAGGAGTCAGTCCGGGACGTCGCGGACGGCTTCGTACCCAAGGCCAACGATTGGCGCCGTGAACTCACCTGGGCTGATGTGGTGGTCTTTGATGATACGCAGGGCATGGGCACGCTGGCAGCGGAGCTACGCTCATCCGGCAAGCGGGTGGTGGGCGGGACCCCTTACACCGACCGTCTCGAAGACGACCGCGCGTTTGGCCAGTCGGAGCTCGCTCGGCACGGAATGGCGCTCATCCCGCAGATGGACTTTCGGACTATGGATGACGCGATCCGGTTCGTACTAGAGAACCCCGGCTGCTATGTTGCCAAGCCGGGGGGCTCCGCTCAGAACATCAAGCGGCTCCTCTATGTTGGCGAGGACCCGGACGGCCGGGACGTGGTGCATGTGCTCGAGTCTTATCGCGACACCTGGAGCCATCTCGTGGAGGGCGTGCAGCTGCAGCGGCGGATGTGTGGGGTCGAGGTGGCCATCGGCGCGTTCTTCAACGGGCAGCATTTCATCGAGCTGGTCACCGTCAACTTCGAGCACAAGCGGTTCTTCCCCGGCAACTTGGGCCCCATGACCGGCGAGATGGGCACCACCATGTTCTGGGCGTCCTGCCCGGAGCTGTTCCGGCGCACTATCGCCCGGTTCGAGGCGGACCTCCGCCGCGAGTGCTATGTGGGCTACTTTGATGTGAACTGCATCGTCAACGCCGAGGGCATCTGGCCGCTCGAGCTGACAACGCGTTTCGGGTTCCCGACCATCGACGTGCAGTTGGAAGGCCTCGAGACGACCGCGCCGGCGCTGCTTTCAGGGCTGGCCGCCGGCACGCTGACGAGCCTGGACGGGCGGGCGGGCACGCACATCGGGGTCCGCCTGCGCTTGCCTCCCTATCCCTACCGGGACCCGGACATGCTCTACACTTTCGGGCAGGGGGTGGAGCTGAGGTTCATGGACGGGGACCTGACTGGGGTGCGGATCGAAGATGCAAAGTGCGTGGATGGTCGTTGGCTGGCGGCGGGGGATGTCGGGGCACCCCTCGTGGTAACAGCGAGCGGCCCAACCATTCGGGAGGCCCGAGACCTCGTGTACCGCCGGATCTTGCGAGCCCGGATTCCGAACGTCTACTACCGGAACGACATCGGCCACTCCTTCGAGACGGACATGGATGCCCTGACGCGTTGGGGCTATCTGAAAGGTGGCTATGACGCCCAATTCCGTCATCGGCAGGATCCCCATCGGACAGCCGAACCAGCAGCAGCGGACCGGCCCGGCCCGCGGATGGTGCGCGATCATGCTGACCGTTCCGCCAATTCGTAGGTTCTTCGCGACCCACGGCGACTCGCGAGGAGTGCAATGCAAGAGGGGTTCTTTTTTTCTGGAGGATGGCGATGAGGTACGCAAGTGATCGAGGCTCGAGGCTGGAATCCATCCATCAAACATCTTCTCAATCCAGGGAGCTCATGCTCACTAAGACGCATCTTGTATCAAACACTCGCCACAAGCTCAACCCCTGCATGGGGTCTGGCTCCAATGCAAGAGGAGTAGTCTGCATGACCGGTGAACATCAGAAAATCCGCATCCGGCATTTCTCCATAGCAGATCTGCCACAAGCCCTGGAGATTGAACCAGTCTCATTCCGGATGGTTGACGCATGGTCAAAGCCCATTTTCAGAAAGTGGTATCGCAGATGCCCCGACCTGTTCATCGTCGCTGAGGTCTCGGGCATCATCGCAGGCTATATGTGCACGTCCATCGAGCAGAAGACCGGCGAAATCGAATCCATCGCTGTGGACCCGGCATCTCGACGCCAGGGAGTGGCTTCGGCGCTCATGGACTATACGCTCACAGAAATGCGCGCGTCCGCAATCACAACCGTGGAGCTTCAGGTGCGGACAAGCAACACAGGCGGCATCCGCTTCTGGCAGAATTTAGGGTTTTCCCCATCCGGCATCCTGTCCAACTTCTATGATGATGGTGGGGAAGCGCTGCAGATGGAGAAGTCGCTGACATAAAAAATACAGTACGTACCAGGAGAATTGGCGGCCGAGCCATGTAAAATTTCCAAGAGGGTGTTGTCAATCCGCCATGACCCTGCTAGCTTTGTTCGGGCACGTAACGCATTTCATAAACGTTGGTGTTGGGCAACTCAACGCGATGCGTAGAGTCACGACGCCAGCGATTGACTAACCAGGAAAATGTGAGGGATTGGAGCATGGTCCGGGATTCTGACGAACGGAACGACGAGTCGCAATTGTCTGGTCGCGACACATTCTTTCCGGGCGTGGCCGAAGAAGAATGGAACGATTGGCGCTGGCAGTATCACAATCGCATAACTTCGCTTCAGCAGCTCGCAAGCTTCGTCCCTGTCCAAGAAGAATGCCTGCCCGCGCTACAGCAGGTCATTCGCAACTTCCGCATCGGCATTACACCCTACTACCTGTCGCTGTTCGATCCATCAAATCCTCACGACCCGATCGCGCGACAGTCGCTGCCGGCGATCGAGGAGCTTTTGCACCAGAACACGGGCGAGGACGATCCACTCCGTGAGGAGGGCTCCCCGGTTCCAGGCCTCACGCATCGTTACCCGGATCGCGTGTTACTCGTCATCACCGATACCTGCGCGATGTACTGCCGTCACTGCACACGCAAGCGGATCATGACCGAGGGTGCGGTACGTCGCATCGAGCTAGATCAAATGATCGGCTACATCGCAGCTCACCCCGAGATCCGCGACGTGATCATATCCGGTGGCGATCCGTTGACGTTGCCGACGCCCCGCCTCGAAGAGGTTCTGGCACGGGTGCGCGCGATCCCACACGTGGAGATCATTCGCATCGGCAGCCGGGTTCCGTGCGTGCTTCCACAGCGCATCGACGCTGAGCTGTGCGCGATGCTCGAGAAGTATCACCCGCTGTGGATCAATGTGCAGTTCAACCATCCGCGCGAATGCACGGACGAGGCGAGGAGTGCCTGCAACATGCTGCTACGGGCAGGCATTCCGCTGAACAATCAGAGCGTGTTGCTGCGCGGAGTTAACGACGATATTGAGACGATGCGAGCCCTGGTCCATGGGCTCCTGCGCATGCGAGTGCGCCCCTACTACCTGTTTCAGTGCGACCCGGTGCGAGGTTCCGAGCACTTCCGGACCACGATCGCGCAGGGCATTTCGCTCCTTGGGCAACTTCGCGGGCACACGAGTGGCCTTTCGGTCCCCACCTACGTCATCGATCTTCCGGGAGGCGGTGGAAAGGTCCCCGTCGGTCCCATGTTCATGATGCATTATGACGAGCGCGCCGGTCGCGCCACTCTGCGCAACTTTCAGGGGCGCGTGTTCGAGTACCTCGATCCCGAGCGTGACCCGCCTTCGGTCGCCGATCCTGGTCGTATTGCTGGTTGTGATAGGCAACAGCCGCGGGATAATGGGTAAGAACAAACTGGGATTGGTCACCGATGCAGGCATGGTGGAGGCAGCCATAGTCATGTTGGGCGCTTCAGTACTGCTTTTCTATGGGTTGGCGACCGGGCAGGGTGGCGGATGGCAGGGCGGCGGATAATCGGGTAGGTCTGTTACCGCTCGTAAGCCGCTGGCAAGGGGTACAAAGATCATTATGCCTCGATTTCTAAGGTCCATCTTCGAATTGGTGAAGCAGACCGTGTCTGAATGGATCGACCAGGATGTGTCGAGGATGGGGGCGGCATTGGCCTTTTATACCCTTTTCGCCATTGCTCCGCTGTTCGTGATCGTGCTGGCGATGGCCGGCCTCTGGTTCGGCGAGGAAGCGGCCCGACGCGAATTGTTCAGTCAGGTTTCCGGTTTGGTCGGAAGCGAGGGGGGCGAAGCGATCCAGGCGCTCGTCAGCGCCGCCAATAAGCCCAAGACTGGCGTTTGGGCAACGGTTATCGCGGTGGCCACGCTCTTCGTGGGTGCAACCGGCGTATTCGTTCAGCTTCAAGACGCGCTCAACTCGGTTTGGGGTGTCCGACGGACGCCTGGTCGCGGGCTGCGGAATTTTATCAAAGATCGGCTTCTCTCCTTCGCTCTCATTGTGGGCATTGGATTCCTTCTGTTGGTCTCCCTGGTTCTCAGCGCGGGACTCTCCGCGCTGGACAAATTCATGGTCGGGTTGCTGCCCGCGCATGAGAGCATCTGGCAGGGGATCAATTTCGTGGTCTCATTCGGCGTCATCACACTGCTGTTTGCCATGATCTTCAAAGTGCTGCCCGATGTGAAGATCGCCTGGCGGGATGTTTGGATTGGCGCGATCATCACCGCCCTGCTTTTCAATCTTGGAAAGCTTCTGCTCGGCCTGTACTTGGGGAGGAGCAGTGTCACCTCTGCGTACGGGGCGGCCGGCTCGCTGGTCATCGTGTTGTTGTGGGTTTATTACTCTGCGCAGATTCTGTTCTTCGGTGCGAAGTTCACCCAGATTTACTCCAACCGGTACGGTTCGCATCTTGAACCCGTGCCGGGCGCGGAAGCGGTGACTCCGAAAGAGGTGGCGTCCAAACAGGACCGCTCGGTCGTCTGACGATAAGGTAAGCACGGGAGAAGATGCCATGCCAAACAACCCCAAGCCAGAAGTGAAGCCACGCTCGGTTTATCTCTATGTAGTACTGGGAGCGGCGTTATTTGCCTTCATCCAAACGTTCTCACTGGTGTCTCCCATTCTATTGTCATTTCTGCTGATTCTGCTGATTTCACTCGCAGTCAATCCAGTGATCTCGCGGATGCGGGCTTTTACTGGTGGCAGAAGACGCGCGACGGGCTTGATCGTGGCGGCATTGACGGTGGTCATTGCCTTGACGGGCTGGGCTTTCTTCGGACCGATGAAGGACTCGGTCACCAAGCTCTCCGAACAGTTGCCCGCTTACTGGGAACGTCTGCAGAAGCCGTTGATCAAAATGGAGCAACAACAAGTGCTTTCCGAGGAAAAACTGCAGGCGGAAGTCACCACTGAAATTGCCCTGACCGCGCCAGAGGAGGGCAAGCCCGAAGCCGCGCGACGAACCACTAAAGCGGCTCCGCCAAAAACGACGAAAGAGTCGGAATCTCTCCGTTCCAGGTTGAGCCAGATGGTCCAGGGTGTGGTCGGCAGTTTCACGGCGGTGGCGTTCAACGCGGCTCAAATCATGGTCGTGTTGGTGACGGTCTTCATCGGAGTTATCTTTACGCTGATGGATCCGCGCCCGATTTTCGGCCTGATTTTTTTGATTGTGCCCGAGCGTCACCATGACCAGACTCTGACCATCCTGCAGCGCATTGGAAGATTTGTGCCCACATGGGCATTCGCGACCCTGCTGGCAATGCTGACCGTCGGCTTATTGGTGCTTCTGCTCATGTGGCCCTTCTTCGGATTTGTGGATGCCCTGGTTCTGGCGCTGATCGCGGGAGCCTTCGAAGCGGTTCCCTACCTGGGACCCATCCTGAGCGCGGCGCCTGCCCTCGTGTTCGCCCTGGGCGAAGGAGGCATGACTCCGCTCTGGGTTTTGCTCGCGTATCTCGCCGTGCAGCTCTTGGAAAACAATGTCATCTCTCCCCTGATCATGGCGCGCAGCATGAAGCTCCATTCGCTGGCGGTGATCTTTTCCATGCTTTTATGTGTCGCCGCCTTCGGTGTGCTGGGTGTTTTGGTCGCCGCACCCCTGGTTGCCATTGTGGGTATCGTGCACGACGAGCTTTATCGAAAACGCTTTCTTCCCACGGTAACGGACGCAGATTTAGATCGTCTGGCACGAAACGCCCTGGGTGAAAAGCAGTCCGTTAGCAAGTGACCCGGGTAAGCGAGGATCAAGCCCCATGAATCTCACTTCGAGTCATCCCTGACCACCTCGCGCTCTGCCGCCAACGCATCCAGGATGCTGGGGCTTCTATCATCACCCTTTCGACCGGAGCTAGAAAAGAAAGCGAGAGACTTCTTCTGGACGGATTGGGAAAAGGGCATATAAAGTTTGTCCTCGACGGAGAAAAGCTCCAGGGTGAATTCGCGCTGGTAAAAACGGCAAAGGACGAGAAGTCGTGGCTGTTCTTGAAGAAAAGATATCGCTATGCGATTACCGATGACATGCTCAAGAAGAATCTTTCCGTAGAGTCCAACAAGACTCTGGAGGATGTCTCCGAAGCGGATCCGAAGAAACCTTCCCGTCAAAAAAATGAACCAAATCCGTATAATTCAAATATTGAGTAAAACGAGAAACATGAATTAAACTTTAAAGACCGTGAACAATTGCCGGCATTGCGACCTGAGGAGGGATGTGCGGTGAAGAAAGTGACACAGGAAATCTACGATCGCATCGACAATGATCTCTACCATGCGGATGGAGACAGATGGTGGCAATCAGACTCCGCACTTTACCTGATGCAGTCCTCAGTCAATCCCACCCGGATTGGTTATTTGAAAAAGAAATTGTTCGATGAACTGAAAGTGAATCCACAAGGAAAATCTGCCCTGGAGGTCGGCTGC
>JADGQM010000338.1 GCA_017881795.1 Syntrophobacteraceae bacterium
TCGATGAGATAGAGAACGCCGATGCAATTGGAAAAGCCGTAGTCCTCGTAAAGAGGGTAAACACCGCGAAGCTCGGGTCGCACAGGGGGCACAAATTCCAGATAACTCGCCGCCTGCTTGATGAAGCTGTCCCAAAGAGAATCCGCACTCTCAGCCTTGCGCGTGCGCCAGGTCTGGGACAGGGTAGCCATCCGCCCCGACGCGGCATCGTCGAGCGCGGTAGCCTCTTTCAACTTCTCAATATAAAGGGTGCAGAAAAGGCCGTCGTTCTTCATGTGAGGGCAAACGTCTCCTTCTGATCGATCACGAACCGGTACTGGCGGAACCGGTTGGACTGATGAGCCGCAAGGGTCTTATCGTGCTGCATGACAAAGAGGAGGCAGGGGGTGTGACTCCAGGTTTCCACATGGTGGGCGAAATTTCGCGCGGCATCTGGGCGGGCGGTCCAGGTGGCTTTGAGGAACTCCACTCCGGAGACGATCAGCACCGGAGACTCGCTCCTGTTTTTCAGAAATTCAAAAAGTTTCGGCACCAGAAATTCACCAACGCCAGCGGATAAATTCTCATCCCAAGCGAAAGTCTCCAACAGGTCAAGGTGCTCGAAATTAGTCTGGCGGGCCAGTTCGGCGGCCCACTCCTTTTGCCCCTGGTAGTCGTGGGTAAGTACAATGCATCCGCGTGCCTTTGGCCTGGACTTGAGCTCTTGAACCAACTTAATCATATCCAACGGCTCGTTCATCGGCGAACGCCTCCTTCTCGTGGCGAGGTCTCGTCGCGGAGCCCCCGATCCTCGAAGTGGGCAGAGAGAAGCTCAAGGGCGGAAAGCGATGGCTTCAGCCTTATTTGATCGAGGTTGTGGGTGGTCTCGTAGCGGACGAAACCGCGTTCATGCAGCCCCTCGATCAGATTGCGGAAGGTAGTCGGGTCAAGGCCGAACACGACAGCCGGGGAACCGGGTGTGGTAGCCAACTCGCTCACCTGAAACAACTGCGCCTCTTTTTCGGAAGCGAAGTCATAGATCATGGCGGCCAGAACCAGCGGATCGAAATTGGTGTAGCGGCGCCGATAGAGCAGCCCGTCCTGCGTCTGGTGCAACAGTTCGAGCTTGCGCAAATTGCGCTCTAAGTAGGCATCGACCAGGAAGCGGACCTCTTCGTGCAGATGCTTCCCGATGGTTCGGTCGGTGTACTGACCGGCCAGAGTCTCCCGGAGCTGCTGACACCATCCTTTCTGAGTCATGGGGGAATCCTGCGCCAAGAGATGATTGAAGACCTCAAACCAGATCAGGTTCCGTCGCGAGCCCGCGGCCACACAATGGCACCACTCGAGGGTGCCTTTCTTCTCGATAAAAATGTCGCTTTCGGCAATGAGCAACCCGACTGGCGTGAGGATTTGCCGGCCGGGCTGAATGAGTTCCAAAGCAGCCCCCATGCTGATCAGGCTCGCGACTTGACGCTCCGCAAGACCCGTACTCTCCTGCAGGCTGGCGCGCGAGATCTTCTTCGCATCCCTGTGTTCGAGCAGAAAATGCAGCACTCGGGCCAGTTGGTCAAATTCCAGCAGATAGCCGTTGCAGACCTGGAACTTTCGTCGGCCGTCGTTTCTTCCTGAGACCCGAACCGCCTCGGCAGCACTATAATCCACAGGCATGTCGGTCGGGATTCCTGCAGCGACGGGCTCCATTGCCTGGCCGGATTGCTCGGGGAGAGGCCCGTCCGAGGTTCGCTTTTCCTCGGGCGCAACCGAAGCCGACCTAATGAAATTGATGACCTTGAACAACGCCACCGAAGATTCACCAATCCCCGGTATCTTCTTGAGGCTCTCCGGCGACGCCGCAAGGACCTCGGAAAGGCTACCAAAATGGTGAAGCAGTTCCTCCGCGAGAGGTCTCACATCCCCCCGCCCCACCGAGAAGCTGAGCAGCAACTCCAGTAACGCTTCCTCCGAGTGCGAACCCATCGCACCGGAAAGAAAGCGCTTGCGCAATCGTTGATAGTGCCCTTTTTTCTTTGAATCAGACATATTTATTCATCTGCCTTTGCTTTCACCCCAAAAGCTTAACCTATTCCTGAGCTGCAATGGGCGTCCGAGTCAAAGGATCTCAAATGCTCTAAACCATGAGCTTCTTACATAACTATTTCCGTTCATGGTTCGATACCTCACCACGAACGGGAATTCAACATGTTACAGAGGCTCTTGCAAAACTCAAGAAAACCGTCACCCCGGCGAAAGCCGGGGTCCAGAAAACCTTGAAACATCTGGATTCCGGCTTCCGCCGGAATGACGCCCAGGGACTTTTGCAAGAGGCTCTACCGGCAAACCATTTTTCCATTGCGGAGACTCGGGCTCAGCTCACCATATGCGGATCCCGGTCGATGGCCAGTTGCACGCGACGGAGCAGAGGGTATCCGGGGCTCCGCTCGAGCACCACCTCGGTGAACTGTTGCAAAACCGGATTCGTCCACGCCTTGACGTAGATGTGCCAGCGGAAGCGATTTTTGAGCTTCACCAAGGGCGCCGGGGAGGGGCCGAGGACTGCCACGTATTTGGCCTGAATTCGGAATTCGGAAGCAACCGCGCGGCACAGGCCTGCAAGCTCATGGGCAGCTTGTCTGGTCAATTCCTCACGGGTGGAAGTCACCAGCAACCTCAACAACCTGGCAAAAGGCGGGTATTGCAGCCGTTCTCTCGATTCGAGCTCCTTCATGCAAAAACCCAGGTAGTCCATGTTCAACACGGATTCAATGGTGTAGTGCGAGGGATTGTAAGTCTGGAGGATCACTCGGCCCTGCTTGTCGCCGCGGCCGGCTCTCCCGGCAACCTGCATGAGCAGTTGCACCGTGGTTTCCCCCGCACGAAAATCGGCGATTTGCAGAGAAATGTCGGCGTTGACGACCCCTACCAGCGTAATGTTGGGGAAATCGTGGCCTTTGGTGACCATCTGAGTGCCGATGAGGACATTCGCCCGATGTTCTCTGATGGATTCCAGGCACTCGGCAAGATAGCGGGGTTCGGATGCCGTATCGCGATCGATCCTGAGAATTTGTGCTGCGGGAAGGAGTTTCTTTACTTCTCTTTCGATGCGCTCGGTCCCAAAGCCGTGCAGGATGAGCGCTGCATGATCACAAACCGGGCAGCGTGCCGGGAGCTTTTTCTCGGCTCCGCAATAATGACAGCACAACAATTCTTTCTTCTCATGATACGTGAGGCTCACACTGCAGCTCTCACATTCCAGCACATGCCCGCATACGTTGCAAAGCACAAAGGTGGCAAAACCCCGCCGGTTAAGGAACAAAAGGGCCTGCTGCCCCGTTGCCAGCGTTTCTGCGAGAGCTTCTTTGAGAGCTTTGGAAAAGATCCTGCTCCGCCTGCTCTCTCTACGCATATCGACGATTTCCAAATCAGGGAGTGGGCGGTCGTATATGCGTCGCGGGAGTGAGAGCAGCGTATAACGCTTGGTCTGACTGTGATGGATCGACTGCAAGGAAGGGGTAGCGGAACCCAGGACAATCGGGATTCCAAGCAATTGTGCCCGCATCAAGGCGACATCACGGGCCTGATAGCGCAAATGGTCGTCCTGCTTGTATGAGGAGTCGTGCTCTTCGTCGATGACGATCAATCCCAGATCGCTGACCGGCATGAAGATCGCGGAACGGGCTCCGAGGACCACTTTTCTTTTGCCGCTCAAAATGTCCTGCCATTGCGCTTCGCGCACCTGGGTGGCAAGACCGCTATGCCAGATGGCAAGCTGCGAGCCAAACCGCTGTCGGAACAGAGCCTCCAGTTGGAACGTGAGAGCTATTTCCGGCGCCAGGATGAGCGCCCCCTTTTGATGTTCCAGGGCCTTCTCAGCCAACCGCAAATAGATCTCGCTCTTGCCGCTGCCGGTCACTCCGAAAATCAGGAAGGTCTCAAAAGAAGGCTCCGGAATTTTCCGTTGGATGGCGTCCAAAACGCTTTGCTGATCAGGGGAAGGGACGGGTGGAGCAGCCCTCGGCAAAAGCTGCCGGCACTCCGGGGAGGTCGGCTCTGCTGGAGCTTCGATCTCGATACAACCCAGCTTCACCAGTTTTTCGATCCAGTATCCGGCGTTTTTTATGCGCTCCTTCACGACAAACACTGGCGCGGTGCCTCCCAGCTCATCCAGGAGGTGAATCAGGTCAGCCATGTTTTGGCTTCTTCTAAACCTCGCCGCAGGATGAGCGACAAGGCGCAGGCGCGCGTACTTTGTTTTTCTTGCTGTTGGCCTGGCAGAATCGAAACGATAGAAGCGTTCAATGACCCCGTCTTGCTCGAGGTTTTGCAGTTCATTCCGGAGGTTCTTTTTTCCCTCCAGGCTGCGACTGAGCTCCTTGGCGGGAACCTCAACCCTCTGGGACAATAGCTCAAGGAGGGCTGAGGTGCTGGGGTTTTTGATCGTTTTCCTGGCCTCGGCGGTTAAACGAAAGCATATTTCGGGTAGGGTTCGTGCTTTCGCCGGCACTTCTAATTGCAGGACCTCACCGAGAGGATAGAAGTAATACTTTGAAATCCATGTGCAGAGAGAAAGCAAGTCCTCCGGAACCACAGGAGCTTGGTCGAGGATCGCGATCAG
>JADGQM010000339.1 GCA_017881795.1 Syntrophobacteraceae bacterium
CTTTAAGCCGGTATCCAGGAAGCTTTTGTGGATTCCGGCTTAAAACCTGCCGGAATGACGCCTTTGGGCAATGGTCACTCTATTATGCGGTGCTGTACTTAGGCGCATGTCAATGAATAATCGTCCGAGATGGGAGACCGACTCGGTTTCGAAAACCGAGTCGGTCTGAAGGTCACGGACAAGCATTTCTTGTCTGCAGCTTTAATCCGCATGCCTCTGGCGCGCTATTTCAGCCCTCTGGCGGTCGAGCCTGCGCTTTCTTTCATCTTCTTCATCGATAGTCTTCTTGAGCTCTTTTTCCTGAGCGCTCAATTCAGCCAGCATTTCCTCAACCCGCGCTTCCACCGAGCGCTTCTGGGCTTCAAACTCCCACTTCTTCCGTTCGATTTCCTCGGCGCGCCCCTTTTCCTCATGCCGGTCTTTGGCCTCCTGGGCAAGCCGGGCAGCACCGGTCAGAACGCCTCCAGGGCCGACATAAACGTCAACAAGGCGCACCCCATCGGAGGAGAGCACGAATTCCCGGACCTGGTTGGAATGGGCCATACCCCGCGATTTAATGACATAGAGACCGCGGTTGCGCTCGCCGCTGCTTTCGATGTCTCGCACCGTGATCCATGTATCCATGAGGGAGGAAACGCCCAATTCAGTTAAATCCTGGTGTTGCCCGAAGATCAGGCACGTGAAAAGGGCAGTTATGCCCTCCATTTTCAGGCTGTCGATGAAGCGCGTCAGCGCGGATTTTACTTCGGCTGTGTTGCCTACCGAAGTCAGATTGGAAATTGGATCCATAATGATCACGGAGGGTTTGAAATCCCTTACCAGCTTGTTCATACTGACCAGGTGCATTTCAAGCCCGAAGAGCGTGGGCCGCGTGGCGTGGAAAAGGAGCAAGCCGTTATCCAGCCAGGGCTGGAGGTCGACGCCGATAGAGCGCATATTGCGTACGATCTGGCTTTCCGATTCCTCGAAGGCCAAATAGAGGCATCTCTCGCCGCGCGTGCACGCGCTGTTCGCAAAATGGGCAGCAAGGCTGGTTTTCCCGGTGCCGGCAGTACCCGTTATCAGGATACTGCTTCCGCGAAAGTACCCCTCACCGCCAAGCATCGTATCGAGGCGCGGTACCCCGCTGGATATGCGCTCATTTCCGGCCTTATGAGTCAGGCTGATGGAAGTGATGGGCAGCACATAAAGGCCCCCTTCGTCGATCAGGAAGGGGAATTCATTGGTCCCGTGTGTCGTCCCGCGATATTTGATGATGCGCAAGCGGCGCGTTGCCACCTGTTCGATCATGCGGTGGTCGAGAAAAATGACGCAATCGGAGACATATTCTTCAAGGCCATGGCGGGTCAGGGTTCCCTTGCCCTGCTCGCAGGTGATGACGGCCGTCACCCCGCGGTCTTTGAGCCACCGGAAAAGTCTGCGGATTTCCGACCGGAGAATCCCCTCGTTGGGAAAGCCCGAAAAAAGCGCTTCAATGGTATCCAGAACGACCCGTTTGGCCCCGACGGAATCAAGAGCAAAACCGAGCCGCACAAAAAGACCTTCCAGGTCGAACTCACCCGTTTCCAGGATTTCGCTTCTTTCGATGTGAACATAGTCGAGAGCCAGCTTATCATGAGCCACCAGGTCGTCGAGATCGAACCCGAGAGAGGAAAAGTTTTCGATGAGGTCCGTGTCTTTCTCTTCAAAAGACATGAAAACGCCGGGTTCGCTAAAATCTCTCGCACCACGGACGAGAAATTCCATCCCGAAAAGCGTTTTGCCGCTCCCCGGTCCACCGCAGATAAGAGTCGGTCGTCCTTGCGGGAGCCCCCCGCCTGTGATTTCGTCAAAACCGTCGATGCCGGTTGGTGTTTTTCTCAATTGCCTTACTGGACTGGATTCTCTTGAATTGGACATTAAATCTCCCATCTGCAGCTAGGATTTGCGTCGCTTCCATCTTTTCGTTTGTACACTTATAGGGACATTTTCTTTTTTTGAACAGCATTTTGAACCACTGTCTTCAGCGTCCGGGCGTCTATGGGCTTCACCAAATAGTCAACGGCCCCAAGCTCACGAGCCCTGTTGACCATTTCGGTCTCTTCGGCAGCAGTCATCACGATGACAACGGTTTCCGGCGCCAAGCCTTTGATTCGAGCCAGCAGGTCTATTCCGCTCATGTCTGGAAGCCCGATATCAAGGATAACCACATCCGGCGCCTTCTCACATAGGAGTCTCAAGGAATCTGAGCCCTTCTCGGCCGTAATGACAGTGTAATTCCCCTCAAAGACCATCCGGAAAGCAGTGAGAATCCTCCTGTCGTCATCGACGATAAGCAAACTTGTATCAGTCATTTAAACCCGCCAGTTCAACTGGAGATTAGATGGTAAATATCTTGCCCTCACCGGGTTCGCTCTCGAATGAGATGAACCCCCCGTGGCGGGAACCGATCCGGTGCGAAATGGCAAGCCCCAACCCCGTCGCGGGGGAGAATCATAACAGATTGGCGATGATCGCGTTTGCCGAAACTTTACCAGGGTAATACCAGGCTAAAAACTGGCACTAGACAAGGGAGGAGAGGTAGGATCTCAAGTTCACCTTGTTACTCTTCAATCCGAGCTTTCCCCTTATGTTTTCCCGGTGAAAGCGGACCGACCTCGCTGAGATGCGCAGGATCTCGGCGGTCTCTTTCGTCGTCCGCCCGTTGCGGATGAGATCGGCCACGCGCGTCTCCATCGGGGTAAGCTTAATGAGTGGGTGGGAAAGCCTCCGCTGGAAGGGGGAAGCAATCTCCCTCAAATTGGATTCAATAATCTCCAACAAGAGCACCTGATCGGAACCCAATCGAGTTTTCACGAGTTTTTCAACATAGGGCATAACCAGGTTCTTCACATTGCTAAGTAGGGACTCTTCAAACCCCCTGCGATCCTCCTGCCGGTGCTGCAGGAGGACCTTAAGAGCGGTATTGGCTTCCGCCAGATTCTGCCGCTCAATCTTGAGCGCCTCTTCCGCGCTGACCCGGGAGACAACCCCCCCAATCTTGGCCGCAATGGTTTCAATCTCACTCTTTGTGCTCTCGGGAATTTCGCGTTGGGTGCGGGAGGCCAGGTTAAGCGCCGCCACCACCTGACCTCTTGACTTGATCGGAATGACGGCCAGAGAGGTAAGCTCCTCCCGTTCGATGAGCGCTCCGACACCAAGGTCCCCCCCGAAGTTAGGCCAATAAATTGGTTCTCCCTGCATGACGAAGCGCGTCTGAGGGGTCTCTGGACCATAACAGGAGACTTGTTCGATAAACTCGGCGGAAAGTCCCACGTGGGAGATGAGCCGGAGCTCACCACTCGCGGCGTCCATTAGATACACTCCGCCGGAGTCGAACCCCTCGATTTGCAGAGTGGCCTGCAACAGTTGTTCCAGGGCTTCCGTCATGGAGCTCGTGGAACCAAGAGCAAGGGCGAGATCACGATGAATCCGCAGGAGAGTTTCAGCCAGCTTGCGCTCGGTAATGTCCAAACCGATCCCGGCGACATACTGTCTTCCGGACACGTCCCGGAAGGGAAATTTTGAGTTGAGCCAAGAGCAGAGACTACCGTCGGGGTTAATGGTCTCCTCCGTGACTTCTATTGCGTGGCCTGCAGCCAGAACGGCCTGATCATTCTTCCGGAACTCCTCGGCGGTTTCCTCCGGCCAGACTTCGAAATCAGTTTTGCCCAGCCAGTCCGCCAATTTGACGCCGAATCGGTCCTCATAGGTCTTATTGAAATATACGTGACGACCCTGTTCGTCCTTCATCCAGGCAATGATTGGGCTGTTATCCATGAAGAGCCGGAAGCGTTCCTCGCTCTCGCGCAGGGCTTGCTCGGCCTTCCGCAGCTCGGTAATGTCCTGGATTGCCACGGCGCTTCCAATTATGCCCTCCTGGGCATCGCGCACGGGTGAGGCGCTGTTGATAACAAATGCGCGGGAGCCATCGAATCGTTCAATCTCCACCAACTGCCCGACAACGGACTCACCACCCTGCACCGCGCGGGCGGAGGCCCACTCCTCCGGGGCAACCGCTCTGCCCGTATCCGCCCACCAAGCCTTGTAAGCGGCATAGTCGCTGATGGAATCTGTCGGCGGACGCGGACTTCCCCATACCTGCTCATATGCAGCGTTGGACTGGATGTTGCCCCCTGCTAAATCCGTAATGGCCACCCCGACGGGCAGAGCCTCCATAACCGCTTCGAGCCGGTTCTTTTCGCCTATGGCGTCGTTGCGCGCGGCAGCCAGTTCCGCCGTGCGCTCGACCACGCGCTGCCCGAGTGTCGCGTTAGCCTCTCTGAGCGCATCTTCCGCCCGCTTGCGCTCTGTCAAATCCGTTGCAGTGATACAAGACCCGGCGAGATCATTGACCAGCAGAGGGCCACTTGCGAGAAGGACAGGTATTTTCGTGCCATCCGATGCCTTGAAATCTGTTTCCGTTACGAAACTCGCGGTTTCCGATTGCCGAAAAAGCCTCAGAAGTTCATCTCTTTGATCCGGCTCTATATATTCGAGTATTGAGGAACCTACCACCTTGTTTGCGGGTGTCTTAAGCATCTCGGCAAAGCGCTTGTTGCAATAAAAAATAG
>JADGQM010000340.1 GCA_017881795.1 Syntrophobacteraceae bacterium
GCGTTTGTAGATAACCTCCCGGCGGGCCAGGATTTGGGACTCCTGCTGGGCGATCGTAGAGGATTCTCCAGGCCAGGTGAGAATATCCAAAGTTGGAAAGATACTTTCAATCGGCTGATCATCGATTTGATCTTGCCGAAGAGCCAGTATTTGTTGCGCTGCGGAATTGGAGAAGAGCACACGGCCGTTTGGACTGACAATCAAGATGCCGCTGCTTATGCTTTGAATAATGTTGCGATGGAGGATCTCAAGCTGATGAAAGTCTCTTTTCTGCTCTCGGACCTGTTGACTTGACTTTCGCAGTTTCTCCGCCAAAGAACCGCTCAAATAGGCCGTCAGATAAAAACCTGCGATATTCATCAGGATGCTGTGAAAGAAGGCGCCACTATCGCGAACTTGAGAGGCCACCCCAACCACCTGCAAGGGAGCGATCCAGCCAAAATACTGGAGATCCAGCAGCAGTCCGTAGGAAAGGGCGCTGGCGCTGGCGCTCACTACGCTCGCCCCGCGATTCAACAGCACTGCACCACTGATGATTGCCGGCATGTAAAGAAAGGAGAAGAGGCTCTCCACCCCTCCCGAAAGGTAAATCAGAAAGGTCACCGCCGCGACGTCGAAGAACAGTTGAAGATAGGCAAATCTCCTGAGGCTACGGACCCGCTTCAGGCTCAAGGCGGAAACAATAGTAAGAAGGAAAAGAATGACAGAAAAGTAATAGAGGGGTCTGAGCCGAGCTGAAAGGATGTCCTCGGCGCGATGGCTTTGGACGAGGATCGTGAGCACCAGGAAAAAAACGCCAAGAAGCAGCCGGAATAAGAGCACCCCCTGAAGCCTTCTTCTCAGGGCAGCATCAGGAATGGCCTCGCCCCCTTTTTCAGGAACAATTCCTTCCGATTCCAATGGTTTTCCATTGATCTTCTGCGCCATACCGAAGCTCTTCTTCTCTTGCTGCAAAGTCTTCAAGATGCCCTGGCTACGACATCCGCTATCTGGAAGATGGGCATATACATGGCAATGAGCAGGCCGCCGATGGTGACCCCCAGGAACACCAGCAAGAGGGGCTCGAGGAGCGCGGTCAGAGAGTCCACCGTGATGTCCACTTCTTCATCGTAGAAATCCGCGATCTTCTCGAGCATTCTATCGAGCGCTCCGGTGGCCTCACCGACCGAAATCATCTGCGTTACCATACCTGGAAAAACCTTGGTTTCCTCCAAAGGCTCCGCTACGGAGCGGCCTTCGGCGATGGCTGTTCGCGATTCCCGGATAGCCTGCTCGATCACGGCGTTCCCGGCCGAGCCCGCAACGATATCCAGGGCATCCAGGATGGGCACGCCGCTCGCCAGCAAGGTGCCCAGCGTGCGCGCAAAACGAGCCACGGCAACCTTGCGCAGAAGCATTCCAAAAACAGGGAAACGAAGGAGAAGGCGATCGGTTGCCATTCTACCCCTGGGGGTTCTCCGCAGTCTCCGAACCGCATAAATGAGCAACCCGAAACCGATGATGATCCAATAAAAAAACCGTATTGCAAAATCGCTCAACGTCATGACAAAAAGTGTCAAAGGCGGCAGGGAAACTCCGGCATCCCTGAAAAGCCCTGCAAAGACGGGGATAACATAGATGAGGATCACCGCCATGACGACAACGGCTATGGTGACGACGATAGCCGGATAGGTGAGGGCTCCTTTTACCTTTTTTTTCAATTTTGACAGTTTTTCTATGTACTCAGACAGGCGATTGAGGATGACATCGAGAATGCCCCCCATTTCCCCCGCAGCAACCAGATTGACGAAAAGACTGTCGAAGGCCCGGGGATGCTTCTTAATCGCATCCGTGAAGCTGGCGCCCTCCTCGACATCTTTCTTTACCTTTTTGAGAATTTTTTTGAGACCTTTCCCCTCCTGCTGTTGCTGGAGGATATCCAGGCACTGAACCAGCGGTAGTCCCGCATCAATCATGGTGGCGAATTGCCGGACAAAAAGCACCAAATCTCTTTCCGTGACCCTGTTTTCCAGTATAGGGAAATATTCAGCCAGGTCCTTGGGCTTAGGCTTGAAGCCGGTGATATTCAAACCTTTGCGGACCAGAAGCTGACGGGCAACAGTGGGATTATCCGCTTCAATCTCCCCGGTCTGCCTTTTTCCCTTGCGGTCGCTTCCCTTCCAAACGTAGATGGGCATGATTATTCCTTGTATTATTAGTCCTTGGCAGAACAGCGCAGGACTTCGCTGATAGATGTTATTCCCAGCATCAATTTATTAATCCCGCTTTGACGAAGGCTGAGCATCCCCTGCCTCATGGCTTCTCTCTTGATTTCGGCAGCAGAGGACCCGATCAAGACCATTTCCCGGATTTTGTCGTCCATGGTCATGACCTCATACAATGCCACACGTCCTCGATATCCGGTTCCATTGCAAACCGGACAGCCTTTTCCCCGATAGCAAGCAAACGAACCTACATCATCTTCACGAGCACCCAGGGCAATGAGCGCCTCTTTGGGAACATCTTCCACCACGCGACATTCGGCGCAAACGCGACGGACAAGCCTTTGCGCAACCACCAGGTTGACCGCCGAAGAGACCAGGAAAGACTCCACCCCCATGTTAAGAAGCCTGACAATGGTGCTCGGAGCGTCATTGGTGTGCAGGGTGCTCAATACCAAATGACCGGTGAGAGCAGCCTTAATTGCCACTTCGGCGGTTTCGAAGTCCCTGATTTCACCGACCATGATGATATCCGGGTCCTGTCGCAAAAACGATCTCAAAGCTGCCGCAAAGTTCAATCCTATCGCGTCATGAATATGGACCTGATTGATTCCGGCCAGACTGTATTCGATGGGGTCTTCCGCAGTTATAATATTGTGACTGATCTTGTTCAGTTCGGAAAGAGCGCTATAAAGGCTCGTGGTCTTGCCGCTTCCAGTGGGTCCTGTTACCAGCACCATACCATAGGGCAGGTTGATGGCTTCCCGAAACGCCTGAAACTGGCTTTCCTCAAATCCCAGCTTGGTCATGTCGAGCTGCAGCCCACTCTTGTCCAAGAGCCTGAGTACCACTTTCTCTCCAAAGAGGGTGGGCAGTACGGAAACCCGGAATTCCATTTCCCGCCCTCTGGCTTTGAGCTTAATGCGTCCGTCTTGGGGCAGACGCCGTTCGGCAATATCCAGTCGACTCATAATTTTCAAGCGGGAAACCAGCGCATTTCTCAGTTGCAGCGGCGGCCGCATCATTTCATAGAGTACTCCATCAATGCGAAAGCGCACCCGCATTGACTTTTCGTAAGGTTCGAGGTGAATATCGCTAGCCTGTTTCCGAATGGCGTCCATGAGGATGTGATTGACCAGTTTCACCACCGGGGCCTGGTCGGCAGCATCCTCCAGGAACGACATATCCATCTCTTGAGTGGACTCGATCAAGTCCACATCCAGATCTTCTTTCAGCAGTCCGAGCATATCATCGACATTCTCGGTAGCGGCTTGTTGATCTTGATGATGACTAAGCAGTTTCTTGATGACGATCTCAGAAGCGACATGGACCTGGATATTTTTCCTCGTCAGGAAACGGATATCGTCAATAACAAAGAGATTGCCGGGGTCCGCCATGGCAACGTTGAGGGTGTGACCGATCAAACCGAAGGGCACCGCCTGGTATTTTAGCGCGATTTCCGGTGGAATCAGAGCGACGATATCCTTATGAATGGTAAGTTGGGCAGGGTTTACGGCCGGCACACGAAACTGCTTGGAGAGGAATTCCACCAGCAGGTCGTCACTGATATATCCCAGTTTGATCAACACGGCGCCAACGCGCTCACCGCTGTGTCGCTGTTCTTCGAGAGCCCGATTGAGTTGATCGGGTTGGACCAATCCTTCCTGGAGCAGTAATTCGCCCAATTTTTTTGCCCCCAATATGCACCTCTTTACGCTTAGTCCCAATTGTCAACGGGAATCTTTCGAATCTGCTGTTAATGCATGTTTTATGCCAGCGTCGCAATTGTTTTACATGCAAATCCCTTTAGTCTCAATTCAGAGTCCCTGAAACCCGCTCCCAAATCTGCTTCGTAAACGACCGCAACTCGCCCAAACATGCCTTGCCAATATTCACCCGACAAGCTCGCAGCCTGGCCTCGGCGACGTAAAAAAGATTCAGAAATGCCTTGACAGCCTGGAAATCCTGGTTAATATGCGCAGCGAGTTCTCGATGGAGAACTATTAATAATACCAGAAGTGGAGGTGGTTGTCATGATTTGTTCAACAATGAAGGCGGGGGCGGATTGCGCCTTCATGACGAAAGCAGGCTGTGGGTTTAGCGGAGGTTCCTGTCATCCGGTTGTGGAAAAGTGTGATGGGTGCCAAAAGGTTATGGATCTGCCATCAGGAAAGTTTTGCAGCAGTTTTCCGAATCCTTCCAGTAAATGGAAAACGAGTAACTGTAATTTTGCCACGCATTCAAAGTGGGATTCACAGAGCCAACCACAAGCAAAAATTAATCCCCTCAAAGCATCCAAGAGAAGCACCAAACGGTAGTACGCTGCGGTTGGTTCGTGAGAGCAGGCTTCATAACGATTGCTCAGCACGCTGTG
>JADGQM010000341.1 GCA_017881795.1 Syntrophobacteraceae bacterium
TTCTCCCATGCTGCACCCGCAACGCACGTCAACACCTTGGAATTCCCGATAAGCCTGCCGTCATTCCTTGGGAATGCGGTGGCGCAGATCCATCGTCATTGAGAATCTTTTGATATACATCCTTAATATATTGTAACCACTATATAAAATATTTTGTAGCTAGAGTGACCCGTAGCTCACCTTTGCAGCGATAGGTAGAGTAAAGGCACGGGAGTTGGCGAAGTTCAAGAAAAATGGAAAGGAAGGAGGTGATACCATGGCTATGGTCGTGATCTGCAAAGGTACCTATGACATGGAGGCAACGGCATTCGGTTGTTGCGTGCTCGGCCCGTACTCGGCGAGTTAACCTCTAACCCCAATCCCTCGGGCTGTCTGCTTCGTACGAGGAATTGGGCCCTCATGGCCCCGTTGGCATAGACGCCGACCACTGAACCATGGTTGTCGAGCTTAAGTCATACAGGGATTCTGAGGATACAGCCGTAATAAGGCGCACCGCGATTTTGCGGATTCACCCAGGGTGATCCGCGCTTGCCTTACTCGTGTCTTTCTTGGTCCCTCATCGTGGTGGATGCGCTTTCGCCGCATCCACCACCGGGGTCATCCCGCAGAGCCTAATTGGGCTCGGCAAGGTGAGGCACTTTTCCTAAATCGTGAGATTTAGAGTAGCTGATGCTGGATTGCAGTTTTTCGACTCTTGCCAGAAAGGTCAACAGTGGTTTAGGCCCCAGTCCCTCTGGGAATGGTACCTGTTGGTGGGGAGCATCATACGGGTGAAAGTGCCATTCTCCGAAATCACGATCTGCGCCAAAGATCCGCTGCCCTCCTTCAACAAGAGCAACATACAAAGACTCGGTGACCTCACCATAGAATACCTGAATAAACAGATCCTGCCGGATATAATAAGGCCGCAACGAGATGGTCGAGTCGGTCCGTTCCACAACGATATTGTTTCTGATTCTACCACTTGGGAAATCGCTCCAGGATGGGCTTGAGCTTAATCCCGCTTCTTCCTGTCTTCTAAACATATCATCACTTCAGGCACCGGTCGACCAGTGTATACAATCATAACGATTCCGATCTCAGGTGGGCAAGGAATCTGCCGGTGGGCGATTCGCGCTCACAAATCGCCCACTCACTGATCGTTACCGTGCCGCGCTGGCTTGCCTCAAGCCACTTCTCTTTCCATGGAAGCATTTCCCGAAGGAAGTGCGGCCAGGGCCTGCTGTTTTATGTGCTCCTCGAGGATGAGCCAAAGGGCCTCCGCCTGGCAGTCGATGCCGTTGAAATCTTCGCCTCGCGCCAGGGCGTTCAGGCGGCACCCGCCCCAACAGCGGGGGAGGAGGGCACAGGCGGTGATGCACCTTTCCGGGAATTTTCGCGGAAGCAACTGCGATTCGGCGACAAAATCGAACCCTTTGGTTACATGCCCGTAGACCATTTCCCCGCTCTGGAGGGAAGCGCACGCGATGATCGACCCGTCGGTGTCGAAGGTGATCCGGGAGCGGATGTCGGCCATGCAGGCGTTGGCGGGTGGACTGTGGAACTGGCGGTAGCCCCGCTTCTCCGCTTCCTTCATGAGGAACAGCAATTTGGCGGGATCACCCGTCATCCCCGTGTAGATCGTTTCGTCTCTGCGGGCCATGATGGGGGTGAAGGCTACATTATAGACGGCGATGCCGCGCTGCTTGAAATCATCCATCATCTTCGGAACCAGCAGGTAGTCATCCGAGGAGCTATCATACTGAGTCTGTACGAAGATGGGGATCTCGGCTCCGGGGATAGCTTCAAGGTTCTTCAGGATCAGATCGTATGATTTTCCGCCGTTCCGGTCGGTATCCTTCAGCGGCCTCAGACTGTCGTGAACCGAAGCCGGCCCGGCGATGCTCACCCGAAGGCTTGACAGCCCCACTTCCTTGAGGCGCGACGCTATTTCTGGAGTAATGAGGGTCCCGTTAGTAATGATGGAAAAACCGTATTGAATTCCCCATCCCGTGTAGTAATTATAGCGCCGCGAGGCGCTTTCCAGGAGGATGCTCGGACTGAGCAGCGCCTCACCGCCGGAATAGAGGTCTTCGACCTGCCGGGGTCTCTTTTTCCGAGCGAGCTCGAAGCAGAATCGATCCACAGCAAGCGCCGTCTCATGGGTCATGCTGCTGCTCTCGGGATTCACGATACAATAGGAACAGGCATTGTTGCAGAGGCGCGTGATGAGGGTTTTGGTCTTGATGACGCTGAAATCGTGCACGATCTGCTGTTTGTAGGCCGCCAGGATGGCGTCTTCATCGGTTGCGGTCCGGTGAAGAACCCCCTGCTGCAAAAGAGCTTCGACGATTTCCGCCTGCGCCCGGCCAGGATCGTTCCTGATGGTCGCCCAGACCGCCTCCGGCACGACAATAAGACTGGTGGTCATGGTATGAAAGGCCGCAATGAAGTTCACTCCGTCCTTTTCGATGGGAACTTCGGCAATGAATCTCGACATTTTAACGTCAGCCATGTGCTTCCTCCTGCTATCAAGCTTCGCACAAATCCGGCGGCAGGCACGGATGGAGCCAATCCCCAGCCACATCTGCCCAGCCTCATGACATCCATATCGTTGACAAAGCTCAAAAGAGGTCCAGGGTGGATGGGATGAGGGAGATTTTGACGGTTGGATGGTTGTTGATCGGAGTGACGGAAACTGATAAATACCGCTCAACATAATAAAGTGACCATTATCGCAAGTCGTTATTCCGGCACGCTTCCGGCCGGAACCCAGAAGGCTGCCTGGATACCGGCCGTCGCCGGTATGACGAGCAGAATCAGGACACTTATTTCTGTGGAGCTGTATTGAATGGTTGATACCAGTTTGCCAGGCTCTCGTTGCTCAGGCCGACCAACGTCATAAGGAGGGATATTTCGAAGCCATGCATTCCCATATTAGTGATGAAAGGCCCTTGGAGTTGTTCGGTCTTTTATGGGAGAGGACGAAGCATTTCACGTTCTCCGAAGGTCATGATGAACCGAAGAATGCTTCGGAAGAAGAACTCCGGAGCTTTCGCCTGAGACAACTGATCAATTTTGTTCAGGCAAAGGGAAGGTGGGAATTCAGACAGATGCCGGACTCCTTTCGAGCCGTTCATTCGGAAGCAGATGGAGCACAAGAGGCGATACTCATTCTTCTTAAAGAAACCGTAAAATATCAACCCCGGCAGGGATATTCTTACGACGGCTACATGCGCTTCCTGGTGCCTCGCAGACTCATAGACTTTAAGCGCAAGTACTTCAGAATGAACCCACCGGTCGGCAAGGACTTGGAGAAGGTTGTGACTTCCATGAGACGAAGCCTCAAACGCACTCCGACAAGCAAAGAAATTGCAGAGCACACCGGTCTGAGCGAGGAGGATGTGCGACGGCTCCTGGAGGACGGCGCCGGCCCAAGAGTATGGGGGAAGCAAAGCAGCGATCCTGACGACAAGGCTTCCGAGGAGGAGCGGGTTCGCGACGGCGCGCCATCCGCTGAGGCGCAGCTCATGCATGGCCAATTCCTCCATGCCTTTTTGGATTGCATCGAGCAACTGAGCGCCCACAATAGATCAGTCATCATGAGGCGCCATTTCGACGGCGAGACCTTTGAGGAGATTTCCGCCAGCCTTGGCGAGGGACGTGAAACCATCCGGAGCAGATGTCGACGAGCAGTCGAGGCCCTTCATAACTGTATTTCAAATCAACACGACGAGATCCCGGATTTCTGGGAGGCGCTCGATTTCTCAGAGTTGTCCACTTTGGCGAAGAAGGAGCTCAGGCATGGATAATGAGGCATTTGGAAAGAACCTCGAGAAGATTGGAGCACTTCTGAAGAACATGGAGCCGGGTGATGCATGCCCACCGGATGACATGCTCTTTGATTACGTCTATGGGGAGCTATTAGAACCCGAGCGCGCTAAGCTTGCCGAGCACACAAAGGACTGTGTCCGATGCCGCTTCGAAGTGATGAGGATGGAAACCGAGCGCGTCGCCTGGGACGTGTCCATCGGGAAGGACCCGGATGCAGCGCTTGCCCTTGCGCTCGGGCCGGAGGGTCTCCGGCGGGCTCGGGAAATAATTGCAGGTGAAGCCGAAAGCAGCGTGCCGATTGCGGACCGGGTCACGCTCCTGGAGAGATATGGCTCGCTCATCAAAGCTGGGTGGGAAAAGCTTGAGGCAGCTCGCGAAATCGCTCGAGAATGGTGCCGGAGAGCCAGCGTTCCCCTTGCCGTGCAACGCGGTATGCATTCGGACGAGCCCTTTGAAGCAGGATTCACCTGTTTTCTCGGGACCAGGCCTCTGGAACTACCGGCTACACCTCCCCAGGGATGTCGTTATCATTCACTCATCATGATTCGAGCAAACAAAAGTGACATGGTTGTCCTGTATGAAAACTGGGAGATTTCTCAACCGCTACACGTGACTCCCGAATTTACTGAGGACGACATCGGGACGAACGAGCTCCTGCTCATTTACTCCGCAGAAGAACTGGCCATCAGCAAGGATGAGACGGTCATCAGCCCCGATCGCTTTGCGGAAATC
>JADGQM010000342.1 GCA_017881795.1 Syntrophobacteraceae bacterium
AGCTGGCCGCCACAGGAGCAGTCTGCTTTCAAATCCGCCCGACTATCCTCCTTCGAGGTCTCGGCAAGCAAGGCAATGTTGCCGGAAACAAATTTGCACCGAACTGCCCCTAATCGTCCACCATACACGGCCTGGTGATCACTCGCTAAGAAACTGTATGTGATGTCCTTGACAGCATCCACGACAGGTACTACGGAATAAAGATGAAAGGGAATGGCTTGCCAGGTCCCCTCATTATCTAAAAAGAAAGGTGCTATCTCATGATAACGAGCAAAAACTCGCTTCCTATGACCCTGTTGACTCCTCTCGACCTGCGTGGGCTGCCACTGAAAAACAGGGTCGTTATGTCCCCATTGACCCGCTCAAGGGCCGGCGAGGAGCGTCTCCCCAACGCTTTGATGGCCGAGTACTATGCACAGAGAGCCTCAGCCGGACTCATCGTCACCGAGGGGACAGTGATTTCCAAGCAGGGGATCGGTTGGCTGAACAGTCCAGGCATATATTCCAGTGAACAGGCAGTGGCATGGAAACAAGTGGTCGCTGCGGTTCACGCCAAAGGAGGGAAGGTATTTCTCCAGTTGTGGCACTGCGGTCGGGCTTCGCACACCAGCTTTCACGAGGCCGAGGGGCTGCCGGTTGCGCCTTCAGCCGTAAGACTTGAAGGGGATGCTATCCACACCCCCACCGGTAGACAGCCGCATGAGACCCCGCGTGCCCTGAAGACCGAAGAAGTTCCGCTCATAGTGGAGGACTATCGCGTGGCCGCTGAGCGGGCGAAAGGAGCTGGCTTCGATGGCATTGAAATCCATGGGGCGAATGGCTATTTGATTGACCAGTTTCTGCAGTCCAGAACCAATCATCGGACCGATCACTACGGTGGTAGGCTTGAGAATCGCTTTCGATTCCTTGATGAAGTCGTCAGGGCAGTTCTTACGGTCTGGCCGGCCGGACGGGTCGGCGTGCATCTGTCACCCAATGGCAATTTCAATGACATGGGCTCGCCCGATTTCCGCGAAGCCTTTCTCTATGCGGCAAAGAGGCTTACCGATTACGAACTTGGCTACCTGCACGTGGTTGATGGCCTCGCCTTCGGCTTTCACCAGCTTGGCACTCCCATGACGCTCGCCGAATTCCGCGCCGTCTTTAAGGGAACATTAATCGGCAACTGCGGCTACACGCAGGAAACTGCCGAAGAGGCGATCAGGAACCGTCATGCAGATCTCATCTCCTTTGGCCGACCGTACATAAGCACCCCCGACCTCGTCGAACGTTTTTCCCATGGTTGGCCCATGAATCCACCAGCAGATTTTGCAGCTTGGTACTCTTTTGAAGCCCATGGCTATACCGACTTTCCCAGGTACAGTGAGAGCTGATTCATCTCCGCTGTCCTGCCCATTGAAGGGATTTTTTACCGCTCCCCAATCCGATCTGCATCGCACGGGAACACTATATGATCTGGAACTCTTGAAGATTTTGATGCTCGGTTTTTCAAAGATGAGGAGAGGAATGTTGACTTTCAGTGCCCTAACGACAACCCTCTCGAAGAGGTCGGCGCTGACTTCGCAAGGTGAGCTTGGCCTCTAAAAGATGGGGGGAGAAGAAATGGATAATTGACGGTATCCAAATGCTATCCACTCCCAACAGAGCCACACCTCGGGTATGAATACAAGGCAGCTATGTTGCTCTCAGTTCAGTCTTTCTGCAGGACGAAGATCATGTCACCCGGTCAAGTTCTTTCCTGACAGCCAATCCTAGTTTTTCCAACATATAAGGCTTCTTTACGTATGCACCAGCGCCCAAATCCTGGGCTTTGGTCACCCGTTCCGTCTCGGAAAAACCGCTTACGATGATCGCCTTTTGACGGGGATGGATTTCACGTATTTTTCGATATGTATCCAGCCCGTCAATTCCAGGGTCCATAATCATGTCCAACACCACCAGATCAACCGTGTGCTGTTTTATATACTCCACAGCTTCTTCACCACTAGAAACAGTGGTAACCTTATAATTGAGTTTTGTGAGCATCCTCTCTGCGAGTTCCCGCTGTTGATTGACATCGTCAACAACAAGGATCGATTCGCCGTTCCCCATATATTCAGCAGCGGAGATGGAAGCCTCTTCCTGGGATATTTCCTCCCTTGTCACAGGAAAATACAAAGTGAAGGTTGTTCCTTTCCCCTCCTTACTCTCCACATTGACATACCCTAGATGATCCTTGACCGTACCCCAAACAACGGCCAATCCCAGACCTGTCCCGCTACGACCCATGACTTTTTTCGTATAAAAAGGTTCGAATATGCGCTTCAAATCAGTGGCAGGTATGCCTTCGCCCGTATCGGAAACAGTAAGCACCACATAGTCTCCCTCCTTGACTTCATCGTACCCCCAAACGGGCTTATCCAGATAGTGGTTCCTCGTCTTGATGGTAATATTGCCAACATTCGGCATAGCTTCAGTAGCATTTGAAACAAGGTTGAATAAGGATTTCACCAGATGGACGGAGGAACCTGAGATGTTCAACAGATCCACCTCAAAATCAGTCTTGATCTTTATGTGGGGGTGATAGGAAAGCAGTTGGGCAAGCTCAGGAGACTGTTGACATTCCATGACGATGTTATTCAGATTCAAGACCTTTCGGCTTGGTACACCCCTCCTGGCCAGTGTCAACAAGTCTTGAACTATGGCTGCTGCTCTGTTTCCGCTCTTCAGAATCTCCATTGCTTCGGATCTTGCCGAACTGGACTCATCCAAATCATCAAGAAGCAGTTCGGAATAACCGACTACAATGCCCAGAACATTATTGAGGTCGTGTGCAACTCCTCCTGCCAGGGTGCCCAGGGCCTCCATTTTCTCCGCACGGTGCAAACGTTCTTGTAAAGTCCTTCGCTCCTCCTCCGCCCGTTTGCGCTCGGTGATGTCACGGATGCTTACGACTACGCCGGCAATCGCCTCCTGCCTGTCTCTGTAAGGATTATAGATCACGTCCACGAACCGCCGTCCTAAACCCGGATAATCGAACCACGCTGAATAATGGATCTGCTCTCCTGCCAGGCATCTGTCAATTTCGGACTTGATGATTGCATTGAAGACCTCAGCCCCATGCAGGCCGGCGACTGAATGACCAATGATTTCATCCCTCGTCTTTTGGTGGGCGCGAAGATAGGCCTCGTTGACGGCTTGATAACGATAGCTTGTGTCGACAAATGACATGAGATCGGGAGTTGCACCAACTATGAACGCGTACTTGTGCAGCAAATCTTCGGCCCGCTTGCGCTCGGTGATGTCTGTGTTGAATCCATACCAGATGATGCTACCGTCAGCCAATTGCTCGGGTGTCGAATGGCCAAGCATCCATCTGATTGGCCGGCCGGGAATCTGTACTCGATATTCACATTGCCAGGTAGTCATGCGTTCAGTAGAAGATTCAATTGAAGCAATTAGTTCATCCAAATCCTCGGACAATATCACTCTGGTTATTGGTGAGAAATCCTCGCGTACATCTTGAGGTGAACAACCAAAAATGTCCTTGATGGCTTCTGTGGTGAACGGCACACAATAGGTTCCGTCAAGCCTCTTCAGAAACTGAAAAATCATTCCGGGAACATGGCAAGACAGTTTCTTGAACTGGATATCACGTTCCCGCAGCGCCTCCTCGGCCCGATTGCGCTCTACCTTGTCTTTCTCAGATTCAGCAAGCCGCTGACGTAGTTCATGCAATTCAATCATGAGTTGTTCTTTGGTTTTGTCTTCATCCTGCATTTCCGACTCCTCGGAAGACTTGATGAATCTGTGGAGAAAAGGCCAACAGAGAATCCTTGTGGCGGTCTGAGATTGGCAGTTCAATAAGAACCCGCATTGCGCTTTAAACGTCTTAATTTTACCACACACAACACGGTGGGATGAACAAT
This sequence comes from Syntrophobacteraceae bacterium, assembly GCA_017881795.1. Lineage (GTDB taxonomy): Bacteria > Desulfobacterota > Syntrophobacteria > Syntrophobacterales > Syntrophobacteraceae > JADGQM01. The sequence goes on from JADGQM010000342.1 coordinate 3,909, forward strand.
GTTTAATGATTGTGACGAAGAGTTCCAGATAGCTTAACACTTTCAATATGTTGCAAGAATTCCGGATACCAATTGATATCGCCAACTCCGTAATCATCTTAATTTTGTCAGAGGCTACGGCATACCGCTGTCAGCTCAAGTTGGAATGGGCAGAGCAGACTTGTAAGATTGTGTTTGAGCTAGTACAAATAAATGCCAACGAACGTGCTATCTTTCTTCCCGACCTTGCCGGCTCTTGAACTCAAGGATGGGGTTTTGGAATAGCGCACATTGCTTCGCAGGCTTTGCCATTTGCATTACCGTCAGGTATTACGTCCGGGTAAGCCATACAGAAGGGAACGCGGGGCACCATTTCGACGGTTTGGTTCTCGACCTTGAGCGCCTGCTTCATCATTCGGTCGGTTGAGTAAAGTGCATACCCATTTTAAGGAATTGAGGAATTCTTACGCCACAAGTCCCAGATTGTCCTGGTTTGGCAAATCCAATCTCTGAATTCCTCAATTCCCGAATTGTTAATTCAACAACATTGGCGGCAGAGAAGGCCGGCGCCCTATTCACCCTATTTGTACGACGGTGGAACCATCTCGGTGAAACCGGGTCCGTATGGCTTGTACGGA
>JADGQM010000343.1 GCA_017881795.1 Syntrophobacteraceae bacterium
AACAATGCACCGCCTGATTTCACTAAAAGGAGAGGAAAAATGAAGCGGAGAAAGAATTCTTCAAACCGCACGAAACCGTTTTCCATCTTTGCTGTTCTTTTGATCGTTGTGATTGCTGGCTCTGCTTTTTCCGCGGACCTGGCTGAAGTCAAACAAAAGGGTGTGCTCCGCCATCTCGGCGTGCCCTATGCGAACTTCGTAACCGGCAGCGGCGATGGACTGGATGTTGATATGATCAAGCTCTTCGCCCAGCAGCAGGGGGTGAAGTACGAATATGTCCAGACGACCTGGGGAGATTTTATCACCGATCTCAGCGGCAAGATGGCCAAACCCAAGGGAGACGACGCCGAGATCACCGGCACCGCACCGGTCAAAGGGGACATCGCCGCCAACGGCATCACCGTCCTGCCGTGGCGCGCGAAAGTGATCGATTTCTCCGTGCCCACCTTCCCCAACCAGGTGTGGCTGGTAGCTCGGGCGGATCTTCCCATCAAGCCGATCGAGCCCTCGGGTGACCCCATGAAGGATGTGGCGTCCGTCAAATCCCAGTTGAAGGGACTCCGGGTCATGGGGATGGCCGATACCTGCCTCGACCCGAATCTCTATGACCTGGACAAATCCGGGGCCCAGTGCAGCCTTTTTGAAGGATCTCTGAACGAGCTCATTCCGGCCGTCATCAACGGGAAAGCCGACGCCACCCTGCAGGATGTTGCCGATGCCCTCATGGCTGTGGAGAAATGGCCTGGAAAGATCAAGATCATCGGCCCCGTGTCGGAGATGCAGGAGCTCGCCTACGGATTCTCAAAATCATCGCCCCAACTGCGAGAGGCCTTCAACAAGTTTTTCGAACAGTCCATGAAAGACGGCACTTATCTGCAACTCGTCCAGAAATATTATCCGGCGATCCCAAAATATTACCCGAATTTCTTTCAACAAGCAAAATGAAGGACCGCTGGGGGTGTAGTTAAGAGCGGGAGTGACCTGCCAATTTGATTGTGTACCCCTGGTAGCGCCGCCTTCCACGGCGGCGTAAAAATTGTGGGTCACATACCTCAAGGCCCATTACACCCTATGTAGCCACCCTTTGACGACACCGGGACAAGCGCCGTCATGCAAGGCGGCGCTACCGTTTTGATCGTGGGAGCAGTCCGACGGTCATCTTGCTCCCACTTCTGATTGCACTCGACCGTTGGAAATCCGGGACACTTAACGGTGAAACCAATGCGATCCCTGCAGCAGTTCTCTGGCAAGGGCTGGAATATCACCGCTGCGTTGGCGGTCGTCGTGCTCGTGGCCTACATGGGCTTTCTCATCATTGCAAACTATCTTTCCCAAGTTGAGCTGCAAAAAGGCGTATTGGAGCAACTGCGACAGGACACCGAGAAGCGCGCGATAGCTTTATCCTACTTCTTCTCGGAACGGACGAATGATCTGAAGGAGCTTACCAAAAAGCGGGAGATCTCTGCCTACTTCGAAAACAAGGCGCTCGGTATGTCCATGACCTACGGCTTGCTGGCAAGCTTGGATGCAATTGCTGAGGTCTTCGAGGGCATTCTTGAAGACAAGACCCTAAAAGGTGACCGTATCTACTCGCAAATTGCATTTATCGAAAAAAACGGAGAAGTGCTGGTTCAAAGTGGGCGTCGGGAATCAGAAATCCTTGCGGGGCAGAGCCTGAGCCAATCTCCAGCACCCGCAAGCCGCGATGCCCGAATCCTCGTTGAATCATCCGGGGATTCAACAATAATATTAGTAACTATACCATTTTTTTTTAAGGGTCAGTACTACGGACAGATCCTCGCTTCGGTCACCTCCCAAACCGTCTATGAACACCTCGTAAGGCAGCGCAATGAGTCTCCGACGAAGTTCGCTTATGTCATCACAATGGAAGGCCGGCTGGTCTTGCCGGCTGAGCTCCCTGCTGAAATCCGGTACCTCGAGCTGCCCGATGTTAAAAGATTGGAAGCCGAAAAAATTCAGCGTCTGACACTGGCCACCCGGAGTGGGGGCCAAGAGGAGGTGTTGGTCAGCTATCTTCCACTGCCCAACATCCCCTGTGCTTTGGTGAGGATCGTGACTGCCGCTGAGGTTTATGGGCGTACTCCCCTCTGGCAGTTGCCTCTCGCCATGGTAATGCTCTCCCTCTTTGTCTTGGGGGGGATGAGTGTTGCGTGGCGAATCAATTCGCGAAACCTCGCGCTGCGCATAAGCCTCGATCAAGAAGCGAGAACCAGAAGAGAAGTGGAACAGAAAAACCAGCAGCTCTTCCGTGAGATTGCTGAGCGCAAGCGCGCTGAGGCTGCTCTCAGGGAGAGCGAGGAACGGTATCGGAGGTTCTTCGAGGAAGATCTATCAGGCGCTTTCATCGCCACCCCGGAGGGCCGCATCCTCGCCTGCAACCCGGCTTTTGCGGGCATCTTCGGATTTTCATCGGTTGCCGAGGCTTCCCAGGCGGAGTTCTTTTCACTCTGCCCTGACCCGAACGACCGAGAAGTTTTTCTCAGCCTCTTGAAAGAAAAAAGAACGCTCGAACACCATGCCGCAGAATACCGCCGACATGGCGGTCAAATCATTCACACCATTGAGAATGTTGTTGGAAGTTTTGACGATCACGGCAAGTTGATCGAGATCAAGGGATTCATCATTGACAATACGGAGCAGAAGAAGCTGGAAGAGCAGCTCCGCCATTCCCAAAAGATGGAAGCGATGGGTACGCTTGCGGGGGGAATTGCCCACGACTTCAATAACATCCTCACCGCCGTCCTGGGCAATGCCGAGATGGGGCTTCTCAAGATTCCGGAGGAAAGTCGGGCGCAAAACAACCTGAAAGAAATCCTCAAAGCTGGCAGGCGTGCTCGTGATCTGGTAAAACAAATTCTCACCTTCAGCCGGCAGGAGAGACAAGAACCAAGGCCACTGCAAATGACGCCAATGGTCAAGGAAGTGGTCAAGCTCCTCAGGGGGTCATTGTCGAAGACGATCGAAATTCGCCAAAACGTTGCGTCCTCTGCGGGAATCGTCCTTGCTGATCCCATTCAAATACACCAACTGCTGATGAACCTTTGCACCAATGCGGCTCATGCCATGCAGAAAACCGGCGGGATTCTTGAGGTGAGCCTGGCCAATGTGGATATGGAGCACAGTTCTGCTTACCACGATTTTGACCTTAAACCGGGCCCGTACGTTGAACTCAGCGTAGGCGACACGGGGTGCGGAATGGACCAAGCCATCGTCGAACGCATCTTTGATCCATTTTTCAGCACCAAGACCTTTGGCGAAGGCAGTGGTATGGGGTTGGCCGTGGTCCATGGGATCGTAAAGAGCCTTGACGGCGCGATCAAAGTGGAAACTGAGTTGGGAAAGGGGAGCACCTTTCGTGTCTTTCTCCCTCGAATCGCGCTTGACGTTGACCATGAAACTGACAGGGTTAGGCTTACTTTCAGAGACGGCAAGGATCCACGAATTTTGCTGGTTGACCATGACGCGACGCTCCTGAAGGTGGGGAAGCGTATGCTGGAGCGCTTTGGTTACCGGGTTACCACAACGAACGGCGGGATCGAGGCGCTTGAGGTTTTCTTGAAAAACCCTGAGGAATTCGATCTGATCATCACCGACCAGGCGATGTCCAAAATGGACGGCATGGAATTTGCCAAAGCTGCTACAGATGTTCGGCCGGACATCCCGGTTGTCCTCTGTGCGGGTTACTGCGAGGACATTGATCACGCAAAGATGAAGGGCGTCGGGATCCGAGAGTTTGTCAAGAAACCCATTGTTTTCAGTGAACTGGCGATAATTGCCAGAAAACTCCTGGAGCAGAAGCAGAGTGGATAGTGATCAGTGGTCGGAAATGCTCGGCGGGTCAGGCCCATCTTTTTGGGCCGCAACCCACCGATTTTACTAAGGCGCCAGCTCGTACAGCAGCGCGGCAACTGAGCGAATGCCGCCGTGGAAATCATCCAGAGAAAAGCGTTCGTTGGGAGAATGTGCTCCATCATCAGGGCATCCCCAGCCCAGCAGGAGGATCCTGTCCATCCCCAACGATTCCTTAAAAAGATTTACGATGGGTATGGAACCTCCTTCTCGGATAAAGACCGGAGCCTTGCCAAATCCCATCGCAATCGCTCGCTTTGCTGCCTGAACGCTCGTGTCATCCCTTGCGACCAACACCGGGTCGCAACCATACAGGTCGGTGATCGCCAATTTCACCCCAGGGCGCGCGAGGGACTGGACGAAATCGCTGAATAGCCGGTTAATAGTTGTCTGTCGCTGTCTTGGCACCAGGCGCATGCTCACCTTGGCACCCGCTTTGGCCGGGATGATGGTCTTTGCTCCCTCCCCGGAAAAGCCTCCCCAAATGCCGTTTACATCCAGCGTTGGGCGCGCCGTTTTGCGTTCCATCGGGCTGTAACCTGGCTCCCCTAGCAGCTGTTCAACTCCGAGATAGGTCTTTAACTGGTCTTCCGAGAAAGGCAGGGAAGCCATCTCCTCGCGTTCCCAAGGGCGTAGGTCTTCGACGTCATCAT
>JADGQM010000344.1 GCA_017881795.1 Syntrophobacteraceae bacterium
GCAGGTCTGTAGCAGGGTTTTGGACCTCGCCATTGCCCATGTCCGCCAGCAGGGAAATTACGGCCAAATTCTGGGAGTTCATCTTCTCGTACACGCTCGACACTGATTCTGGAGATCCTCCACAACTCCGATGCACATGCATGTCGCCCGCATACCAGCCAGCCGCCTCAGGACCAGTTGCCTGGAGCGTAATGGTGACAGAAGCGCTCCTGCTTGCCGACACATTGCCGGCGGCGTCTTTCGCCCAGGCATACAGGGTCTTGCTCCCTGCCGTCGTGAACGTGTAAGAAGTCTGGGCTGTTGCCGACCACCCACTGGCTGTTGCCAAAGGAGCCGTAGCCGATTCGTTGACCAGGTAGCCGGTCACCCCCACGTTATCCGTTGCGGTGAAACTGGTGATGGGCACGCTCAGCGTAGTAGCCGTCGCCGGAATGGTGAACGCGGTCACTGTCGGCGGCGTGGTGTCGGGCGTTAGACTCGCGCTGAATACGACATCCACCCAGTAATTGCACGAATTGTATGTCTGGTTGGGGAAAGCGCTGGTACCGTACCTGTAAACGCCGTTCGACCCATCTGCACCATTAGCGAGCGCCCTGAGCGGCGGGCTGGCATATTCGGAAGCAGTGAAATACGCTGAGTTGACCGAATAATACCCCACTGCAGTGTGATACGAAGCTACGTAGGTGGTATTGGCGGTGATAGCCACGGGGGTGGGCAGAGCCATCTGCTGCCAGCCCGATCCGGTCTCGTTGGTGAAGGTCACACTGGCAAGGAGCGTACCGGTGTTCGTCCAGAGATTGCCCACATGCTGGCCGGTGTTCGATGGACTCTTATAAAAGCGCAACCCTGTGATGTAGCCGCTAACGTCGCTTCTGAATCTGACTCCTAGTTCAATCGCGTTCGGATCGGACCAACCTATATTGGCAGGCGTTGTGGTGCTGCCCCAAATGCTGGCGCTGGTCTGGGCATATAGTTCCGTGCCTGGGCACAGCGCTACCGCAACGATAAAGACTAAGGCAGTGATGATTAGTGAACAAACCCTTCTTACGAGTTCTTTTATAAAGACTCTTTGCTCCATGACAAACCTCCTTGAATCGAAGTTTTCCACCCCTTTAGATTAAGAATAAGTCCACCAGAGGCGAACCTTTTATAAGCCCAGTCCTGCAATTCTGAATAATAAGAGTCAAAATGGAAGAGGTGACACTTTTGGGTATGATATGCTTTGGTTATCATTTTACGAGGACTGACCACAACGAAAATTTCCGTGCGTCCGTGGCAACCGCTTCGGCTTTTATCCGTTCAATCGCCGGATAAAAGCCAACCGGGAACATCTCTTTCGTAAAAACCTTTATGATGGGCCGCCATCGCCTCCCCAAGCCAGTTGCGGGTGCTACAGCCTTGTGAAGTATATGCTGCAAATAACCTTTAGGGTGCAGGTCGTCACCGTTTTTTCATCGCCAATTGATCAATCATATTTTGGCGGGAGACTTCCTCTCGCCACCAGTCGACCATGCCGGACAGCCCCTCCTCCAGGGATATGCTGGTCTCAAAGCCCAACAGTTCTCTCGCCTTGTCTGTAGAAGCGAGCCTGCGTTGAACGTTGTTGACCTTTCGTACCGGGCCATATTCCGGCTGTAAGTCACTTTTCATGACTTTCAATAGCGTATCGGCCAGTTGCTTCATGCTGGTCTCCTCGCCGCTGGCAATATTGATGAAATCATCAGTTGCAGCCGACTTGGCGGCGAGAATGTTTGCTCGTGCAATGTCTCTGACATGAATAAAGTCCATGGTCTGCGTTCCGTCTCCAAAAATGATAGGAGCTTTTCCCGCCTCGATGCGCTCCATCCACCGAATGAAAACCTCGGTATATACTCCAAACGCGTCCATTCGAGGTCCGTAGATATTGAAAAATCGCAGAGCAATATAGTCGAGACCGTACATTTCATTAAAACTTCTCAATAATGCTTCGCTGAAGAGTTTGGAGGCTCCATAGATTGTGCGGTTGGCGTAAGGGTGGTGATTTTCGCGTGTGGGGAACTCCACAGCCTGGCCGTAAATGGATGCCGAAGAGGCGGCGACAACTTTCTTGACTTTTGCGTTTACGGCAGCTTCCATCACGTTGTAAGTGCCGTCCACCAGAACTTCGAGGGCCAGACGCGGCAGTTCGGCGCACTGTGTGATCCTGATGGCGGCTTGGTGAAACAGTACGTCAATTCCCTTCATCGAACGAGACACCAGATCCCGGTCACGGATATCCCCTTTGATGATGGTAACCAGTCCATTTTGAATCGCCCAAGCCAAGTTCTGCTTCCGACCACGATCAAAATTATCAAGAATAACGATCTCCGAAACACCCTCTCCAACAAGCAGGTCGGCGATATTTGAACCTACCAACCCAGCACCTCCGGTTATCAACGCTCTGCAATTTTTCAGCTCGATCATTATTTTCCCTATTTACCCTCGTATCCTTCGCGCCATTTTATAAACTTCGCCGGAATCCCGGCAACCACCGCAAACGTCGGCACATCCTCAGTCACGACGGCTCCGGCTCCTACCTGACTACCTTTGCCGATGGTTACACCGGGTAGTATAACGGCATTTACCCCGATGTCCGCCCATGCTCCGATCCTTACCCGCTTTATTTCAAGATCTGTCTGAATGATTGGAACATCCAATGGCAGACCGACATGGGCTGATCCTAAGACCTTCGCACCCGGTCCCCATCCGACATAATCTTCGATGACGAGATCCCGGGCATCGAAATAGCTTTGCGGACCTATCCAAACCTTATTGCCGATGATGCATTTCCCACCGATTCTTCCCTGGATAAACGCCTGGGAGCCAATGAAAACCCCATTTCCGATTTCAAATGTTTCGAGATGCTTGAAACCAACATTGCTCCCTACGTGTATGCCACGACCGAATCGGCGGGCTGCCGCTCGCCAAATGGTACGCCGCATCAGGGTATCCAGGTATCCGTCTCCAGCCAAAAAGCGCCCGTACAGTTCAATCAGAGCATCACCGCTGTAATTGTTCCTGAGGGATTGGCTGAGTCCGATCTCAAATTCAGGATCTTCTCCAACCTCTTCTCTGCTGTGAAATGCTTTAACTATTTGGCTGCTATCATCTATTTTGCCTGGCATTGATAACCTCGACTATGTCTGAAAACCGATACCAGTTCATCTTCCAGTTCCAGGTGCGATGTCACGAGATCGAGAAAGGGAACTTGAGTGTCACTAGGGGTTGATCCGAGTTCCTTTTCGTGATCTTCGTGTCCTTATGTGGTGAAAAAAGAAAGAGCCCAGGTGATGCTTTCCGGCTCTCCCTCGTTACTCAACGGTGACGGATTTCGCCAGGTTGCGCGGCTGGTCCACGTTTCTCCCACGCTGGACGGCGACGTGGTAAGCCAGGCGCTGCAAAGGAATTACGCTGATGACAGGATTCAGCAAAGATGAGGCCCAGGGTACAGCTATGACTTCATCTGCTTTGTCAGCTATCTTCGCGTCTCCTTCGGTCGCGATGGCAATGACCATACCGCCTCTTGCCTTCACCTGTTCGATGTTGCTGAGCATCTTATCATACGCATGGTCTTTAAGAGCGATGGCCACTACGGGCATGGAATTGTCTATGAGCGCAATAGGGCCGTGTTTCATCTCGCCGGCAGGATATCCTTCGGCATGGATGTAACTGATTTCCTTGAGCTTCAGGGCGCCTTCCAGGGCCGTGGGATAATTGATGCCCCGGCCAAGGTAGAGGCTGCTCTCACACCCGGAGAACCGCGAAGCCAGTCTTTCGTAGTCCACCCCATCACCCAGAACCTGCCCCGCAAGATCGGGCAAACGCGAGAGGTCGGCCACAAGACCGCGCATGCGCTCAGGACCTATCGTCCCCCGTGCCTTACCGAGATAGAGAGCCAGCAGGTACAGGTCCACAAGGGAAGCAGTGTAGGCCTTCGTGGATGCCACACCGATCTCCGGCCCCGCATGCATGTAAACCACTCCGTCACAAACCCGGCTGGCCTGGCTCCCTACCGCGTTGACGATACCGATGGTAAGACAGCCCTTGGAACGAGCCTCATCGAGAGCCGCCAGCGTATCTACCGTCTCCCCGGACTGGCTGACCGTTACGACAAGTGTGTGCTCATCCAGAAAGGGGTCGCGGTAGCGGAACTCCGACCCGTAGTCGACATCAACCGGGATGCGGGCAAGACTCTCGATCATGTATTTTCCAACAATGCCCGCATGAAGCGCCGTTCCGCACGCTGTTATCACCACCCTGCGAAAGGTGCGGGCCTTTCCATGATTGACGGGAAGATTGTTCAGCAGCACATCGCCGGTCTCAAAGTCCACCCGCCCGCGTAGGGTGTCGGTGATCGCACGAGCCTGTTCGTGAATTTCTTTTTCCATGAAGTGCCTGTATTCGCCTTTTACTGCGGCGACAGGATCGAAATCGACGGTATGCAGAGACTTGCGGAGCGGCGCTCCATCAATGGTCGAGCATTG
>JADGQM010000345.1 GCA_017881795.1 Syntrophobacteraceae bacterium
TCAGTGCCGAAACGCTCCGGATAGGGCCTTTTTGCATCATCATGCAGCCGGGAGTTGCCGATCCGCCGGGGCGATGTGATGGCATCGTCATCCGGCTTGATCCCGGTCTGGTCTTCGGGTCCGGTGTACACGGCTCGACCCAGGGCTGCCTGCTCGCCATTGCCCGTCTCTTCGAACGCTTCCCGATCAAGACTGCTGTGGATATGGGAACGGGAACGGGAATCCTGGCCATCGCCTGCGGCGCCCTTGGATCGCTCAGAGTTTTGGCCATCGATAAGAATCCGCTGGCCGTTCGGGCAGCGCGAAACAGTATCCTGCTCAATGGGATGGAGAACCGGGTAAAAGTCTTGGCTGCTGAGGATTTAGGGGTGCTCAAGGCGCCTTCGGAGCTCCTTATTATGAATCTCGAATGGCCGAGCTTGCTTCACCTCCTGGGAGGGAGCGAATGGCTGAGCTATCAGTGGGTGGTCTTGAGCGGCTTTTTGGAAAGGCAGTGGGATAGACTCAAGATCCACATACCTCCCGCCTTTCACATCCGACACCGGGTAACCATCGACGACTGGCTCACCGTCACGATCTCAAGGGTTGATCCCCAATAAAGCAGATGGAAGCAATCCTATTTGAAGCTCAGGATGTAATCTGCAAGGGCTTTTTTGTCTTCGTCCGACAGCGCTCCCAGGTTCTTCAACTGGCCCTTCATCATGCCGCTCTTTGTGGACTCGATGATCATGGGGCTCTCACCCTTGAAGAAGCTGACCAATTTCGCCGGATCCCCGTATGCTTTGGCTAGCTCTGCGAGGGGAACGGCCGTTGCTTTCAGGTCGGGCTTATGGCAGGCGGCGCACTTGAGCGATACGAAGAGGGCTTCACCACTGCCGGCCGACGAATCATTAGAAGCCCAGAAGAACGACAACAAAGCCATAGCGATTACGATCGAAAAAAGCCTACGCATCATTACACCTCACTTTCAGGAAAGAATCTCACGGCAGTAAGTCCCGGTTTCTCTGCGCCTCGACGGTGCGTCTTTCATTTGGTTCAACCACCTCCTTCACTAACCTTGGGGACACCTCCTTCGGTTGCATGATCATGAGCGTCCATTTCCATTCATCTCTATTCGTCATGCTGGAAGTGCGCATGTCTTCAAACCACCATGAGCCTTCCAAGGCAGTTACAACGTAATCGACCGTCGTGGCTTTCTCGATCTCATGCTTCAGCGTATATGATATTTGGAACAGGCTTTCGACGGTTGGTTGGCAAGCAGGTGTTGTTCCTGGGTCTCCCATGCCGTCAATCATAGGACAGTGCATGCCATCGTTGCATTTTCACACCTTTCGCCACTATTTTTTGTTTTCTCCGTGCCCGCTGCAAAATCGAGTAACCTTTGCAAGTTAATCAATAGCAGACATTCGAGCATTTTAAAAGATCAGCAATGCGGGTTTTCATTTGGGCAATGCGTTTTTAACATGGGGTCAAAGAGGATGAGCTATTGATGGAGCAGTTTTCTACAGAGCCCATTGAAGGTAAAAAAATATTCACCTTTGCCAAAGAAATGTTGTAGAAAGAGCGTGAATGTACTATGAACCTTCAATTCTTTAAGCTATAGTCAATGTTGTTGGGGTAATGAGAGGACCATGAACATGGGGGGTTCTCATGATTGTTTTGTTGAGGCACATGTCGGGAAACAGAAAACAATTTAACATTGGATTGGAGAATGCTTATGCCGAAAAAACTATTAGAAATCGCCGCTGAGATTGTACTGGGGCAGGTATCCACGAATCAGCTCGCTACTGACGAGATTGTCGTATCCTTGAAGCAGGTGTTTAGTGCGCTTCGGGACATGCAGAAATCAGAAACAGAAGGGATGCCTTTGGATATCGCCAAAGCTGCTGAGGAACTGGCTCTCGAAGAGGGCGTTCCGGGGAAGGTTGATCCGAAGGGATCGATCCAGGAGGACAAGGTCATATGCCTGGAGTGCGGCGCCGAGATGCGGCAACTTACCGCTAAGCATCTCAGTTCCCATGGTCTGAGTATTAGAGAATATAAGCAAAGATATGGATTTCCACTGAGGCAATCGCTCTCGGCAAAGGCTTTGTCCAAGGCCCGCAGCAAAGCAGCGAAGAAGCGGGGATTGCCCGAAAAGCTGTTGAAGTTCCAGGAGGAAAGGAAACGGAACAAGGAATTGGCTCTTCAGGAAGCGGCGAGGGTTCCATCGGAAGCGGCCGGGGAAAAGAAGGCCAAATCGATTATCAGACGTCGGAAGAAAGAGTCGCAATAACAGAAATTTGGGCTGTCATACGGGTCTTGGTCTTACGCGAAGAGACTGTTGGGTACAGCCCACCCTGCATTTTTTCATCTTTTGGACTTATTAGTTAGCAGGGCAGGCTGTGCCCACCTGATGCATCGGAGACTATTCTCATCGTTCGTAGTGACCCGCATCTCACGAGGTTGCGGGATTTTGTGTGACAGGGTGAGAACGTCTTGGTTCTCATACCAGCGCTGCTCATCCAGCTACTGACTCTTGGGTGGTTGCTTTTCCTTATCACCGCAAAATTCTTCCAGCGTGAGAGCGCCATCACCGTTAGTATCCTTCTGTTTGAATTGATCTTCGGCTTTTCCACCGGGTTTGCGGCCAACCATAAATTCATCCTTGGTGACCTTCCCGTCATGATTGGCATCCTTGGCATTAAAACGGGTCTTGCAAAGCGCCGCCGGATCACCCTGGACCTTGCCTCCTCCCGCTCCCATGCAGAATTCTTCCTTCGTCAGATTGCCATCGTGATTCACGTCCTTGGATGAGAAGATTTTCTCGGCCCTGGCGCCGCCATGTCCGCTTGCCATGAATTCTTCTTTCGAAACCTTGCCGCTGTGTTTCTTGTCCAAGGCCTCAAAGCGCTTGAGACAACTCTTCATGGGAGACGTTTCGGTGGCTTCAGTGGATTGGGCTTGCTCCTGGGCCACAGCCAATCCTGTAGCAAACACCAGTAACATTGCCAGGAACCAGGGAAGAATCGTGTTTCGATACCTCATGATTTCTCCTTTCCGCCCTTTCGGGCATACTCTCCAGAAACTTTTCGCACCAGAAAACCGACTCAATCGCAAAAGACGGGCCGTCCGGGGGTATATAGCAAATAGCGTGGTGAGCATCAATAAGAGAAAGCCAGGATGCGAGCATCCTGGCTTCCGCAAGATAAAAAAGAAACCAACTCTTTCTGTCGCTTGTATAGCGAGCAACGGATTCTGCTGCAATGGGGTGGAGTGAGTATTTTACATGGAGAAAGACTGTAATCCGGATGGCATTTTGGTGTACAATTTGCGGCGGGAATCGGCACCATCTTTGCTCCCCAATAAGGGTGGCCTAACCAGGAATCCCCCACTCAGGAATGTCCCATGAAGATTTTCATCTGGCGTCACAGCAAGCTCTTTTCCAGTTGGTCCATGTTCGATGAACCTCACGTTTATCAAGACAATTATCTCCAGGCCGAAATCGTGGTGCTGGCCAATTCGGAAAGTGAAGCGCTGGATTTGATCAGAAATGAAAAACGGTGGAACGTTGAAGAATTGCGGCGCATCACACCGCGCGTCCTCCCGCTGGATCAACCCGCCGTGGTCAGCCAGGCTATTCAGTATTGAAGCCAGCGAGGCACGGTAGCGCCGCCTTCCACGGCGGCGCTTATCCGGGTGGCGTCAAGTGGTGGTGACCCAAGGTGTGTATGGGCATGGCGCTATGAGCCAATGAGACGTCGTGGAAGGAGGCCTACCAAGGGCGAACAATCAAAAGGGTGCACAATCAAATCGGCAGGTTACTCCCAAATTTAAACCACAGGTCGGCTGAAATCAAAGCATAGAGGATATGGCCGCCATGGGAATACCCTACGCGATGCTCCTCTATGAACGGTTCCCGGGGAGACCCTGCTCGGGCCACAGCGATTCCGTGAGCGAACTTGTCGGGGACAGTCCAGAGTCTGCAATCGAAGATCTGCTCACGCGATGGGATGTCAGTTATCGGAAGACGAAACTGGCAGGGAAGGGGACACTCATGCTCAGATTTCCTTTTGAAGCTCCAATCAAGAAGATACGAGAAAATCGCGATCTCTTCGTATCCTCGGCTTTCTTGAGCTGTTCGGTCACGGGGCCTCCTTCTTGTGAATTGGCGATACATTGGGAACATATCCCCCGCCGAAGGCAAAGTCAATTTGACTAATGACGAGGACCAAGGCCAAACCAATCAACGCCGTAATCCCTGGGCGCTTGCGAGAAAATCGGTGTGATATAGGGTCTGGGTCGTCTCGGGACGCGAAAGAAGAGAGCTGCTCTCCAGCACAAAATCACGCAAATGGTATTCTCAAAGCATGACAAAACCAGAACCCTGGTTGCTGATTCAAAACCTCAGGCTTCGCAGCACTGCGGTAAGGGGCTCCCGGGGTGGGCCCTCGAGGGGGATTTGCAGGTGGTCAGAGGAGCTCTGAATAAGGCAAATCTGTCTCTTCGTAAAGGCTTTCGG
>JADGQM010000346.1 GCA_017881795.1 Syntrophobacteraceae bacterium
GTCAACAATATTTGGGACTACCTGAGCTTTGGTCCCATTGGCCGGGCTTTTCTCGCTGAGGATCGACGCGTCCTGCTGCTGGACGAGATTGACAAGACCGACTCCGACACCCAGGACAACCTCCTCGATGTTCTGGAAGACCGCTCCTTCATCATTCGTGAAATCAACCATAAAATTGTGGCTCACCAAGCCCCGATCATTATCATTACCAGCAATGCCAAGCGTGAGCTCTCGGATCCCTTCCTGCGGCGGTGCTTTTGCCACTACATCCCGTTTCCGCCACCCGAAGAAATGGTGCTGATTGTGCGGCTCCACTTTCCCGATCTTGAGGAGAGCTTCATCGAAGCCTGCCTGACAAGCTTCTACCGGTTGCGGGAGCAAGGTTTTGAAAAACCCCCCGCGACGGCGGAACTGCTCGACTGGATCAGTGCGCTGAAGGTCAACGGGGCGCGGGGTCCCGGAGCGGGCAGGGATACTTTACACATGGGGACGCTTCTGAAACGCACCCAGGATATCCTGAAATTCAGGGGCGTGCGCAAACGCGACCGCTTCTGATTCTTGTGGAGCTGCACCGTGCGTTGAAATGGGGTTTCCAGGCAGGTCGCCTTCCCCGTTCTGACCACTGGTCACTGATCACTTTCTCTGCCTGAGGGATCGCCATGATCGCCTTCATTTACCGGCTCGAAGCCGCGGGCATTCCGGTAAGTATTCAATATGTTCTCGATTTTTACCGCGCTCTGGCCAAAGGACTGGCGCCCGACCTCGATCGGCTTTTTCTGCTCGCCCGGCTCATCTTCGTGAAACGAGTTGAGCATTTCGACCTATTCGAGCAGGTCTTCGCCTCGTTCTTCCTGGGCTGGCAGCAAGGGAACAGGGGCTTTGCCTGGGAGGCAATCCTTCCTGAAAAGCCCTTTCAAGAATGGCTCAAAGAACTGATCGAAAGTGGTCGGCTCAGTCTCGATGAAATCCGAGAGTTCGAAACCGAGGCTTTGCTGCAGAGGTTTTGGGAAACCCTTCTGGCCCAGCAAGGCCAGCACCACGGCGGCAACACCTGGGTTGGCGCCAGAGGAAGGTCGCCTTTCGGACATGGTGGGAGGTCCCCCGGCGGTATCCGGGTCTACGGGAAAGGCCTCTATGGAATGGCGCAAAAGGTAATCGCCGAGCGCAACTACTTCAATTACAGCGAGACTTCCGCGCTTTCGGCGGAGAACTTGAGGCAGGTTTTGCTTTCCCTAAGAAGCCTGCGGCCGGTGGGGCCTCTTAGTGAGTTGGATATTGATGAAACCATTGTCCGGACCTGCAAGAACGGGGGCGAGATCGAACTGGTTTTTCGACGCGAACTGCGAAACCGCACCCAACTGACCGTCCTGCTCGACAATGGCGGCTATTCCATGACCCCCTACGTCCCTCTGGTGAGAACGATTTTCAATAACCTTCGAGGCTTGTTCAGGGATGTCAAATTTTATTACTTTCATAACTGCATTTATGGTGAAGTATATCGGGATCCTCCCCGGACTCAATCCCTGCCATGGGAAAAGCTCCTGAGCGAAACCCGGTATACCCGCCTGATCGTCATCGGGGATGCCAACATGGCGCCGGCGGAATTGATGGCGGCGTATGGGGCGCTTGGCATTGCCTCGACGGAGCGCAAGCCGGGATGGGAATGGCTCCAAGAACTGAAGAACGCCTTTCCCATCAGCATTTGGCTGAATCCCATCGGGAAAGAGCGCTGGGATTACGAGAGCCCTACGATCCGCCACATCCAGCGGATTTTTCAGATGGAAGACCTGACTCTCGGAGGGATCAAGAATGCGGTAAGTTACCTGAACATCAGAGGGCAGGCCTTCGATCACCACTGACAATGGGAAAGAGCGGAATGTTAGCGACAGAGAGAGAAGAAGTGGGGCCCGGTTTTAAACCGGGCCCCGATTGATGCGCTCTCGGGAACACATCAATCCTCGGGAGGGAACTTCCTCGTCATCGAATGACTTATACGAGAAACATACATACAAAAGTCATACCAAGTTGGTCCTGTTCCTTGTCGTTGTCATAAGTGTTGGGATGCATTGACTAATAAAATGGAGGGAGGATACCGTCGAATCTCGTACTGCAACGAATCCTCCCATGGTTATCCATTATGAGGCATTCAGCTGCTACCCTTTTACTCACTTGAGATTAATATCAAAAGGTGCTCGGCAACAACTTTACAGGAGTACCTTTCTTTGGTAACAAGACTGCACTCCCAGTAGGTTTTCCTTATAAAGTTAAGGGGACGTTTTTCAACCGACCGGGTGGTTTAGTTTCATGCGGGCGGCGTGCTTTATGCGAAACGCTTTACGGAGAAACAGTTTCCGTATCATATGGATTGACGTCTGCGGCAGCGTGCTGGAGAATTCAGATCATGGCGACCAAACCAAAGGTGCTGCTGGTAGATGACGATGAGGGCTTCCTGGAGCTTTTTGCTCCGCAGTTTGGGACTCATGGGTTCGAGGTCCTTACCGTCCCTTCTGCGATACGCGCCCTCGAAGTCCTGGAAGAGAAGCCGATCGACCTGATCGTCTCGGATGTACAGATGCCGGGGATGACGGGAACGGAGCTCTTTGGCAAGGTCCAGGATGGCTACCCCGATATTCCCGTGATCATGATCACCGCCTTCGGCTCTGCGGAAGAGGCGATCCGGGCCGTGAAACAGGGGGCCTTCCACTACTTCGAGAAACCGCTCTTCGATAAACTCGAGCTCTTTTGGACTACCCTTCGCGAGGCTCTGGCCAAGCGGAGTCTGTTGAAAGAGCTGGAGAACCTGAGCCGGGAACGATCGCTCCAGGAAAAGGCGCCCGTGGCGATCATCGGGCATTCCCCCGCAATCCAGCGCATACACGAACAGATCGAGGAGGTGGCGGAACTTCCCGTAACCGTCCTCATCTGCGGGGAGACCGGCACGGGGAAAGAGCTCGTGGCTCAGGCCATCCACCAGCTGAGCGACCGCCGGGACAAGCCCTATTTTGAGATCAACTGTGCCAGGTTCGCACCGGGAGTGCTTGAAAGCGAGCTCTTCGGCCATGAAAAGGGCGCTTTTACCGGTGCCGTCAACCTCAGGAAGGGCTTTCTGGAGCTTGCCGATCAGGGCACCATTCTGCTGGACGAGATCGGCGAAGCCTCCTTCCCGTTTCAGGCCAAACTCCTCCGGGTGCTCGAAACGAAAACCTTCATGCGAGTAGGGGGAATGGCAAAGATTACCTCCGATTTTCGCATCCTCGCGGCCTCGAACCGTGACCTCGAGGAAAGAGCGGCTGCCGGGCGTTTTCGGAAAGACCTCCTCTACCGTCTGAATCTTTATATGATCACGATCCCGCCTCTCCGTGACCGAAAGGAGGACATTCCTCTGCTGGCCGAGTTTTACCTCAAGAAATTGAACGTGAGCTACCGGCGTTCGATCAGCGAGATTTCCGGCGGCGCCATGTTGGCCCTCATGAGCTACGAATGGCCGGGCAATGTCCGGGAACTGGTCAATGTCATCGAGCGGGCGGTGATCACCTGCCGTGACAACATCATCACCACCAAACACCTGCCCTTTACGGCAAACATAGAGGAATTCTCAAAGATTTCGGATTTGAACCTGAAGGATGCCGAGCGCTGTTTTATCGCTCTGGCCTTGAAAAGGACTCAAAACAACAGGACGCGGGCGGCCGACCTGCTCGGCATAAATCGCAAGACCTTGCTCGAAAAAATGAGGAACTACGGATTCAATGACGCGAACGAGACCTGAAGCTGCTGCTGTGACTTTGCCCATTCTCCCGCTGCGCGGAGACCTCTTCCTGCCGACTCCAAACGGCAACTCTCCAAGAAGGACACGAAGATCGCCATGGAAGGCGTGCTCAATCGTCTCGATGTTCCTGCTTCCGTTCTTATTGTTGGTGGCCAATGCTGCAACTTCTGATGAATTGAACGCTTCATCAGAAGTTGTTGACCTTTCCGAAAGGCCGGAACAAGGCGCCGGCCAGAGGGAAGAACTGGTTTTTTCCTACACTCGCCAGGCGACGCCCAAATCGGATGTGGCGGCTAATGTGAACGTCATTACCCGCGAAGAGATCGAAAAAATCCCGGTCAATAACGTCGGCGAAGTGCTCCAGTATGTACCGGGGGTTTATGTCGAATTCAACGGCGGCAGTCCCGGCAGTTTGTCGGCGGCCTCGATTCAGGGCTCGGAAATACGGCACGTGGCCGTGTTCCAGGACGGGGTCCCGCTCAATCTGCTCGCTAACCCATTCACGGACCTGACCTTTCTTCCCATCGCCAACATCGAGCGCATCGAAGTCTACCAGGGCGCGGCTTCGTCGGCGTGGGGTTCAGGTCTGGGCGGAGTGATCAATATCATCACCCGCGAGCCCGATCTGACCAAGCCCGTGGCCGTGGACGCTACGGCATCCTATGGCGATTTCAACGCGGCGAGAGGAAGAGCGACGGTCAGCGGG
>JADGQM010000081.1 GCA_017881795.1 Syntrophobacteraceae bacterium
GAGATTGCCAGGGCCTGCAATAAAAAGCTGATATTGGCAGGAATCATTCAGGATGAGGATTACTATCGCCAGCACATCGAACCGCACCTGGACAATGACCATGCGGTCTATGTCGGCAGCGCCGACCCGGTTCAGCGTAACCAACTGCTTGGCAAGGCAGGCGTGCTTCTGCACCCCATACAGTTCAATGAGCCTTTTGGCCTGTCCGTTATAGAGTCCATGGCCTGCGGTACCCCCGTTATCGCCTTTAACAAGGGAAGCATGCCCGAACTTATCGAAAATGGCAAAAACGGTTTTCTCGTAAAAACAGTGAATGAGGCCATCGAGGCCACTGCACATATAAATGATATTGACCGGTGCGACTGCCGCCGCCATGTTGAAAAGTATTTCACGGTCGACCGCATGGTTGAGGAGTATATTCAGGTCTATAAAACGGTTCTTGAAAAAACGAAACGCGAAGAGCACCGCCCCTGGGGCTATTATAAAATCCTGGCGGATGACGATACTTACAAAAGCAAGGAAATAGTCGTTTTCCCCCACAAACGTCTTAGCCTGCAGCGGCACCGGCGCCGGTCCGAACACTGGTATATCATTGATGGCCCGGCACAGATAACTCTGGATGATGAAACGTTTGTGCTTGAACCGGGGCAGTCCGTGGACATCCCAAAAGGAGCCCTGCACAGAATCGCTAACACGGATTCTGAAAATATACGCTTCATCGAAGTACAAACCGGGGATTAGGCGTCAGGCAGTAAATAACTATCCAGGATCGAACCTTATCCGTCATTCCCGCGTGCTTTTGGCGGGAATCCAGGCTGCACAAAGCTCGTGGATTCCCGCCAGGGACATGCGGGAATGACGGACGGAGGGACTCGCCGGACGATTATTTTTTGCCATGCGCCTTATTTCGGGGAGGATGATATTGAACGTTTTCAGGATGACTTCGGAAGAGGCTGAAGCAGTTGCTGAGCTACCTTGCAGCATAACCATAACAGGTTAAAGAAATATTTGGTGACATGAAATTATGACTACTCAAGATCATATTGTAAAACGTTATAAAAAAAACCCCATGCTCACCAAAGACGATGTCCCGTACCCTGTCGCCACGGTCCACAATGCCGGCGTAGTCAGGCATGGCGGCCGCTACATTATGCTGTTCAGGTCCCACTGTTACAACGGACGCTCCATCATCGGCAGGGCCGACAGTGATGATGGTTTTTCCTTCACGGTTCATCCCGAACCCTTTCTCACACCGGCTACAAAAGGCATTTTTGCTGAATATGAGGAGTTCGGAGTCGAGGATCTGAGAATCTGCCCCATAGAGGGCGACTACCTGCTTACCTACAGCGCATACTCCCGTCATGGCGTTCGGATTGCCCTTGCTCGTACCAGGGATTTTAAAGAAATTGAACGTATTGCGCTTATAACCCAGGCCGACCTTCGCAACGTCGTCATTTTTCCTGAAAAATTCGGTGGCCGGTATGCGCGACTTGATCGGCCGCATTCTGAAATTTCACCCTGGTCTATCTGGATTTCCTATTCCCCGGACCTGGTTCACTGGGGCGATTCACGGGTGATAATGAAGCCCGCCCCCTATCACTGGGATGAAATGAAAATCGGGCCTGGCGCACCGCCCTTCAAAACCGAGATGGGCTGGCTGCATATTTACCATGGAGTCTTTAAGACCATGGCTGGGGCGGTCTATCGCCTTGGCGTGGCCCTGCACGACCTTAATGATCCGGCAGAAATAATCGGAGTTTGTGATCAGTGGATACTGCAGCCCGAGGATCCCTGGGAGGTGAGCGGCTATGTGCCCAATGTTGTTTTTAGCTGCGGCGCTGTTCCTGAAGACGACGGTACGGTAAAAATATATTGGGGCGGTGCTGATACGGTTATGTGTACCGGTACGGCAGTGATTGATGACCTTTTACAATTATGTCTTACAAATACCAGGCCGGCGCTGTAAAAAAGGTAAAGGGACATTTTAATTCAGTTTATTTCTCGGAGGGACTTTATCTGATGACAGAAACAATACTATCGCATCCAAGAATCAAACGCAGAAGGAAAAAAACCATGGGTGACTCCTCGCGCGTCATTACACGACTTCATCTGCCCGACGGCGAGGATCGCATACGCAAAATCATCCAGCGCGTAGTGGACTTGCCTGACACAACGGCCGAAGATCTTCTTGCACATATAATGCTTGACTTTTCCGAGCGGCACAGAGACATCAAACACGTTTTTGGGCTTCACCTGAATAAGGTAAAAGATCATCTCCCTCGGGATGCCGTACTCAGCGAGACCAAAAGGGCGCTTATCGGGGCCTATTTTACCATGGAATACTCCATTGAATCGGCTGCCCTTTTTAACCCTTCAATCGTCCCACACCCTGATCAAAGCCATCTGGCCCAAGGCAGCTTGCGCTTTATCATGAGCCTGCGGGCAACCGGCGAAGGTCATGTTTCCTCTATTGTATTTCGCAGCGGCCTCCTTGACCAGGACAATACGATTCTCTTTGACCCGATCGGTGATTATGTAGAAACACCGGATCTCCGATTAGACCCGGTTTACGACCGGCATCTCTTCCAACTGAAGCTTAACGAAATGGCAGCCTGCAATGAGGTAACAGCTCATCTTCTTAACCAGCTGCCGGAAAATTTCACCTATCATGAATTAAAAGAAAAAATTGGAGCGCTTACCTCACAACCCGTTTTCTCTGAGGCGCACCAAAACGAAACCTTCGTGATCATGTACTGGCTTGCCAATTCCAATTATGAGATGAGTTTCCGACCCGATCACCCAATTTCCGACCGGATTATCTTTCCCGTTTCGGAAAACGAAAGCAGAGGCATTGAAGACGCCCGGTTCGTGCAATTTTTTGATGACGACGGTGAGGTTACCTATTATGCGACCTATACGGCTTATAACGGCTTTAAAATCCTGCCGCAGCTGCTTGAAACAAAGGATTTTATCAAATTCAATATTTTAACCCTCAACGGCAGAGCGATACAAAACAAAGGTTTGGCTCTTTTCCCGCGTAAAATCGACGGCAGCTACATTATGCTCTCGCGCCAGGACGGTGAAAACAATCGCATCATGTTTTCAGATAATATCCATTTCTGGCAGGAGTCCGAAATCCTACAGGAGCCCACACGTCCCTGGGAATTTATTCAGGTCGGCAACTGCGGCTCACCCCTGGAAACCGATAACGGATGGATTGTACTCACCCACGGTGTCGGACCCATGCGTGAGTATTGCATTGGCGCCATGCTGCTTGATCGTGAAAACCCGGCAAAAATCATCGCCCGGCTGGAAGAACCGTTGCTTACCCCGTATGAGGAAGAGCGGGAGGGGTATGTCCCCAATGTCGTTTATACCTGCGGCGCGATTATCCATAATAACGAGCTGGTCATTCCCTACGCCATGGCTGATACTATGTCTGGTATAGCAGCCGTTGGAGTAAGTGAATTAATTAACTGCATGCACCCGCTTGCATAATGATTTCGGGGAATGGCGCTCATAAGCTTACATGGATAGTAATTGTTACAATCAATAAGCTCTTGGGTAGCACCTATCGTGGATGCTGACAAGGGCATTTGCGTGCCGGTTTTTTGGCAAGCGCCTATGATCAGCGCCCTTAATCACCCCCAATGATGAAAATGCCATCGACTTGCCCTATCACCGGACATCCATGGGGCCATAGTCGTTGGAACCATCAACGGAGTCCGGGGGGCGAGGGCAAACTGCTCCTGTGGTCGCTGGTGGGGTCTGTCTCCAGCGTCGGAGTTTAGTGGTAGATGATGATGGGCTCTTCACGTCGTGGCCATCCATCGTCAAAATCCTCTGCAGCAACTGTCCCGGGATCGGGTGTTTTCGGTTTTTCCAATGAGGGGTCCAGAGACTGGTTTCACGGTCCTGAGTGGTGAAAGATTAGTTAGCCGCTCAGCCAATGGCTCGGGTATTGATACCTGCCTTCTTCACAGAAAAGTTAGCGATCAAAAAGCTGTCTATAAAGAAAGCATACCGTCAACGAACAGCCCCCATCCTCAAGCTTCCGGAGCTGTTAAGACATCTACACTTTTCGGCGCGTCAGATTGTAATTTCTCATTCCAGCGATCAATTCATGCGGGGTTTCCCATGGTTGACCTTGGTGCATATATGAAAATAGCTTGTTCATGGATCGCGCAGCATTCCGGAGTCAACATATAGGAGAGCTGTACGTAACAAAACCTGCATTTCTAGGTGACGGTGAGTAATTACTGTGGATTGGCTAATTTGTCTCCGATCTTGGCTAACATTCTGTTTTTTCGCTTTCCGGGGGTTGCAGCTTCCCCATTTCGCTTTCATCTTTCGCACAAAGAACCTCTCCGCCTTCACGCTAAGATGTCATAGGTCAGCTATCATCGCGACAGGTTTGTGAAGGCATGAGCTTTTTCGAGCCGCTGTATGGACTTTGATAGCATGCTCCCCAACAGGGATTGAAGTGTCACATAAAAACGAACGCTTCTGTTGCATGCAACACTTCTTTTATCCCGGGTCGAACCCCTGCATGCTACTCATTATGCTCTAAATACGCACGATAATAACATAAAGTTAAATTGGAAGGGTTCTCGATCTTTCGGGCACAGGACTTGCTTGTTGGATGGGAACACAAGGTGAGCAGCATCAGAAACATCCAACTTCTCCAACAGACAGAAAGGACAAAATTCACGGAAAGACAACAAAGCTCAAGGGAATCGTCGGCGAGTGTTCCGGAACCCTTACGTATAGCTTACCTGCGGGAAACCACAACCACCTTAGACAGGAGACGCAACATGTCTATAGCCAAGATTTCAGAAATCAGTGCGACGTCGACCAAGAGTTTCGAGGACGCGATGCAGCAAGGGATTACGCGCGCGGAAAAGACGCTACGGAACGTCAGAAGCGCTTGGATCAAGGAACAGCACGTCCGCGCGAGAACGGACTTCCGTCAGAGTACCAGGTGAAAATGATGGTGACGTTCGTGCTCGACGATTAGAGTGTATCGGCCGGTTGCCGCGAAGCGCTTTTCGACCAACGGCCGAGCCCGTACATCGAGGAGCCTGTGCCGCACATCGGTGCACCAGACTCCGGTCGCGGATGTTCTCCACACCGACATTGGGGCCAGCCACCTCTTGCGATCCGAACTCAGGGATTCAGGCGGCGGCAAACGAGGAAGTCGGCCCTACAGAGCCCGAGAGGGCCGCCGCGCCTGATCCCTCATGTTCGGTCTGGGGAATGAGGCGATGAAAAAGGATAATCATGAAAGACATCCGCAAATACACCGTCTATTGAGAAGTGCTTTTATATAAATGGATAATGACCCGAATGCAAAAGGAGGTTAGCATGCCTTGGACAATCCTTGCACTAGTCGGGGTACTCTGGCGGCTACGCTTCGTCAGCGATTATGCGACCGGCAGGGTCAAGAAGGTTGTTTCTTGTCGGCATTTTCTTACTGGAATATTGGCGCTCGTCTGTTCGCTTCCCTATTCAGCGATGGCAGCGCAAGTTCGTGAAGCCACGGTCTCGGCGGCTCCGGGCACGCTCGTCCGCTGGTCGGAGCCGGGCACGAAGCGCTGCGGCATGGACGGGCGGTACTGGCCTGCGTTGCAAGAGACCTGCTATTACCCGGTCGATTTGCTGCATAAGCCGGGTCTCATCAAGATCACGCGCTCGGGCAACGGTCGCAGCGAATCCGCTCACATCTCCGTGGAGCCTTATCCATACGGGACCCAGGAGATCGATCTCGGCGACATTCCGCAAGCCAACCCATCGCCAAAGGACCTCAGGCGCAACAAGCGTGAGCGAGAGCTGCTGAACAAGGTCTGGTGGCCCAAGGAGAGACCTGCGATGTTCGAGCTACCTCTTGGGAAGCCGGCCAAGCCGCTGCCCGAGGGCAAGGACTTTGGCGTGAAGCGGATCTTCAATGGCAAGCCAGACGCTCAGCCCCACACTGGGGCCGATTATCTCACGCCGCTGGGCACGCCGGTCTTGGCGGTCGCCGACGGGACAGTGATAGCCGCCGCGGATCTATTCTTCGAGGGCAATGCCGTGTTCATCGACCATGGCGACGGCCTCATCACAATGTCCTTCCATCTATCAGAGATCAATGTGAAGGCGGGTCAAAAGGTCCTCAAAGGCAACACTATCGGCCTAGTCGGCACGACGGGCCGATCCACAGGGCCACACCTGTTCTTCGGCGTCCGCTGGCACGGCGCCCGCATCGACCCCCGATTCCTGTTTGAGGACCCGGCCAAGATCCCGGCAGTTAGCCCGTGAGCGGGGGCAACAAACATTTGAATATCGAACAGGCATAGAGGTGTGGCCTCCCGACGGCATACTGCTCAGGTGAACTAGAGCTGAAAGGAGATGTAACTCCTTTGCAAAACCGTTTCTCGGAGCGCCAGGACTTTCGCTTTTTGGTTTTGATCACCCGTGGACCATCGAATGAGGGCGGCTTGGAAGAGTTGGTCGAATTGCTCGACAGGGAAGCGATCTGTTCCGATAGATTGAGCACTTGTTGCTCAAGAACTGTGATCCTGGCGCTCATTTCCAGGAGCGTCTTGACCACAGTCTCCTTACCCGCTTCATAAATGAGCTCCGCTTCCCGAGCTTCAATGCATCCTCATGCGATCGAGATCTGACCAAAGGTGTTCGTTCTTCATAACTTTGCACCTTCCTATATCAGATCGCGTTGAGGATGTAGGGCTAAAAATACGGGGTGATGGAAAGCTTCCCTGAAAGGTTATGGCTCTCCTCCGGGTTGAGTGGGTCAAGAGAAGGAGGAATCTGCATCCAGGTGCTATTATCGCCAAATTAAGGTTAGAACCAGTGCATGTACTAAAATATAGCAGGGGAAAGGAGACAACCACATGAACGTATTGACAAGGAATAATCTGAAGTCACTGATGGAGATACACCAAGGACCGTGTGTCTCAATTTTTATGCCGATGCACCGTTCGGGAACAGAAATCCAACAGGATCCGATTCGGTTAAAAAATCTGCTTCAGGAGGCTGAGGAGCTTTTGATTGCACGTGGTCTTCGATCTCAGGAGACGAAGGAATTGCTGGGACCGGCAGAAAAATTTTTACAGGATAGCCTTTTCCGTCAACACCAAAGCGATGGACTTGGGATGTTTCTCTCTCCTGAAGTGTTTCGCTACTATTTGCTCCCGTTTGTTTTTAAGGAATTGGTGATTGTCACCGACCGTTTTCACATCAGACCTCTTCTTCCTTTACTCAGCGGCGACGGACGGTATTATATTTTGGCTCTCAGTCAGAACAAGGTCAGGCTGCTTCAAGGCACCCATTACAGCGTAAACGAGGTTGCTCTGGCCGACGTTCCGAAGGATCTTGCTGAGACCCTCAGGGATGACGATTCCTGGAAAGGACTCCAGATGCATTCGGGCATACCAGGAGGGAAGGGCAAACTTTCATCTGTTACGCATGGGTCTGAGGCTGACAGCCAGGAGAACATCAAGCGATACTTTCGCCGGATTGATAAAGGACTCCATGAGTTACTTAAGGACGAACGAGCGCCTTTAGTTTTAGCGGGGGTTGATTATCTCCACCCAATTTACAAAGAGGTGAATACTTATCCCCATTTGATGGAAGACGGAATTGGGGGAAATCCCGAACATTTGAGTGACAAAGAGTTGCACGGACTGGCCTGGACAGTCGTAAGACCTCACTTTCAGAAGGCGCAGCAAGAGGCAGTTGATCGATATAAAGAATTTGCCAGTTCCGGGAAAACTTCCAACCGTGTCAGAAGAACTATTCCAGCGGCATATCATGGACGGATCGAATTATTGTTTGTCGTCCCTGATATTCAGCAGTGGGGCACCTTTGATCCGAGCACGGATGAGATCCACTTACACAAGAAAGAGAAGACTGGCGACGAGGACTTATTGGAGTCCGCTGCGATTCAAACGCTCTTGAACGGAGGAACAGTTTATATGGTCGAGCCGGAAAAAATGCCTGATGACGAAGCGTTAGCTGCTGTGTTCCGCTATTAATTTTCAACGACGTCCCCCATTCCTCTACGTGAGGAGGAAGGGATACAGTGTTTTAAGAAAGTGAGGTAAGAGCGGAGGATATGGAACCGGCTGACCGCTGCCGAAATGGAGAGAGTGCTTGAGGTTGCCCGTCTTCATCCGGAGTTGTCGGCGACGCTACTGGCGGTGAAAATAACGGACGAGGAAGACTTCTCGATATAGTAATCCATGATATACCGTATTCTGAAGGACAATGGTTTTTTCTATCCGAGGCCTCTTGTGGAGATGCCGGCACAGAAGCAATGGAGGCATAAGACCACGAGTCCCGATGAACTGTGGCAGTGCGACGCAACGAACCTCTTTGTTGTTGGCTGGGGCTATGGACAAGCTCATTCCCGTGGAAGACGGCTTCTCCCGAATGATCATCGAACACGATGTGAGGCCTGACACGGTGTTTAATCAAACTGCATAAAGTGACGACAGCTGCCTTGAAGAACCAAAAACCAAATCGCTAAAAGTTCAAGATTCAAAAACGATATCGCCACCAGACGATCCCTGCCCTCAAGGATCGCGAGGTGTCAAGTTGTCAATTTACTTGCTTTGGAAGATTGTCCAACTCTCACCCTTGAGGTCACCTTACAAAGGTTTTCCCGCAGGGGGCCTTTGTAACCCTATGAGATGGATCTGCTGATGACTCGGACAAGGATCTGGTCCACATATAGGAGATATCGAATTTTCTATTGGCAGGTGATGATAGCCTGCTGTGTCAGTAAACAACCCCACCCATAGGGGAGCTTTGAAGACAACATCCCCATAGAGGGGCTTTGGACAAGGACTTTTAATCTCCAACTCACTGTCTGGGTTGCACAGCATTTTGATACTTCGGCCTAGTCCGCTGGAGTACAGCAAATCTATGACACGCATTGTGGGGTACATCGGCCTTTGGCCATGCCCATTCGGGACCCGCATAGCCAGTCCACATGACCACGCGCATAACGCGTGGGTTTCTACGTTCATCTAAAAGTCGTGGGATAGAATCTCCTGTGCCCGCCGGCAGATCTCCCGGGCATAGTCGGTCCACAACCCTTGGCCCCAGTACCGATAGCAGCTCGTTTGCGAGGTCAGCAGATGAAACAGCGCATTGCGATACCGGTGTTCACTGGGAGAGATGTTTTGCCTCAATACTTTTTCGAAGAAGAGTGAACTGACATTTTGCATCGGGTCCAACACATTTTGGTAGCCGCGCACCCAGGAGAGATTGTTCGTCCAACTGCCCCCTTCCATGTTGAACCGATGGTCCTCCTTTCTGAGTTCTTCGATAGCCTGCTCCATCTTCTCCGGGCCGTCCCCTGGTTTGACGCGTTCCCAGATGCGAAATTGCAGAATGGGCTGAAGCGCGGGAAGATCCTTCTCCTCCATGCCAAGCGAGAAGAGATACTCCAGGTACTCTGTGACGTTCACTATGGGCACATCCGATCCTGAAGACTCGCCAATGACCTCCATGTACTTGGGCGGGAACTCGTTCATCATCACACCGCCGTTCTCGCCGTCAGCGATCTGAGTTACAAGCTGAGGGACCTGTTTTCCGGCCAGTTCCAGGCGGGAAAGTCCTTTGGCTTCGTAGTACGGCTGCATCTGGCCGATGAGTTTGGTGTCGCTCCCCTGCGTCTTGATTATGGCAATGATGCTCTCGGTTTCGCCTCGGGAGTTGCGGCAAACGAGGCGATGCGGAATATGCTTGCGCTCCGGCCCCCAGCCGTTCTCAGGCCGCTCAACAGAATGCTCTTGGACAAGGACCCACTGGTAGCCGCAGTCTTTCAATGTCTTTACAAATTCGTAGGCCACATCGGGGTGATTTGGAAGGGCCATCTCTGAGGGAGAGAACCCGCGCACGCGGCCAAGGGCATCGAAGCCGAAGATTGCCGCAAAGTGATTTTGCCAGGCTTTGACATGCAGGCGGTAATCCTGAGCAGGAGTGGAAGGAGCAACGGCATGCCCCCAAGGAGCGCCCAACCATTCCACTGCATGCCGGTAGTTAGGGTTCAGGGTGATCGTTTTGAGACTGTCGAATACCTCGTGTGCCCCCATCTTTCGCAGGCCGTGCAGCAGGGTCCCGGAATATTCCAGCATCACGCGGGGCTGCTTGCCTTCGTTCATCAGCTGGGGAATGAACTCGCCCATCCGCTTGTAGCACCACAAAAAGACCGGCGCGTTGTGGTTGTCCCCGATCTGCTGGTTGTCCATCATGTACTTCAGGTTGCTAATAATTTCCGCAGTGCGGAGATAGCTGCCACCCGCCGGAATGAGCGGCTGGTGCATGTGCAGCGCGATGGCGCATGCGCTCCGGATGCTCCCAAAATCTATGCCGCTCTCCTGCAGATAAATTGTCTTCCCCTGTTTGGCTTGTATAGCCTCTGCACAGAGCTGCTCCACGCCAGAGATGTTGGGAAGGCCGTCGAGGTATTCGGGTATATCGTTCATAGTCAAATACTCACCCCTCTTTTTCTATTCAACCTCACGCCCGGCATTTCACGAATGCGCCGGGCAATACCCCCTCTTATTTACACCGAATTTGTTCCTAGATTGACAGATACTTCGCTCCCTGATGATTCCAGGAAGAGTCGTACCGCATTCCATTTCAGTGGTCTAATCCGTTATGAAGGAGCCTTCGCAAGGCTGAGGCTCCGGGTTCAAATCCCGGCGCGTCCGCAGTGGTTCCAGGTTTTCTCGTTCTTTGAACCACGCATTCATCACTCTTCACATGCCCGTCTCAGAAGCTTCTCAAACTCGTCGATAAGACGTTGCCGCGTCTGTTCGCAGATATAAGTCGTATAGGTTCCCGGGCAGTCTTGCGTGATCTCCATGATCGTTGTTGGGGTCATGTCGACGCGCTGCACCTGCGCGGTTGTCGCCATCGCGCGCACTGCCTTTTCGCCGATCGCGATCTCTCGCGAGGTCGGCAGGTATTCCTCGACGCTCTCGCAGTGCAGCTCATTGCTCTTGTATTCCCCTGGTCGCGGTCGCTTGATGATCGCGTAGGTGAATTGCTTGTCGAAGAAGAAGAGCGATCGTTCCCCTTGCGTGATATCGAGAATGAAGTCCTGCAGCAGCTGTTCCCCGCTCAATCTTGCGCGTACCTTCGCCAAGTCATTGTCCAGGAGCTCTACGCCGTACCCACCGCCGCCATCGACAGGTTTCAAGATGATTTTGTCACCCAGCACCGCCAGCTTCTCTTCGAGAGGCTCGGTGGCGAGGAACGTCTTGGGGAGCGGGAGCTTCCCTTGCAGCGAAAGGCAGTATCGCTTGTCCGGATGCTCGAAAAACGACGATACCGGGTTCACTGAAGGAATGCCTTCTTGTGCGATCGTTCGCAAGAGTGCATAGACACTTTCCCGGCTAGCCCACGGCGAGCCGCGGAACGGCGATTCGAGGAACAGCAGCGCGTCAGCGCGATCGAGCGGCAGCGACAAAAACTCCTTCCCCGAGGTGTCGTAGCGTCGTGTTGCGCGCAATGTCGGGGTGATGTCATTCCAGTCGCAGAGCGAGACATCGTGCCCTCGCGCTTGCAGACCTTTGGCCAGCACCTCGTCGTCGATATCATAGAACGAGAAGGGTCTTTTCAGGTAGCCGATACAGGTGATGTGCAGGTTTCGCATCAGCTTCCTTGATAGGTCTCAGTCAGTTTCTCATCGTCTTGTTGAACGCCCCCGTCTCTTTGCACGAGCACGGGGATGATGCCGCCGCCCTGGCAAAGGTTCACGACCGGTCCTGTGAGCGAGAATCTTGAGAAGTACCCGCCAATCTCGAATCTCTTAAGCGTCCTGCGGTGCAGGTCATACCGGTATGAGCAATGCACCGCAAGGTCTGCCGTCGCGTGACCCTTATTGCCCTGCACCGTGACGACGTATCGACTGTCCGCCAGGATTTTCTCTTGCAAAATGGCTCCAGGGATATTCACATGCTCAGGATTGAAGAAGACGCCTTTTCCGGAATGCGCATCGCGCACCTTCAGCACAAGATCCTTGATGTCGATGACGGCGGGCACAGCATGCGGATCGTAGATTTTTGGCAGATATTCCTGCAGCGCAGAATTCCTCTCGGAGATGACGCGCAGATCCTTGTCTTCCAGCAGCATCGTCTGCGGATTGTCGTAGATGATGGCATTGCTTGACAGGAGCCTCTTGCAGAATAGCAGATCCTGTCCGATGGTCTCCGGCCCATCAAGTGTGCGCAGATAGACTGCGTCGTAAACCACGCCGTCCAGATATGGCAAGCGATCCCTGAACCGCAGGTCGTGGTATCTTGCTCTGGGGATCGCGGTCGCATGTATCTCGGGAGCGAGGCGTTCGGCGATCATCTCCCAGTCGTTCTTCGAATTCGGATTTGGGTTGTCTTTGGTGAGGATGAGCAGCGATGAAACATCATCTTCAAGGAGCCGTCGCTTCATCGCGTGCACGGGACGGAGCACGTCGCACCGCGCATACTCCCCTACCACCTTCTGCAGGCAACTTGCTGCCTGGGTGGCGTACTCTATCCCACTTACATTCACGAAGTTGAGTTCGATGAGCGACAGCTTTCCGTCGCGAGGCAAGAAGTCCATCCGCACGTTGCCGATGAGGTCGCGCTTCGGTCGTGGCAGAGAGAGCAACAGGTCGTTGAACGGAAGCTTCGGCGGCCGCGCCCGATCCGACAGGTAATCCGCCAAGACAGCAAAGGCAGTCTCGATCACGCTCTTGCAGACATGACTCGTGCGCGCGTGCTCCTCCTGCGAGAGCATCTGCGGGAGAAGGGAGACATCGATAGGGTCCTCTGTCGCATACGCCCGCGTCTCGCGGAGCTTCGCATCGAATGCCGAGATGCTTTCGGCGAGTCGCGCTGGTTCCATCGCATCCGTTTGCGTCATTAGGGATGCCCTTGTATCAGATGCTGTTTCATTGAACGCCATGTGGTTCATCGTTCACTAGCGTGGAGTATACCTTCTTCGCAAGCGCTTGCGCCCAAGGGGTCAGTCGCTTGCCCGTCTTGTCGAGCACTTGCTCATAGGTCAGAATTTTACAGAGTTCGTCAGAAATCGGGGGAACGATCGTCTCGTCAACCGGGATCTCTCCGGTGATGACGATCTCGTCGTATCGCTCAAGTTCTGAGCGGGGCCCATATACTGCAACTCGTCATTTTCGTAAAGGTACTTCCCCGGCATCAGATTATGGTGCAGCGTGAGCGGGCGACCTCCCACATTGTGTAGAAGAATTTGCGAAACGTTGAGCGGCTTTTGCCACAGGTTATATTGATCCACGCCATCCTGGTCCAGATAGATATTCGGGAGGTAAGGGATGATGTGGAAAAATGATATCGGCAGCTTGCCGATCTCTTCTTGCCTGTCGACCATGAGGGCGCTTGTGCCGAGGAATCGCGGGTTGATTTCGGTGAAGAAGACGGTATTGCCATCCGACATGAAATCGATGCCATAGATGCCGCGGTATCCCAGGCGGTGTATCCAAGAGCCCACCTGCAGCGCCATATGCCGGATCTGGGCTGTCTCCTCATCTGATATGGTTTGGGTAATGTTGAAGTCGTTGCCGCACCAGCCGAACTTGTGTGGCGTGCATTCCGGCTGCCCTATGATCTGGATGGAGATGTCACTGAGTATCGTGCAGTCTCTTGTGCGCACCGCGCTGATGCTCATGCTCTTGCCATCGATATACTTCATGACGCATGCGGGCATGTTCCTGTGCGTGTCTGCGATCTCGTCGAACTCCTCCGGCTCGTTCACCAAGTGCACCCCATATCCTGCTGCGCTGCGGTCGAAACGTACGACGAGCGGCAAGCCGTATTGTCGCGCGTGACGGTCGAACTCGCCCGGCCTGATGGCGCCTTCCGTCCCCGGAATCGTCCGTATGCCCAGCATCCATAGCTGCTGGGTGACGACCGTTT
>JADGQM010000082.1 GCA_017881795.1 Syntrophobacteraceae bacterium
GGATAGCTGCTCACCCAGCAGTCACATTGAGCCACATGTCCTCTCGGGTCGATGCAGACAAAGTCATTGACGCAGTTGTCGCGCCAAATGCAAAGCAGGTCCTTGTTCCCGTTAATGAAGTAATGCAAAAGCTTGTCGAAGGGGCCAAGCCTCACCCCATGAGTGAACCCCCGGTCCATCCACAGACCGGCGAGCTCAATAAGAAACCGGGCCAGGGGCTCGAGGTGCAGGGGGAAGCCCCTTTTCACCGCGTTCGAGGCTCCTCCTGGAAACGGCGTGTTGATCTGAAAATCCCGGATTCCCAGCTCCTCGACAAAATAGGAATAAAAGCGCTCTGCACCCAGCTCGATAGTCTTCTCATTGGGGATCGCAATGACTCCGACTTCGATTCCTGCGTCTCTGGCCATCCGTATGTTGCGGGTCCATATGCTTTCGTATGCTCTTGGACCGCCGCCTTTTACCCTTCGGTGGAGATTGGGATAATCCATGGAGGTGCCCACACTGTTGCCGAACATCTCAGCGATCACCCCGTTCCATTTCTCGGTGTAGGCAAGCATATTGGACTGGAGGTAATGGAGGACGCGCCTCTTCCGCTCTTCGGCAATCCTCCCAATGATTGCGTTGGCTTCTTCAAACCACGCGGGCGGCAGCGTCATGACCTCACCCCCCTGCCAGTAAATGGAGAGGGTCTCCAAATGGTTTTCCTCCATGTGGTCCATGACCTTGTGGACCACGATGGATAGCTGATCGAGGGTGAGACGATGCCCCGACTTGCGCTCGAAACAGTAGTCGCAATCGGCATCGCACGCCAGGGTGGGCAGCAGGATGAGAGAGTATGGGTCTCCCGTCACGGGCGCTCCCCTCCACTCGGGGAGTGGTACGAGGCAAGGTCCTCCCGCAACTGCCCGGCGGCCTTCTTCATGGTTTGAAGAAGGCCCTTCACCCCATCACACCCGTAATCCTTCCGGGGCCATTTGAAGTACCCGGAGCAGTGCTCCAGGAAGTCACATCGGCAGCATTCGCCCGGTTCGGCCAGGACGCTGTCCCGGAAAGCGCGCACGAAAGAAGCGACATCACCATGCGGATGGACCGCCGGAAAACGGTGGGAGACGGTTTCTTCCCCCGTGTCAGTGATGAAGCGGTTTCGGGAGGGGTCTTCTTCCTGTATGCCCCAGAGGGTCACGGTGTCTCCCCGATAAAAAGCCAGGAACAGGCTGTGGAAATATTCGATAGGCTCTGAGACCGTTTCCTGGTGCAAATAGGAATGCACGACCTGTGACAGCTCTTCAACGAGGGCCGGATCGGGCTGCGAGCCCTCCAATTTCACGGCGAAGTTCAAGGAAGTCGCCAGTTTCACCACTTTGCTGAACCCTCGAACGACTGGGACTGTGACTCTGACCGGATGCCTGGCGAGCAGGGGTGCGTACTCGTAGAGCAGGGGAAGATCTCTTCGGGGATCCTGAACCACCAGGTCCACGGGGATGGTTTGTCTCCACCGCATCAGGCTCGCAGTTTCTCCACCCGGGGAGAGGATTTGAACATAGGAAACGGACTCAATATCGACGTCCGCCAGGCTTGCCACGATCGCCGACGGATCGTGGGAACGGACGATCAGGTTTCGTCCGCGGTAGGAGTGGACGAAGGCGGCAGGTATGTTGTAGACGAGAGAATCGATCAAGGCCGTTCATCCTGTAAGCAGATTCGGGTCATCGCGAATTAACGTGAAAGAACACCCTTGGGGAGAACTTTGGTTTGTGGGGCAGGCTTTCCAGCCTGCCTTTTGGCCAGTTCGGGATGGCAGGCTGGAAAGCCTGCCCCCACACGGCATGGAACTTCATCAAAGTCTCGTTGTAGTGCTAGAAGCGGTTCACCCAGGACCCTCCTCGATTGGCCCAGGCAGCACCGCGATTGGCCCAGGCGCCGCCACCGCCGGCCCGGTTGGCCCACGCACCACCACCGGGTGCAACGACGGCACCGCCACCGCCGGCCCGGTTGGCCCAACCACCGCCGCCGCCTGCACGGTTGGCCCAAGCTGCTGCATGGGCATCTCGATCTGAGCCCAGCAATGCGCTTCCCAGGAGGGCGCCTCCGATGACGACCAACGACCATTTCCTGAGAGCGAGGAGGAAACCCCTGCGGTCCATCAATTCTGCTTCGTTAGGGACGTTTTCATCATTCTGTTGCGTTTTGAGATCCTCATCCATACTTGTCAGCCTCCATTTGTCTTTTCGAATGAATCCATCCAAAGTGCCGTGAAATACGATCTTCGGTTCTCCGACACAAACCGAACGCGTTCATTCCTCGGAGCCGGATTCGCGCCATTTCATTTTTGCTGCTCAGCACCCAGTCGGGAAAAGTGCAGGCTCACAATTCGCCATTTGCCTTTCACGTTTTCCAGAGCGCCGGACATGTTGAATACCCGCTCCTTTTTCTCGTTATTCACAGTGCCCTCAATCGTGGTCGTGACGGCGAACCAGGCGACGGTGCCCCTGGAACCGACAGAAACCCAGTCATACTTGAAAGTCAGGGTGTTGGCGGCAAACCTGGAGAAGAATTGATCGTAGGCTCCTCCGATGGCTTCATCTCCCACATAGCTCTCGCCGGGTCCGGTGCCCATGAGCACGGTGTTTGGATCCGATGAATACAGATCCATCACCCCCTTGAGATCCTGCGCGCTGAAGGCCTTGTTGTGTTGTTCCACCAAAGCCTTGATGTCAGCATTCACTTTTGCGTCCCGCTGCTGCGCCATACAGGGCGAAGCCAACGCAAGACACACCAGCAACATGAAAACCAAAACCCGTTTCAGAACCATCCTCTCTCCTTTCGTAGCATTGGGTTGATCATTGGAAACAAAGCCATTGCCAGTCGTGACTGACGCCTGTCCGCAAGCAACACAAGCCCACCCTGTTCGACGAGCTCCGTTCAAAGCCGAACGCATGCTCGGCTCTTTATTCTCTTGATTGAGGCACGGCTCGCACTAAGTACCGACCTGCATAAAAGGGTGCCCGTATTCGGCTTGTCATATCGGCAAAGCCGGTATCCAGGTAGTTTTTCTGGATTCCGGTTGTCACCGGAAGACACGTCAAGCTTGCGGTCACTTTATTGTGCCGATCTGTACTAGGCGGTCCTCGTTCGTTTCAACCCCCAAGATACCTCTGAAATCGTGGGCGCGCAAGGATTATGGACTCGGGCTAATCGACATCAGCCGAGCTAACGCTTGGGCGAAGAGGTGTGACCCGCTACGTGCCGCAAAATGATCCCATTTTTCGAAAGCTGGTCCTGTAATGTCAAATAGTTATCATGAGGTTGCAGGAAGGTTCGTACAGCCGCACTTAATGAGAAGTTACAGTCGAACCGCGTTTCGTCGTTTCGTTCCCCGAATATCATGATACACGTTGATGATTTCTTTCAGCCTTTGCCCCAAAAATAGGCACGAAATGTCCTTGACGTCATCCATGACGGGTGCTATGCAAAAACTTCCAAAGAGCGATCTCTTATCACCTTATCACCTGGTATGATTGGCAAACGAATCCGAAACACCATCGAGGAAACCATGAAAAGCACAAAGCTCATGAAAAGTGCGAAGCTGCTGATTACCTGTCTCACCGTTTGTTCGGCGCTGATGATGATCGGTGTCGCTTACGCGGAAGATGGCGAGAGTTCCATCGAAAGTTGCCTGCGAGCTTGGGGGAATCACCCTTTCGGCAACAATCCCAGGTTCAAGACTCTGGCAACTTCGGTGAAGGTGT
Source organism: Syntrophobacteraceae bacterium (assembly GCA_017881795.1). Taxonomy (GTDB): domain Bacteria; phylum Desulfobacterota; class Syntrophobacteria; order Syntrophobacterales; family Syntrophobacteraceae; genus JADGQM01. The sequence goes on from JADGQM010000082.1 coordinate 3,750, forward strand.
TCGGGATCGGGCAAAACACGGCCGACACCGAACGCACCGAAACGCCCACGCTCGTACTGGTCAATCCGGGTGTCAACGTTCTGGGCGGCACCACTATTGAACTCATGAACCCGAACGGGTGGTATTGCTTCCGCTCCAATGTCAATGTGATGGGAGAGCTCCGAATTAGAGCCCATTGCAAGGCCCACCTGGCATCGGCCTCTGACGGCGTGACGGTCCTCGGATCGGACCAGGCGGACAAGAGCGTAACGGTAATGGGCACGACAAAGGTCGAGCTCATCGAGTGCGAGTAGTCCGATTCCCTGGGAAGCCCCAGGGTTCGTCAAAATCTAATCGAGTGCTCGTTCCACTAACAACTCTCCAAGGAAAACAGCTTCCTGTGAAGCTCTCGTACCGGTTCTGGGGCGCGCTCAATCCCTGCTGCTGTCTTCCGTCATCTTTTTCTTTTCCACTGCTGTGGACCCAAATGATACGATAATCCTCTTTTGTCCTCTTGTCTTCGTAGGTTCTATACGCAATAAATTGACCTTTCTTGCGGGAGTCCTCTACCTCGATAGTATAGGAATTTGCATTTTTCCTCAATGAAATCAATTGGAGTCATGATAGAAAGGTAGGTGGAGCGAGAATAGGAGGAGAGGGTAGAAGCGATTGATCGGGACACCTTCCGTCAGATATTCGAGGATCATTGGAACGAGTTCAAAGAGCACCATCAGTCGTATGCAGGAGGCTATTACGAAGAGGTGGTGCAAAAGATGTTGGGGTGTGGAAAGGAAGAGGGAGGATACAGCGAATACCTGTGTACGTGTTGCCGGAAGGATGTGCGGCGGATTGCCTTTACCTGCAAGTTTACTGAGCGTCCATGGGGAATTCGAAGCCATAAGCGAGCTCGAGCCCAAGAATCGGTATGCCCACACATGGGGCAACAGAAGGCAGCATTTCAGATGGTCGAATGACATAGAGTATTGCTTTGGAGCGAATGGGAAAAAGATAGAGACCATTCATGTGGTCGAATGCGTAGAGATTTGGCCGGAGATCGAGAAAGATGGCGCACGGGTAGTTGAAAAGAGTAGTCGGCATCTGTGGATATCCAGCGAACCTCTCAAACAGAGTATGAAATATGGCTCAACGCCAAACCCGGTGAGCTTCCACCGCGGTGAATGAGCGTACAGACCTCCAACTGGTGTCTCGTCGCGAGAGAACTAGAAAAACCTTGAGGGATGAGAAAGCAAATGACGGCCCGTAGGGCTGGTGCACTCAAAGATGGCACTGTGAAGAACGGGGAACTGTGGAATCTATCGATTTCCGCCAAGTGTGACCGGTCACAGCAGGCGACCCATAAGCCGGCACTGGCGCCAATGGCCGAAACGACAGCCGATCGCAACTCTTACAGTTTTCGGGAAGGCAGATGGCGCGCCGACGTTGTGGCGGCTGAATTCAATGCTCTCTCCAAGCCCAATTCGGCCACATGGGTGCTCGAAGAGGATATCCAGGGATGCTCTGATAACACCCTGTTTGCATGTATGCTCAAAGACATTCCCATGGATAGGGCTCGTCTTCAGAAATGGTCGAGAACCGGGTACGTGGAGAACGGGCTTACGTATCCCTTGCGCAATGATGTTCCTCTGGGTGGAATAATCAACCCCACGCTTTGACTCTTGTCTATGCCGGGGCGGTCGGGTAACCGGCGGTCTTACGGCTACGGCGACCCCCTCACACGCATCAGCGATCCGTGTACTATGCTCATGGCTTGAGCTATAATGGAAGCAAACAGACAGGGAAATAAGAGAAGAGGTAGAAGGAATACACAATGTCAGAGGCTGTTATCACAATACCCATCGATGCCGAGACTGCACGCGTGTATCACACGGCATCACCGGATGACCAAAAGAAGATCCAACTCATGCTTCGTCTGCGCCTGCGCGAATTGGCTGAACTGCCGACAGGTTCGCTTGTTGAGATCATGGACGAGATTGGAGCCAAGGCTGAGGCACGCGGCTTGACCCCTGAGATCCTGGAGGCACTCCTCCATGACGAGTGATTCTCGCTTCGTCCTGGACACCAGTATCATCGTCAGCGCCGTATTGTTACCGTGGTCGATTCCTCGGCAAGCGGTCGATCTCGCATTTGCCCACGGGATTGTCCTGGCATCTGCTGCTACCATTGACGAATTGGACGAAGTGCTTCGCCGCCCCAAATTTAACCGCTCCTCTTGCATGGTTGCCGAGGCTCCTGCACGGTGCACCAGAGGAACGAAATAGGTGGCGTTTTATTGGGAAGGGAGAGGGCATTCATTGGCCCGACTTGGACGAGGACATAAGCATCGAGGGCATCGTCTTCGGAAAGGCATCTGGAGAAAGCCAGCGTTCTTTTAAGCGATGGTAAGATGCCCGCGAGAAAGGCCAGGCTACCGGCCGCAACCAATAAGCGTTCGAGAAAAACAAACTCTTCCTTGCAGTTGATAAAATCCATCGTTCACCCTCATGCACTCACCGGCATTCAGTATAATCGTAATTAGTATAATCGCGATTATACTGATCGTGATTCAAAGTGCCACCTGAATAAAACCAAACACTCTGACTCGTGCAAAGGCACAGAGGCACCGGGCATTCGCAGGGTCAATCCCAAAGCGGATGTCCGCCGTTCGGTTGACGGAGCTTGCGCAGACACCAATGCCCCACGCACGCCAGTGCCGGCATTTTCGCGGCAATCGTTCATCGCCGCCTCGACATCGAGCAACGCCGCCCGTGCCAGGTCATCGAACTGGAACGACTGTCGGGTGATGGCACAAAAGCTGTCCTGAATGCGGTCATTGGGAAACAATAGGACGTCATCGAGCGGGAACGACTGTCGGGTGATGACACAAAAACTGCACAGCAAGGATCGGGCTCACCTGTCAGACTGAACAGCATCTTCAGTTTGTCAGCGCCTTACCCGTTGCCTTGCTTTAGGGTATCAACAGAGTTGGAACATCGGAAGTTTCTGCTATGTGCTGGGATAAACTGCCAAGAAAAAAGGCGTGGACACGGTCCTTTCCGGTGGTGCCCAGAATCGTCATGGTGGAGCTCAGTTCGCCGCTGAGTCGCAGGATTTCAGACGCGGTATGGCCCGCCGCGAGATGCGGTTCAGCCTCGATCCCGGCCTGGCGCAAGAGATCGCAGTAATAATTCAAACGATCCCTGCTTTCCGCTTCAACTTGTTTCCATTCCGGGTGATCGTGGTCGCTGGATGCCTTTAGCGCAATGACATGAGCAACGTCCACCTTCCGCACCGCGCCCTGAAGCGCGATGATAAACTGAAGCGCATGCTCCGAAGGCGGTGACCAGTCCGCTGCAAACAGCGGCCTGTGGAAGGGATGCTCATTCCGACGTCTGACGCACTCTCCATTGATATCACAGGATACCATGTATTTGCTCACGAGGACCGGAATGCTCGTGCTCCGCCGCAACAACTCGAGCGTGTGAGAGCCCACCCAGAGCTTTTCCAGATCGGTTCTCTCGGTTATGCCGCTCACGATCAGATCTACTTCCTCCGCTTCCGCAATCTTCATGATCTCCGGCGCGGGATCTCCCACCTCGATGAAGACCTTCACCCCCACTCCCGCCTTCCCGATATCATCCTGCCAATCTTCAAAGCGAATCCTCGCCTCCTCCCGCAGTCGTTCCTCTTCATCCTTGAGGTAGCCCCCGAACGGTACAAACGCCACCTCGTCGCGCGGGATGATATGGGTCAGAATAATTTCTTCCATCCCTGCCTGCTTGAGGTCAAGGAGGGACTTGATCGCATCGAGGTTCAACTCACTGAATTTCGTGGCAAACAGGATTTTTGTTATGCTCATGGAAGTTTCATCCCTACCAGCGGAAGAAGATCAGGGTGACGAGGGCGAACGTTGTGCACAGTATGGGAATCGAATATTTGATCATATATCCGAAGAAGCTTGGCATCGGCGTCCCCGCCTCCTCAGCGATGGATCTTACCATAAAGTTGGGCGCATTGCCGATGTAGCTGTTGGCTCCCATAAATACCGATCCGCACGAGATGGCCTTGAGGAAGATGGCGTTTTCGGCAAGGAGCTTCGGAACAGCAAGCGACTCCGGCATGCCTGGATAGAACCTTCCGAGCGCAGCGCTAAAGAAGGTCAAATAGGTTGGGGCGTTATCCAAAAAGCTCGAAAGAATTCCGGATGCCCAGAAAAAGTGCGCCGGCTCCCTCACCCCCTCAATGAGAAAAGCGGCGGCTCCCTTTGAGCCCGCCTTCAGGATGAGGAGGCACGGCACCATGCTGATAAATATTCCCGCGAACAGATAGCTGACTTCCAGCATCGGGGTCCAGGTGAAATCATTGTCGTCCCTGACCTTCGTTGCCGTCGTCATGAGCGAGAGGATGCCCATGAGGACCAGGATGCCATCACGGACCAGATCTGCGACCGCACGGTGCGCACCGAAAATATTGATCGAACCCCGGTCAAACACACCACTCATCAGAACCGCGCCCACAATACCTGCCAGATACAGAAAATTGAGCGACCCGTCCACGCGCAGAGAATCCTTGTTTCCTGCTTCGACCGGCGCCGTTGCCCCCTCCCTTTTATACATAACCAGGTCCATGACGAAATATATACCCAGCACGATCGCAACCACGGTCAACATCACCGGGAGGAGGTTGAAGGTCCAGGTGAAGGGGACGCCATGGAGGAATCCCAAGAACAGAGGTGGATCTCCCAGCGGCGTTAGGGAACCACCGATATTTGCCACCAGGAAAATGAAAAAGACCACCATGAAGCTCCGGTTCTTCCGGTAGTTGTTGGCCCGCAGAAACGGCCGTATCATGAGCATCGCCGCTCCTGTAGTGCCCATCCACGACGCCAGGGCCGTACCGATGAGGAGCATGAGGCTGTTCACCGCCGGAGTCCCTCTGAGCGTCCCCCGGAGAAGTATCCCTCCCGAGACTGTATAAAGCGCCCAAAGGAGGAGAATGAACGGCACGTAGTCCACCATCATGACGTGATAGATTTCATAGACCCCAGGTCCGCCGTAGGCCAGCACCATGGGGACCCCGGTCGCCGCCGCCCAGAAGGCAGCGACCTTGCCGAAATGATGATGCCAGAATTTTGGGGTGAAGAGAGGCATTAGGGCAATAGAGAGGAGCATTCCCGCAAAGGGCGCCCCGCTAAAGAGAGGGAGCGCCTCCCCCAGGTTTACTCCGCCATGCCCGTACCCAGGGTCCGATGCCAGGGCAAAGGACGGTGCACCTGCCGAACACAGCAACGAAAATAGTATTACCGATTTCGCACGAATCATACCGAAAAGTCTTGTTTGAGGCAGTCGTCATCCGATTGTTCGGCAGAGGTCTGCCCCGCTTCCTCTTCTCCAGCGGACACCCATGCTTTCAGCAGGGTATGGCTGACTGCCAGGACCACGGGCCCGATGAAAATCCCAATAATGCCAAACGCCACCAGGCCGCCGATGACCCCGGCAAAGATCAGCAGCAACGGCAGGTCGGCGCCTTTCCTGATGAGGACCGGGCGAATGAAATTGTCGCTAGCGCCGACGAGGAGTGACCAGATGAGCAGGACCGTTCCCCAGAGGGTCCCAATTTTCCAGTAGAGCCAGATCACCGCAAGGATCAGGACCGGCATTGGGCCGATTTGAGCTAAACAGAGCATAAAAATGATCGCTGTAAGCAAAGCCGCTGCGGGCACGCCGGCAATACCCATCCCGATACCGGAGAGCACCGCCTGGATGAAGGCGGTAAGCCCAACTCCGAGAGCCACGCCTCGGATCGCCTTTCCTGAGAGCACGGCGGCATCCTCCCCTTGCTCTCCAGCCAGGCGGTGGGCGAAGCGTCGAACCCCTGCTGCTGCCATCTCGCCGTTGGCGTACAGGATTGCCGCAATGATCACCGTCAGCAGGAAATGAAGAATCATCATGCCGACGCTGCCTGCCTGAGCCGCAAACCACCCCGCTGCCTGACCTGCATAGGGAACCAGTCGAGCCGACAGTTCTCCCGCATGAAGGCTGGCCAGTTGCCGCCAGTGGTCGGCAATCTTCGCGCCGAAGATCGGGACCCTGTCAAGCCACTCTGGTGGAGGGGGAACGGAAAAGGTGGCCAGAGACTTGACCCCGGCGATGATGTCATCGGTTCGTTCGAGGATGGTGTCAACGGCAAGCCAAAACGGTACGACAAGGATCAGCAGCAGGGCCACCGTCATCACCAGGATGGCAAGCCCACGTCTGCCCCAAAGCCGCACCTGGAGGATCAGCAAGACCGGCCAGGTGGCTACGACGATCATGGTGGCCCAGACAAACGAGGTGAGGAAGGGGCGGACGATCCAGAAGCTCGCAGCGATGAGGGCGCCGATGAAAAGCACCGCCAGGGTCGTGCGCGTGACGTCTCGTGAGGTGGGAGCCTGACTGCTCACAAGCTCTCCTCCATCTCTTTGTTTCGCGACTGGATCGGCCATGCCCGGGCCCCTTCCCACTCAATGTTGTTGAATCAACAATTCAGGATTGAGGAATTCAAGGATTGGATTTGCACAACCAGGACAATCTCTAGCTTGCGCCGTCAGAATTCCTCAATTCCTAAATCCCTCAATCCCTTAATTCGCCAGCATTGCCCTCCCTCCTTACTCCTGGATATCTTCTGACTAGTAACCTTGTTTGCCCTGTTGGTAACCGCGTTGGTAGGACTGCTCCTGGGATTGTTTGGACTTGTCGTAGAGATAACCGCCAGCCAATCCGGCGGCGCCGCCAATGGCGGCGCCCATGGCGGCGTTACCCGCAATAGCCCCGATCACGGCCCCCCCGGCGGCGCCCATGGCGCCACCACTCAAGGTCCGCTGCTGGGTTGACGACATTCCCGCGCATCCGGCGAGCGCCAAGCTGATAACTAAAATGCACGCCATCATAATCTTCATCATGGATTGCTCCTTTGCATTTTGCTGGGTTATTTCTTGCACGGCCACTTTTCTGTAAGGAACCGGAACTCCGTCTCGACGGGTTTCTCACTCATGTACTGCGGATGCGCCTTGGCCCACTCGATGAACATATCAATTGCAGCATTCCTTGTCGGCGCCGGATCGGGTGGACAGACCAGGAGCTTGCCGTCGGGCCCCGAATTCTCAGCCACATGATAGTCGTAAGCCCCTACGAGATAACCATGACAGAAGTGAATGGCTTTCTCCCGGAGCGGATCTTCTGCGGAAACGGTACATAAATTAATCAGGTTCTGGGTGGTCTTAACCTTGAAGTCCTCTTCCGTCACTGCTCTCGCCAAACTGGGCAGCAGCAGTGTGGCCGCCATTAGCAAAACAACCAACTTTCCTTTCATCGTGATACTCCTCCTTTCGTGTTCAATGACGAGCCCCCTCGGCTCAATGCCCTTCTGCAGACGGCCCGCACGGTTGCTCTCAACATGCCGCGAGTGATCGAAGCGCCGGTCTTTCCCCTCCTTTCTACGTTTAAGTTGACTCCCAAAAGTGGCCTGCCTCTGTAACCCGGCAGGCCGGCCAATACCCGCCTCCTTTGACACTGCCTCATGGGCCTAAAGTTTGGCGGGCAGAAACTCCTGGAACTTCTTCACCAGATCGAGCAGTTTGGCCTGATAATACGTGACATTTTCATCCGGATGACCTGAATCATAGCTGGAAGCAAATTTACAATTCTCAAAAACGCGCACTTTCTTGTCGCTTCCCGTTACATAATAGGAAACTTGGTCCCCGGCCCGAAAGTCCCGTCCAGAGCCAAGGGCAAGCTCGTAAGCCGCCGCCCGGTTGCGCTTCTTGGCCTTGATTTTCTGCTGATAGTTCTCGGGAGATTCAGTGAGCGTTTCGGTTTTTGCCAGCAAGGCAATGTCCATCTGGTGCTGCTTCAACCGCTCGTTAAAGCCCTGGTAGAGCTGGTTGGCTTCCTCTCCTCGTCCTTCGAGGAGCAATCGGATCATGGCCGCAAGAAATTCCCGCAGGTATTTTTCTATTCCCCGGGAACGGAGCCCGCTTCCTCTAATGGTGACAATTCCAGACGCATCGAGCAGGGCGTAGTTCTTTTTCTTATATGAGAACATGGATGCATAGCGCCCATCCATCTCCACCTCGATGCCTTCCCGAAGGCTCTGGGAAAGCCGCGCAACCAGCAGTCCGGCCTGCTCTTCCGTGGCAACTCCGGGAGGCGGCACAAAGTAAATCCCATCGGTGTCAATCTCGACCGGTGTCGCTCCTTCATTTTTCAGCCACTCCAACATTTTGCGGATAATCTCTCGCCCCCGGCGCGTGACCTCGGCCGCCAATCCCGGATCGGAAAAATGATGCAGCGTGGTCCCGAGATAACCATAGAAGGAATTGATCAGAATTTTAAAGGTCTGCTGCAGCGCCTGGAAGTATTCCCGGTCGTGGGCTGAGGTCACTTCATGAGCCTTCCTCTTGGCTTCCAGGCGAAAGGCACGCAAATCACGGAGCAGGGGCAGGAAGATGTTTAGACTGTCTCCTGCCGGTTTCAGGCTGAAAGACAGCATGACCGATGGGTAAAGTGACGCCACGTCGCAGTGAACCACGTTCTTCACCACTCCTTCGACGAATACATCCGTGTAGCCCCCCTCAAAATCTCCCCGGGCCATGGGCTGTGGAATGGAGGTTCGCCTTCGGAGGTACTCCCGCAGGAACAGCGCGTTAATCTTGGTGGCGTTGCCCCTTACGAAAATGTTCTGGTAGGAAAAGGGGAAGATTTGGGCCTGCAGGAAAAACGGATACCCGAGCAGCTCAGAGAGCGCCAGCGTTTCCCTCACATCATCCAGGTTGTATCGCTTCAGGGCGTCGGGATCATGCTCATAAGTCCACTGAATCTTATCCCCATCGACATAAGTCCGGTCCTCATCGGTCAAGCCAAAATGAAGCGCTGCGGATTTCAGCCCATAGCTCTCCAATTCGCGGGCGGTGACATCGTAGTATTGCAGCAGGAACATGGTATCCACGACGTGCCGGCCAAAGATATCCACGCGCGTAAAATCAATGATGCGCTCGGCCACCGTGAAGCGGGATTTGCGGATCCTCGGCTGGCTGCCGTCTCGCCCCCAGTGTAGCTTTACGCCATGCATCCTGGCCCGGGCAACGATATATTCAAGATCGAAATTGAACAGGTTGTGACCTTCCACAACGTCAGGGTCGAGCTGCGTGATCTTCTCGCCCAGGGTCCGGAGCATCTGCTTTTCACTCATGTCGTTGCCAAACAGGACTTCTGCATAGCCGCGATTATCCATCACAGCAATCGAGAGGATGCGGTCCTCCTCTCTTTGGGGATTTGAAAACTCAAATCCCGGGGCGCACCCGGTTTCGATATCGATGGCGAGACGATGGAGGTCCTTGAAGGCCATGCCCTTGAAGAAGGTCCTGCCACTGAGCAGGAGATACTGATGTACAGGATCGGCAAGATAGAGATAAGGCGTAGCAGGCGAAGAGGCTGACGCTCCGGTGATTTTGCGCAAATGGTCCCGAGCCTTTTCGAGGACTCCCCAGTGCTCGAACAGGACCAAAAACTTGAACGCATTTGATGAGGCGAGCGGCTCCACTCGGTAAGATTCTTTGAAATCCTGAAGGAGTCGTGCTTCCTCGATGAGCAGGAAGGGCGTGAAGGTCTCGTCCCGTTGCGCCAACTGCCCCGACTGGCGCAGGAAGAGCCGCATCATGTTGCTGGAAACTGACTCCACAGCGACAATCCCAGGTGTGGGATCCTCCCCGAAGAGGATTTCGTTTTGCTCGAATGCGAATCGTGTCATCGGTCTTCACTATCTCCAAAGAGAGTACCCAGCGGATCTCGCCCCGCAGTCGCAACCGAACGAAGAGGTCAAATAAATCCCTACCCTGCGGCGTGATCTTAATGCATCAAACGCTTATATGCAAATGCGTTCAACCTCTTCTAGTAGTTGATAATACAATATAACTTTAATGGTGTGAACTGCCCGGCCATTCCTGATGCTCTGCTGGAAATTGGTAGTCTGATCCTTGCTAAAAGACAATAAAGCCCATAACATGTATTTATAGTTGCAAACGAGACTTAAGCCGGCACTCAGCGAAAGGAGGTGGGAGAGATTGTGGAAACTGATGAGCGAATTGGAGAGTAGTCCTGGTTCGCAGCACCATAAGAGTAGAACAGACAAAGGGAGTGGTTTCGATGACTGAACTCACAAAAGGAAT
>JADGQM010000347.1 GCA_017881795.1 Syntrophobacteraceae bacterium
GAAATGGCCCTGGCAAGGTTAATGGACGAAGGGTTTGGCCGCGTCGCCGTGCTTTCGCTGCACGTGATTCCCGGGATCGAGTTCCATGACCTCCATACGAACGCTCAACTGTTCTCGCAAATGAGCGGAGGCCTCGATCGCGTGTCCGTGGCGCGGCCGCTGCTCTCCTCCCATGAGGACATGGTGCAGGTGGCCACGGCGTTGTTGAAAAAGATCCCCTCGAGCAGAAAGCCCGAAGACATCGTTCTCTTCATGGGGCACGGCAGTGAGAAACATCCTTCCGATGCCATTTATGCGGCCATGAATTATCTCTTTGAAGGCATGGATCCTAATGTCTTTGTGGCCACCGTCGACGGATACCCTTCGCTTGCAGACCTCCTGCCCAAGATCAGCGAGCGGAAAGCCCGGAAGGTCTACCTGATTCCTCTTATGGCGGTCGCCGGAGACCACGCCCGCAATGACATGGCAGGGGACAGCCCGGAGAGCTGGAAATCCATCCTGACGGAAAAGGGATTGTCCTGTGAAGCCATCCTTACCGGTATGGCAGAATACCCGGAGGTTATTGAAGTCTGGTTGCGCCACCTCCGGGAGGTATTTGCCGAGCTCTAAGTACAGCGCCGCATAAATAAGTGTCCGACTTGGTCCTTTTGTGGCATGGGCTTCCAGCCCGTGAAAATCATGGGCTGGAAGCCCATGCCACGGATTTTGGACACTTTATTGTGCTGAGCTGTACTAAGAGGGTTACTTGTCGGCAGCAGAAGTGGGAATGCAGTAGCTGCACGGCACCTCGCAGGCGCATTTCCCACAGACATCAACCAGCGGGAGATCAGCATAATATCTATCGTTAATCAGGCATTGCTCGTAACATTTCCGGCGGTCGTAACGGTTCTCGAAAAGAGCTTCATAAGAACATTTCAAAACACAGGCAAAGCACTCACTTCCAGCTTTTTCCAGGCACCATTCTTGATCAGGGCGTGGGGTCGGGGGCAGGGGCATGCTGGTGACGAGGCTTCCCAGGCGTCCGCAACACCCGGATGCCGTGATCAGCAGGTGGTTACAGCCGAAGGTTCCTAATCCTGCGATATAAGCCAGATGCTTATGCGACCATCGGCTGATGAGCTTCCGTTCATCGAAATTGTGCGTAGCCGGGGTGACCGCCGCCTGGTAACCGGCATCCTCGATTCGGCTTCTCAGATGAGCATTGATGGTCTGAATGAGCTCATTCGTGGCGAGATAGCTTGCGGCCCAACCGCGTGCTGCGTGGAACCCTGCCTGGTCGTTTTCTCTGCCAAGCCATTGCTGAAAAGGAAGGAAAAACACGATGACAGACTCGGCTCCCGGCAGGATATCCGTCGGCATAGCATGGGTCAGATCGATAACCCGGTGGAGGTCCCCGAATAGCGGGTCGCTCGCTGAGGCAACCGCCACGAGAGGTTCCCGCCAGTAGTTCTCGCTCCTCTTTTCCTCACACCAGTCGGCAATGATGCTTTGGATCTCATCCCGAAGCCACATCAAGGGCTGCTCAATTATCATTTCTCGACCACCTCATGTCACTCCGTTCTCGTTCATTTCCATATCCGGCGGCGTTGACACAAAGAATTGCTTATAAAAGAAAAGGCTTATCAGGATTGGCAGGAAGAAGTAGGCGAACCGGTAGATCAGCGTGGCCAGGAGCGCGCGATCGTAATCCAGGCCCATCAGATAGAAGCAGGCGGCCATGGAGCCTTCCATCACTCCGATCGAGGCAGGAGTGAGAGAAAAGAGAGTCATAAAGATTCCGACCGAAAAGCCAACCAGCAAGGTCCAGTTGTCAACCGGGTAGCGGACTGCCAGGAAGGAGCATTTCAAACAGAAGAACATCAGCACCCAGTCGAGCAGAGCGTACATAGCCGGCTTCAGGAGGATGGATGAATTCCTCATGATGATGTTCAAGCTTTTGTTAAAATTGTCGAAAAAGGCTTGAGCCTTTTCCTGGTGTACCCAGTGGGGATGATTCATCCTGCGGCTGACGGAGAGCCCCACCCAAAGGCAAAAGTGCCACAGTTTCTTGCGAAAGGATTCATGGATAATGGTTTGAATGGTGATCCACGAAAGCAGGAAAGCGATCAACAGGATAATGACGCCGACTTCCTTCTCGCGAGTGCTTAGTTTGTATTCACTGTAAAGGAAGAAAAAGCCCAGGTAGATAAATATTACTGCCACCGTATTGGTGAGAAAACCATGGACCATGGAGATAGACAGAGTATTACTGGGAGGGATCTTTTCTTTGGCCAGCAGGTAGACTTTTGCAGCAACCCCGCTGAGCCCGCCAATCGCCATGGTGTAGTTCAGGGTGCAGGAGACGAAAGAGATCCGGAATGAAGTCGCAAAGGGAAGGGCGTGGCCCATGCTCTTCAGCAGACGATGCAATACGGCGGCGATACAAAGGTAGCTCAGAGCGCTGGTCAGAATTACCAGAGGAGCCCAGAGCAGGTGGATATCCTGGAAGTTCTCAACAAGCTTTTTCAGATCAGCTTGCTTTATGGTATAAAATAAAATAGACAGACCGACGATTCCGGCGAGCAGGAATCGTTTACGAGGTACACCAACTGGCAATGCGTTTTCTCCTCAATCGGGCAAGAGAAGCCCCTTTTCTCATGCTTTTCTCGCGCTCATGTGGTGCAGTCAAGAAAGGGAAAATAACAAAGTTCCGGCAGGATTGAAAGAAGAACCTGTTAAAAAAGGTGCAGGGCGCTGGCTAAGGAGCAAAGAGGAAAAATCGGAGATGAAAACCAGGTTTCGACAAATCATGAAAACACATGTGTGGAATAATACGTTTGTTATCCTCATGGCAATGCTTTTGGGCGCCGTGCAACCCCTCTGGGCCGCAGACAGATTGGCGCCCGGCGGCCCTCAAGCCCGCAAGGACATCAACCAGGAGCAGGGCAGTTTGAGTCAATATGGTCAGGATGTTTTGAGCGGCCTTGCGGGTGACATTCAGATTCCGAAAGCGACGATACAGAGCTTCAGTGTGCTCTTCAAGCGCCACGAGCCGGAGCTTGAACGCCTGGCAAACACTCATCAGGAGCTCATTTGGGGGACCCTGGAGGTGGTCATTGAAGTGCTGCCGTCGTTCAAGACCAAGGATGCCCAAGAAGGCAAGGTGCGGATACCTCGAAACACGTACGCCAAGGCATCGAATCTACTGGACAAATGTGAGTCGCTGGCGAGCCCGCAATTGGCCGGGGACTTGAGAAAAGCAAGGGCGCTTTTCGATAGCATGGTGAAAGAAAGCGATCAGGAGAGCCTCACCTTCGACCTCAAAGAATGAGATTCAATCCCTGTCCCAAAAGTCCGATGCGAACCCTGTTGCCCTTATCGCTTGCGCCATCGCTCGCTCATTCCCTCGAAGATCACGAAGAATACCGGCACAAAAGGAATGGCCACGAGGGTCGAAGAGATCATTCCGCCGAACACGACCGTCCCAATGGCGCGCTGGCTGGCAGCCCCCGCCCCGAATGCAATCAAGAGTGGCGCTACACCCATGATGAAGGCAAAGGAGGTCATGACGATCGGGCGGAAGCGGCGTCGTGTCGCCTCGATGGCCGCCTCGGCAATGGACAGGCCGCCATGGTGCAGGTCGCGTGCAAATTCCACAATGAGGATGGCGTTCTTGCTTGCCAGGGCGATCATCAGCACCAGGCCCACCTGAGTGTACAGATTATTGTCGTACCCGCGCGCCATGAGAGCAAGGAGAACCCCCACCAGCGCCACGGGAACAACCAGGATGACGGCCGCAGGAGAGCTCCAGCTCTCATACAAAGCGGCCAGCACCATGTACACCAGGATGATGGACAGAGCATAGATAAAGTATGCCTGGTAGCCGACCTGTTTTTCCTGGTAACTCGTCGACGTCCAGTCGTAGGCCATTCCCTGTGGAAGGGTGTTGCCGGCCATTTCCTCCATGAGCGACAGTGCCTGGCCGGAGCTGAATCCGGGAGCGGCGGCCCCGAAAATAGCCGCGGCCGGATAGAGGTTGTAGCGGGTGATCAGCTCGGGACCCTGGACCCGTGTTACCTCGAGCAGAGTGCCCAGGGGCACCATGCCGCCATTCAGGTTGCGGACGTAGAGATTATTTATGTCTCGAGGCTCAAGGCGGTATGGACTGTCGGCCTGGATGTAAACCTGGAACACCTGATTGAATTTGTTGAAGAGGTTGACAAACGATGAGCCCAGGTAGGCCTGCAGCGTGTCAAATACATTCACCAGCGGGACTTGCAGGGATTCTGCCTTGGTCCGGTTTATGTCGAGATAGAGCTGTGGGCTGCTGGCGCTGAAGGTCGTGGCAAGGCCACGCAGGCTGGGTTGAGCATTTCCCGCCTGCACCATTTCGTAAGTGGCCTGCTGGAGCTCAGGCAGGCCGAGGCTGCCCCGGTCTTCCACCATCATCTGGAAACCTCCCGTCTGACCCAGCCCCCG
>JADGQM010000348.1 GCA_017881795.1 Syntrophobacteraceae bacterium
GGTGGTAATCAGCTTTGGGGACTGTGCCGTCACCGGTAATATTCCCAGTATGCGAAACCCCTTGAAAATCGGTACCATTCTGTCGGAAGTATACTCGGCAGGTCCTGGCGCGGCGCCTCCGGACGGGGCAATTCTGGATGTCATGCCGGTGCTTTTGGAGAAAGTCATTCCGCTGCACCAGGTCATCCCTGTCGATATCTATTTGCCGGGGTGCCCTCCTGATCCGGATAGAATTTGGGCGGCGGTTACCATGCTGCTCAAGGGCGAGCCTGTGGCTCTACCGGTTGAGATGCGTAACTTCGGATAATTTGCCGGAATTGGGTTCGTTGGTCGGATAAGCTATTCATCCGGCCGGTTGCAAACCTGTAATCTGTTTGTGAAGAAGGACGAGTATGGCACAGACTATTCACATTGAACCAGTTACTCGCATTGAAGGACACGCCAAGATCGCAGTCCACCTGGATGACGCCGGCCAGGTGATCGATGCCAAATTCCATGTGGTGGAATTTCGCGGCTTCGAGAAGTTCTGCGTTGGGCGTACTTTTCCTGAAATGCCGGGCATTACCATGCGCATCTGCGGGATCTGCCCGGTCAGCCACATGCTGGCTTCAGCCAAGGCATGTGATGCCATCCAGGGAACCAAAGTTCCCGTGACGGCACAAAAACTTCGACGACTCATCAACCACGCCCAGTACACTCAGAGTCACGCCTTGAGCTTTTTCCATCTGAGTGCACCGGATTTGATTCTGGGCATGGAAAGTGACCCGGCGACTCGGAATGTGATTGGCCTCATTCTGGCCAATCCTGCGCTGGGACGCAAAGCTATCCGCCTGCGCCAGTTTGGTCAGGACATCATTCGCATGGTCACGGGCAAGAGCGTTCATCCCGCATGGGCGACTCCCGGTGGCGTGCGGACATGCCTCCTGCCGTCCCAGATTGACGAAATCAAAGCCCGGTTGCCCGAAGCCTTTGAGACCACGGAAATTGCCCTCAATTGGCTGAAGGACAACTACGGCAGCTTCACCCGGGAAGTAGAGACTTATGGTGACTTCCCGAGCCTGTTCATCGGCTTGGTCACCCCGGACGGCGGTTTGGAACATTACGACGGCTTGCTTCGCGTCATGGATGCCGATGGCCGGATCATCGAGAAGGGCCTCGCCAACGACCGCTGGACCGAGATCATCGATGAAGCGGTGGAGCCGTGGAGCTACTTGAAGTTCCCATATTATAAGCCGCTTGGATATGGCAATGGCAACGGTTCCGTCCCGGGCATGTACCGGGTGGGTCCGATTGCTCGGTTGAACATCTGTGACTATGCCGGAACGCCACGAGCTGAGCGCGAGCTCCGCAATTTCCGCAGACTGGGCAAAGACGGGAAGCCGGTCAGCAGCAGCTTCCATGCCCATTATGCACGACTTATCGAGCTCCTCTTCTCCCTCGAGAGAATTGAGGAACTGGTGAATGATCCGCAAATCTGCGACACCCATATCCGCAGTCAGGGTGGAGTCAACGAACTGCGTGGCGTCGGTGTCATGGAAGCGCCCCGTGGCACGCTTTTCCACGAGTACCATGTGGATGAGACCGGCATTCTGACCGGCGTTAACCTCCTCGTGGCCACGGGCAACAACAACCTGGCCATGAACAAGACCATCACTCAGATCGCCAAAGCCTACATGAGTGGAAACAAGGTCACCGAAGGGTTGTGCAACCGCGTCGAGCACGGCATCCGGCTGTACGATCCCTGCTTGAGCTGTTCCACGCACGCAGTTGGACAGATGCCTATGCAAATCCAGGTGTTTGATGCCAGCGGCGCTCTGGTGGATGAGCAGGTAAGAGATTAATTGATGATCCAGTGATCAGGGGATTGACCTGTTGATTCTGATCATCGCTTATGGTAACAGCCTGCGCCGTGATGACGGCGCAGGCTTGATTTTAGGCCAAAAATTGGAAGAGGCGCTGCGCCAACGAGGCTTGGCTGTTGAGTGCATTGCCGTCCACCAGCTAACTCCGGATCTGGCCCTGTCGGTTGCGGCGGATGCCGTTGCTGCTGTGGTGTTCGTGGATACGCGAGTCGCCACGGCCGAAGATGGGCAAATGGATCTGCAGGTCCAAGCGCTTGGCGCCGAACAAAGCGCACAGAGTTTAGGACATCACGTCGGCCCTTCCGTTATCCTGACCTACGCTCGCCTGCTCTATGACAAGACCCCGCCCGCCTGGCTGCTCACTGCCCCGGGATTCGATTTTGATCATGGTGAGGGGCTAAGCGATGCGGCTGAGAGAGCTCTGGATACCCTCCCCGCTGTTCTTGAGCGGCTTCCACCCGGCTGGCCGTTGAGTGCGGATTAGACAGGAGCGGCTGGAAATTTGCCCCGCCCCGTGAAACGAATTCCCTGATCCGCAGGTGGACTGGCGCTTCGATTGGCGGATTTCCTCCCACGAATCTCCCAACATCATTTCTGCTGAAATGCGACTCTCTGCTCCCAGGTTCCTTTCCGCATGCCCTTTTCATTTGAACCAGCCATGTGTAAACTCCCAATGACCCCAGGGTCACAACGAACCACGAAAGTCCTGGGTCGTCATTCCGTGATGAACATGAGCAACAACACCCGCAAGCCATGTCACAACGAACCACGAAAGTCCGGGTCATCATTCCCGCATGCTTGTAGCGGGAATCCAGGGTCTTTCGGATCCCTGGACCCCCGCTAAAAGCATTCGGGGGTGACGGATTGGCTCATGCTTATTGAGAAGTTTCAGCCATGTAATGTAAATGGCAGAAGATCAGGATACGAAATAGTCAGAAAAAATCTAACTGAACCCATGGAGGGAATTATGGAAGACTCCTTGAATCTGGTTTTCTCGAGGTGTGGCAAGCTGCTCAGCTTGATCCTGGGAATGGTCCTCGTGGCCGGCTGTCAGAGCCTATTGTTTGACCCGCGGGGGCACACGGTGCCAGAGGCCAAGCTCATTATCCTCCCCCAGTCCGGTGACTATTCGGGGATTTACAAGAACGAGGATTTGAATATGGCCTACAAGCTCGTCAGGAATCAGGGCCAGCTCAGCATTTCGGGAACGGTCCGCTTTGCTGATCGCATCATGATGGGGTTCGCTATTGTTCAGGTCTTTCATCTGGATGCCATTCTTGTGGATCCCCAGGGGAAGGTGCTGAACATGACCGGCTTGACGAGTGCCTCCGCTGTGAACATCCTTTATGATGGTTCTATCGATTTCAGTAGAACGATGACCTTGCCGCCAAACACTGCGGCGCTCGCCTTCAGCTATGGGGGAATAGCGCTCTCAGGTGGTTCGGGCGAGGATAGCGACCGTATGGATTTTTGGGACTATCCTCTGTATTGACAGTCCCCACTTTTGTACTATAGGGTTTCTCTCAACACGAAGGGCACGAAGAGACACGAAGGTTCACGAAGTATTTCGGGTTTTCTCTTTTCGGTATTTCTTGATGTTCCTTGGCGTTCATTCGTCTTCCTTCGTGTGTATTTGTGGAGAAAAAAAGCTTCGCCTGACTTCGCAGATAACCCGAGAGGACGCCATGCCGACTGCTAGGAAACCCGCTGTGAAAGATGTCTCGGATACTCCCCGCCTATACAAGGTCTTTGTTTCGAGCACCTACCTGGACAACAAGAAAAGGCGCAAGTTAGTGCAGGATGCCATCACCATGGCTGGAATGGTCTGGCATGGAATGGAAATCTTCCCTGCCAGCACCGAGCCAACCGTTGACGAATGCCTGCGTTACGCCCGCGAAGCGGATGTCCTGGTGGGGATCATCGCCTGGCGCTATGGCTGGATACCGGAGAACAGGGACAAATCCATCACCGAACTGGAATACAATGCCGCCAAAAAGCGGCTGATGTTTTTGCTCAATCCCGAACTGCCCTTTTCGGAAAAGGACTTTGATCCCGGACCCGAACGGTGGGACAAGCAGAACAAGCTCGAAGGCTTCAAAATAAGGTTTTCTCGGGACCAAATGCCAACACTTTTCGAAGAGAACACGCTGCAGGCAAAAGTGTTTCAGGCGTTGCAGGAATGGCGCAAGGGCAAGGAGCCATCACCTCAAAGCAATTCCATCAATTCCGAGGTTCCACTCGGTCCGGCGGTGGATGATTCTCTCGCCGAAGAGATCCGTGGCTACTGCGACAAAGCCGACGCGTTGCACGCCACCCTGCCGGTGGCCGGTTTTGTCACCCAGCTCAAGGTGCCCATTGATATAGAGGACATCTATGTTCCCCTCCGGGGCATGGTGGATCTGCGAGGAGTGGGAGAAGATTGCTTTGCTGATTCGAGCCATGCTGAAAAAATCCTGAGGGAGTGTGATGCCACCGTCGAAATTTCTCTGCCCGAAGCCTTTCTCCAGCCGGCAAAGCGGCGCAGAAGAGGGGTGGTCGTCCTCGGCGACCCCGGGGCGGGTAAAGACCACTTACCTCAAACGGCTCCTGCTGTGGT
>JADGQM010000349.1 GCA_017881795.1 Syntrophobacteraceae bacterium
ATAAGCACGCTGGCGACAATCAGGAAAACGAGGCCGGAGTAGAGTGCATATACGGAGGCAAAAATCTTGCCCGAGGCACTCCAGTTCTGCAACTCGCCAACAGGTCCCATGCCGCCCAAAAGCATAGATGCATTCAAGAGGGCGTCTATCCAGGCTGTGTCTGCCAGATAGCGGAAACCCACCACTCCAATCATCAACGATCCGGCCAGGATCCCCATGGCGATACCGGCATGACGCAATAAACGGCGCAAAAATTCCTCAAGCGAAAGTATGGGGTCGCGACGATGCTCATACATTCTGACATATACCCCTTGAGGCTAGCAATTCCTCATGGCTGGAATCTGCCCACCGAAACGCATTCATGCTGACTTCATCTGCAGGCACACGACTTCCCATGTGGAATTGAAGCAGCAATTACCAACTGAGCTTCAGCTTCTATAATACGCAGCAACACCCGCCACTCGTCAAGTAGCAATCTGCATCATGTCACGGGAGTTACGCCTCATTCCTCTGCGGCAAAGTGACGGAAGAACCATTGCTTCATCCCTTCCACGGCCAGCAGGTAAGCGATCAGCATGGCTGCCAGGATAAGGAAGAAGAACGCCGGCGGCACGACAAAGCCGAGGTAAGCGCCGGCAGGGGTGAACGGCAGGAGAACCGCCACCGCCACCACCGTCAGCGAGCAAGCGATCAGCCACGGGTTCGGACGGCTTTTGAAGGGGTTTTTACGGGTGCGGATGATGAAGATGACCAGCACCTGCGTGGCCATGGACTCAATGAACCATCCGGTATGGAAAAGCTCCTCCCCCGCATGGAAGACGGCCAGCATGATGTAGAAGGTGAGGAAATCGAAAACCGAGCTGACCGGGCCGATAATCAGCATGAAGTTGCGGATGAAGTTCATATCCCAGTGCCGGGGACGGCTCAGGTAATCGTCATCCACCCGGTCCAGCGGAATCGGCAGTTCGGACACGTCGTAGAGAAGGTTGTTGAGCAGGATCTGCACCGGCAGCATGGGAAGGAAGGGGAGAAAGAGTGAGGCCCCGGCCATGCTGAACATGTTGCCGAAATTGGAGCTGGTGCCCATCATGATGTATTTCATGATGTTTCCGAAGGTGCGCCGCCCTTCCAGGACGCCGGCATGAAGGACCCCGAGGTCTCGCTCCAGGAGGATCATGTCCGCCGCCGCTTTCGCCACGTCCACGGCACTGTCCACCGAAATGCCCACATCGGCCGAATGGAGCGATGGGGCGTCATTGATGCCGTCACCGAGATACCCCACCACATGGCCGCATCGTTTCAAGGCGAGAATGACCCTGTTTTTCTGAGCAGGCGACACGCGGCAGAAGAGGTTCACCTGCTCCACCCGCACTGCGAGTGCCGAATCATCCAGCTGATGGATTTCTGCGCCGGTGAGCACCCCTGTTACAGGCAGACCGAGTTGTGAGCAGACATGCTGGGTCACCAGTTCGTTGTCGCCCGTGACGATCTTGACCGCGACCCGGTCGGCGGCAAGTCCTGCCAAAGCCACTTTGGCGCTCTCCTTCGGCGGATCGAGGAATGCGGCAAAGCCCGCAAAGGCCAGTTCCGCTTCATCGCTCACCACGGCATGAGTATGGTCCATCCCCACCTGCCGTGAGGCGATTCCCAGCACCCGGAACCCCTCCTTACTGAGTCCTTCATATTGCGCATTGACACTTGCGAGCGCCGCTTTATCCAGGGGGCGCAGACCGGCTTGTCCATCCGCTTCGTAACTGACCGAGAGCCGCAGGATATCCTCGGGAGCCCCCTTGACAACGATCAGCCTCGTCGTGCCATTGTCGAGGAGCACGGAAACGCGGCGGCGCTCGAAGTCGAATGGCACTTCATCAATCTTGTGCCAGCTGCTCACGTCGATTTCCTTGTGCTCCAGAATGGCGTCATCCAGCGGGCTCTTCAATCCGGTTTCAAAAAAGCTGTTGAAGTAGGCCAGTTCCAGAACACGCTCACTTTCACGTCCAAGGGGGTCCATGTGACGTTCCAGATGGATACGGGCCTCGGTCAAGGTGCCGGTTTTGTCGGTACACAGGACATCCATGCTCCCAAGGTTCTGTATCGCGGCCAACCGCTTGACGATCACTTTGTTGGCGGCCATGCGCAGTGCGCCCCGCGACAGGGTCACGGAGACCACCATGGGGAGAAGTTCCGGTGTCAGTCCCACTGCCAGGGCCACTGCAAACAGAAACGATTCGAGCCAGGGGCGGTGAAAGAAGGCATTGACCAGAAGGACAAAGAGGACAAGGAGAATGGTCATCCGCATGATGAGGAGCCCGAATTGGCGGGTCCCCTGCTCAAAGGCGGTGGGCGGGGCCTTGGCAAGAAGGGTGTCGGCAATCTCGCCGAGTTCCGTATCCTGCCCGGTGCGGCACATCATCACCCTTGCCGTGCCGCTGATCACCGATGTTCCCAAAAGTACCGTATTGCGGGCCGCGAGAATATCAGGCTCTGAGGGCAATTCTCCGGGGGCCTTTTCCACGGGGAACGGCTCCCCGGTGAGAAGCGCCTGGTTGACGAAGAAGTCCTTTGCCTCCAGCACCCGGCCGTCGCAGGGAACCAGATCGCCTGCGGCGAGGATCACCACATCGCCGGGTACCATCTCCGCGAGCAGTATTTCCACCGGCTTGCCTTCCCGCAATACCTTCCCGCGTACCGCCACCGACTGGCGCAGGCGTTCCGCCGCCTGTCCTGCACGATATTCCTGCACGAAATCGAGGGTCACGCTGATGATGACGATGGAGGTGATGATGAAGAAGCTGGTAGCGTCTCCGGTGAAGGCTGAAAGGGCGCTGGCAATCAGGAGAATGATGACCAGGGGATTACGGAATTTGGCGAGAAATTGAAGGAGCAACGCCTGCTTTCGCTCCCCGTGGATGATGTTGGGGCCGAAATGGGCCAGGCGGTCAGTAGCCTCCGCATTGC
The DNA here is from genome assembly GCA_017881795.1 of Syntrophobacteraceae bacterium. Lineage (GTDB taxonomy): Bacteria > Desulfobacterota > Syntrophobacteria > Syntrophobacterales > Syntrophobacteraceae > JADGQM01. The sequence continues at coordinate 2,959 of JADGQM010000349.1, forward strand.
TCAATCCGTTGGGGCTGGAATTCAGACCTTCGATGAGCGCCGCGGTGGGAAGTTGCCAGAACCGGGACACTGCTTGAACATCAACAGTGGGTGACGGCATGGTGGATTCCTCCAAAGAATGGACAGGTCGTGTCCAATAGCTGGACGCCGCAGCTCAAGGTGCGTCGGGAACCAGCAATCGCTGCTTGCAGGCGGTCCGGTTGAGCGAGAGGGTTAGATGCCGGTTCGTTCAAGCCTGTCTGGTGGTTCCGACTGGTCCTGGTTCTGAATGCTCCTCGGCAAAGTGCTGTCGCACTTTCGCCGCGATCTGACGATCCGTCATCTTGTCAACTGCTTCAATCCCTACGATGCGTCCACCGAGGCTGTTTCCTTCAAGACGTCGTTTCAGTTCATCCTTAGCCTCACCGGGACCAAATATCAGAATGGACTCCGCATCACGAATAGACGCAATAACCGCATCATAGTAAATGTTGAGATGTCCCGTAAGAGCTCTCTGGCGGCTGTCATCCGCGGGTACCTGCCGGGATTCATAGTGACCCTTAAGAGGTGAACCACCGGAGCGCCGGAGCTGTTTTTCCACCTTGGATATTGTCAGACCTGACTCTTCACCTTTGTCCGTCACCGCCACGACAATGGCCTTCTTATGGTCAATCCACAGACCCACTTTTGTTTTCATCGATATCTCCTTTGTCTACGAGTTCCACCTGATAATCATCCGATTGATTCGCGGGTAAATCATACTTTTACCAAATAAACGGCACCAGACGATATTGAACCTTTTTACAATATTCTACATATCCGGACAGATTTTTAGAAAGAAACTTCTCCTCATCGAGAAGTCGCCACACGATGACGAAGGTCATCGGGATGAACACGAGGAGTCCCCACAACGACCCGAGCGCGAGTGGCGTGCCGAAGAGCATGACAAGCGCACCTGAATACATGGGATGACGAACGATCGCGTACGGCCCTGTTGAGATCACTTTTTGACCAGGAGCCACTTCTATCGTCGCGGCGGTAAACAGTGCAGCGGACGCGGCAAAGACGAACAAGTATACCCATGCCTGCCAGAAATCGAGCGTCCATGCGGGAGCTAAAAGTAAAAATCCCAGGCCGGTGATCAGTAGCGCGAATCCGAGGATGGTTTTTCTAGCCAGATCGTTCATGTACGGTGGCCCGGTATGTGCGATGGATCTATCGGTATGGAAGAGAGAGTCCACCCTCTGGTTGAAGAACCTCCCCGCGCCTCATGATTCAGTTACCATCCTGATTATTGGAAGCTTTCGATTATAGTCTTCAGTGTAACATAGGATAAGTTCCGACTTCTATAACCTTTACCCGATGTCCATGCAGGGTATTTGGAACCCCGTTATCAGGGTATGAACGATATGAAATCCCTTTTCATTGACGTAATATTATTTACAATCAAGAAAGGGTATACGCCGTGAATTTCTGGTCGCTGGCAGTAAAGCCCTGGAAGGTAATAACGGTCATGGAGC
>JADGQM010000350.1 GCA_017881795.1 Syntrophobacteraceae bacterium
GGAATTTGATTGCAGAATGCCACGACACCGAGCAGGAATGCGGAGCCGGTAAGGCGATACACCAGCCAACTCATGGCGACCTGCTGCGTCCACGTGCCGATAAGGGAGATACTCTGTCCGGCAAAAAAGAGGCGATAGTTTCTGTATTGAAAAGCGCGAACCAACAGTTTTAGATGGATTGAATCACTAAACTTCATGTTTGCTCATGATCAACAGGATAATGGATGCCAGCGGCAACGGTAGGAAGCAGCATATCGGCATGCTGACCGAACTTCAAGGCCGGATCGAAAGAATCACGCACACTGGTGAAGGGAAAAGTTCCACTTTTATCCCTCAAGGCTGCCTGAGATCAAAAACGCCCACCCAGTGGCTGATAACACCATCTGCTCCGGTGATAGTCTGACCTTAGCCTGAAATCACCAATGAAGCGACGGCCATGGGAGCCAAAGGTGGATGGTTGGTCGAGCTTTCCGATGGGACCTTATGCAGACCGGTCACAGGTGCGAGCTGGCTTGTTGACGAAAAGATGGTAACCTATTATTGCGAAAGCAGCAGTTCAAATGTTGTTCTGCTCGACACCCTCAACACTAATGAACCACAATGGCTGGCTGAAAAGGCGACGGTGCTTCCTGAACCCAGCGGCCCAAATCTCCTGAAACTGGAGAAAGCCGCCATGAAGACGGTCTGGCAATGACTGAGCAAGCGGGTGATGCTGCTGAGCTGCCCTTCAGGTGAAATACCACCCCCCATTCACGCTCACAGTCTGGCCAGTCATGTAGCCATTTCTTACCAGCATGACCACAACGTCGGCCACTTCTTCCACGGTTCCAAACCGACCCACCGGTATATGAGCAGATGTGGCTTTGAGACCCTTTGTGATCATGTCGGTCTCTATCAGTGCAGGAGCAACGGTATTAACCGTGATCCCTTCCTTGACGAGCAGCGTGGCATAAGAGTGAGTCAGCCCCCAGAGTCCTGCTTTGGACGCAACATATGGAGGAGCCGTTATCCCGCCGGTCTGTGCTGCAACGGATGAAATATTGACAATTCTCCCCCAGTGATCGTTTCGCATTCCAGGGAGAACAGCCTGCGTCACAAGGAAAGCCGACTTCAGATTCACATCAATGACCCGGTCCCAGTCTTCTTCAGGAATCTTATCGAGGCTTGCACTGTAAACGATACCTGCATTGTTTACGAGGATCTGAATGGTCCCAAGTTTGCGCTCTATTGACTTGACCATTTGGGCCACCTCCGCTGAGAGTGAAACGTCTGCTCTGACGGCAAGGCTCTTTCTTCCGAGATCCGTTATAGCCACGCAAGTCTTCTTTGCTTCATCGGCTTTGCTAAAATAGTTAACCGCAACATCCACTCCCTCTTTGGCCAGAGCTACAGCGATCGCTCGCCCTATGCCGCGACTTGCCCCTGTTACCAATGCAATTTTTCCGCACAATTGATTCACTGCAATCTCCCCTTTCGCTGTTTCACTGCAAACAGAACGATAAGTTGTCAAGTACAGGTTGTTGATAGTCGAGGGCAATGAGGGCGTTTTCTCAACTATCCACTTCAGGCATCCGCAAACTGACTGATGCAAAGCTCAGAGATTCTGCCTATCCACGGCAGAATCAGCAATCAAAACTTTAGGATTTAAGAAGAATATCGCCACCGGAGATCACTCTTGCCGTGATCCAGATGTGCCGCGACGCCGGAGCGAAGGAGATCGGGGTCTTCCCAAGCCTCGGCAACGCCTACTGGCGGCGCAGCGCTCTCTCCGAAAAATTCCGTAACGAGGTGAAGAGCATCCGATCCCCGGAAGGCAAGTATAGGGAAGTGTCCGTTCCGCGCTGCCGGGCGTTGAAGAAAGTCGAGATCGCGCAAGGATTGTTGGATTGCGACGTGTTCATCAACATCCCGATCGCGAAAGATCACACCGGGACGCGCTTCACCGGCACCATGAAGAACATGATGGGCGTGGTGTGGGATCGCGAGTATTGGCACCGGAATGATCTTCCTCAGTGCATCGCGGATTTCGCATCGTATCGCAAGCCCGCGCTCACCGTCGTGGATGCCTACAACGTGCTGAAGCAGAACGGCCCGCGCGGGGTGTCCGTCGGCGATGTCGTGCCGATGAAATCGCAGATCGTCTCCACGGACTTCGTGGCCGCCGACACCGCCGCGGCGAAGCTCTTTGGCGCCGAGCCGGGCGACATTCGCCACATTCAACTCGCGGCCCAGATGAATCTCGGCCGGATCGATCTGGACGCCCTGTCGATCAACCGGATCAAGCTGTGACACCATGGGGCTTCACCGGCTAAAATTGTTTCGAGTGGGCGTGTCGGTCTTGCTCTTCGCGCTGATCGCGTTCTTGTTTGTTGATTTCCGGAACATCGTTGCACCATCCGTCGCCGGGGGACTGCTGTACCTGCAGTTCGTTCCCTCGCTGCTGAAGTTCGTGAACGCAGCGGGTCTCGGCGCGGCCGGATTCATCGTGATCGTGATCCTCACCGTTCTCTTCGGTCGCGTCTACTGCTCGGCCGTCTGTCCCCTCGGAACGCTCCAGGATGTGATCAGCTTCATGGTTCGGAAGAAACGGAAGCGGCCGCGCCTTCCAATTCTCCGAGCCGCACAATGTCCTCCGGTATTCCATTCTCACCCTCTCGGTCCTGCTTCTGGTCGCAGGCAGTGGCTTTCTACTGAACCTTCTCGATCCGTTCAGCAGCTTCGGCCGGATCTTCTCGAACCTGTTCCGCCCCGTTGTCCTCGTGGTGAACAATGTGGCCGCGATCGCGCTCGAGCGGTTGGACGTGCACACGCTCCACAGCCTACGATGGGCGGTGATCGGGCCGGTATCCGCCGGCGTCTCAACGGCGATGCTGATGCTGGTCGCGTGGCTTGCCGCGACGCGCGGCCGCTTGTTCTGCAACACCGTCTGTCCCATGGGCGCGCTGCTGGGCCTTCTCTCGAAGATCTCATTTCTTCAAATCAGCATCGATCTAAATGTCTGCAAGCAAATAGTGAAGGTGCCATAGTCCACTTTCAACTTGTTTCCTGATTGACACCACTCAGATCTAATCGTATCCTCCCGGCACTAATTCATGCTTGTGAATCAAGACATGGCTAATTGGCCCGTTTCAAAAGCATAGGTTGGTTTGGTCCAGTTCCCTTTTACCGGCGGGAGCGAAGGATGACGACAGGCGAACAGAAGCTCCAATCGCGACAAGCTATTGCAGGAAAAGCCGATTCCCGACCACCCAGGCAGAACGCCCCAGCGATTCCCGCTCGCGCGCCGAAGCTGATGGACCAACTTAATGAGGCACTCCGATCACGCCACACCAGTCGACGCACAGAACAGGCCTATTGCCACTGGGTGAGACGGTTCATCTTCTTTCACAACGTTCGTCACCCGGCGGAGATGGCCGAGCCGGAAATCCACGCCCTCCTCACCCATCCGGCTGTCAAGGAGAAGGTTAGCGCCTCGACGCAAAACCAGGCCCTTTCGGCATTGCTGTTCCCGCCCTTCATTCCTTTGCGACTCACCCGCTTGAAGGCGGCTACGATATTCGAACGGTCCAGGAACCGCTGGGCCATAACGACGTCAAGACGACGAAGATCTATACCCATGTCCTCAACCGGGGACCGGCAGGCGTGCGCAGTCCGGTCGACGGTCTGTGAGGCAAGGGAGGAAGATTATTATGCCGATCCGCGTAAAACACCGTGATAAACTGGGAGCCAGAGTACAACCATCAAAAGATCAAGAGCTTAGCGCACAATTGGCTACCGGTTCGATAGCGTGTTACGCGGGCAGAAATGCGAAAATCCGCGTTTTACGCGGATCAGTCTACTCATTGTTGCGCAAATCCAAACATTGGAGGGATCATGCCTGTAATCTCGATGTTCTATGGTATCATGATCTTAATGTTCTATTTTGATAACAAGAAGCACAATCTCCCCCACATACACGCCCAGTATGCCGAGCATGAAGCGATCGTTGGAATTGATGATGGGGAAATTCTGGAAGGTAGCCTTCCGAGGCCAAAGATGAGACTGGTACAGGCATGGATCGAAATCCACAGGGAAGACTTGTTGGCCAACTGGAAACTGGCGGTTGAGGGCCAACAGCCTTTTAAGATAGAGCCGCTCAGATGAGGTGAAGTATGATTAAGGTCATGTCCGTTGATCCGATAGAGGATTACAAGCTTAGAATCGAGTTTTCAAATGGGAGGAAGGGCGTTTTTGACGTCTCGCCGTATATTGAGAAGGGTGTCTTTGTCGAGCTCAAAGACGAGGCATACTTCCGTTCTGTCAAGCCTGCTTTCGGGGGTATCACGTGGCCCCACGAACAAGATTTCAGTCCTGAGACGATAGAATATGAGTTACAGGAATGATCGCCCAACCTGACTCTCAACCGGACCGCGCATCCGCAGGGTAGTTGGCACATATTGGTACAAAATGTGAGTCC
>JADGQM010000351.1 GCA_017881795.1 Syntrophobacteraceae bacterium
GATTCCCGAGGTACGCCGATATGTACGCCAGGCACAAATTAGCCATCGATAAATGTCTCCTCTGCGGCGAAGCTGCCTCCACTCCGGTCATCCGAGAGCAAGGGTGGGAGTATTTCCGATGTAATCGCTGCGGCCTGGTTTTTCTCAGTCCTCAGCCTTCGGCTGCTTTTCTGAAAGACCACTACCAGCAGTATTTGTCTGCCATTCCGGAAGCAGTGGAGGCATGGCGGAAAATGATGAACATGGTCTACTCCCGGAGCGCAACATTGATCGAAGCCCGCATCAGCGCTCCTGGGAAATTGCTGGATGTCGGGTGCGGATATGGTTTTTTTGCAGCCTTGATGGCCGAACGAGGGTGGCAGGTTGAAGGCATTGAGATTTCGGCTGTCGGCCGCGATTATGCCAGGACCGTTCTTGGGCTTGACGTCTCTCCACAGCCTTTACCCCGACCGGAGTGGCCCGAGGCATCCTTTGATGTCATCACCCTCTTCTATGTGATCGAACACCTGGCAGAACCGGTGACGATTCTCAAAGAAGTCTATCGACTGCTGCGGCCAGGCGGGACCTTACTTTTACGCTGGCCCCACACCACACCCATCGTTAAGCTTCTGAAACCCTGGTCAGCATCTCTGAGACTCTACCAAGCGCCTTCTCATCTATTTGATTTCTCTCCACGAACTATCCACAGGATGGTTGCGGATGTTGGGTTTCAGGAGATTCATACGGTGATTGGCGGGTGGACACGACCCAGAAACAAATCGGCACGTCTGGCTTCGATGCTCTTCGGCAGTCTGGGTGAAGTCATGGCTCGCCCGAGCAATCATCGTCTACTCTTGCCAGGAATTAGCAAAACTACTCTGGCGCAACGCCCGGCGGCCTCCTGCGGGTTTAAGGATTTCAGCGACGAAGCTTAATCTGTCATTCAGTGAGGAAGCAACGCAGATGCTGGAGTTGCATGAAATGAGCGCTCACGCTCTCAAACCTCTTCGATTCTTTGGAAGCGACTGGTGTTAGAGAAGATCCAGCGGCCAACTTTAGAGACTGAGTCAGGTCGCCCGGTGGTAGGCATTCCTCGAGGCCTCCTCTATTTTCATTTCCAGCCTCTGTGGGCAACTTTCTTTTCTCACCTGGGGGTGGCGGTGCGCGTATCGCAACCCACCGACCGCAGGCAATTGGAGACTGCCCAGGGCCTCACCAGAACAGATCTGTGCCTGCCCGTAAAGGTCTATCTGGCGCACGTAGCCCAATTGAAGGATCAGGTGGACTGGCTCTTGCTTCCGCGAATAACGAGTGTCACGCCCGAAGCGTTCATGTGTCCCAAGATCTTGGGACTCACCGACATGATCCGAAGTGTCTTCCCGCAGTTGCCAAGGTTGTTGGACCCGAGGATTAACGTCAAACCTCCGACTCCCGTTGGAATTGCTGAAGCCTTCGCGTGGGTTGGACGGCATTTCACGGATAGCGACGAACTGATCACCGGGGCGTGGCGTGCAGCCCAGGCAGCTCAGGCCGAATTCCACCGCCGCTTGTTGATTTATCCGCTGGATGAGGCGCTTAGGCTCTGGGACGATGCTTTCCCGCAAAGACAAACCCTCTTTTGCTCAAAACCTCGCTACCGGGTGGCAGTCATCGGACGTTCTTATGTCACCTTTGATGACATCCTCAGCCACAACTTGCTGGGGCTCCTCAAGCGCTATCACATCGAGGTGGTGACTCCCGAGCTCTTGCCGCAGAACCTTAAGAATGCACAGCATGAAAGCTTACGCAAAAAGGTTTACTGGCAACTGGGCAAGGAATTGGTGACCGCAGCCATGTGTTATGCAAAGGATACGGAGATTGACGGGATAATCAATGTGGCCACTTTTGGATGCGGCCAGGATTCCTTCACCACGGCACTGGTGGAATATTATGTTAAGCAAGCTTCCACCAAGCCTTTCCTCAGCCTCGTATTTGACGAGCATGGCGCTGATGGTGGTCTGGCGACACGGGTGGAAGCGTTCGTGGACATGATGGACCAGGGGAAAAAGACCGCCGAGACGAGAGGGGGGTGGCAGGGAGAGCGCGACCTGAGGGCGACTGCACCATGCGGCAGCAAGACTGAAGTCACGGAAAATGGCATGCATCTCACCATCCCTCACATGGGTTACCTGCACCTTGGATTCGAGAAGGTGTTCAGAAGCCTTGGTGTAAACATTTACATGCCTCCCCGTCCAAACAAGGAAGCCCTCATGCTCGGCGCCCGCTATTCCCCCCCCGGCGCCTGCCTGCCGTTCAAGCTCAACCTGGGCAACATGATCCAGGCTCTGAACCATGGCGTTACCGACATCATGATGCCAGGCGGTTTTGGCCCCTGCCGTTTCGGCTATTACAGCGTCATTCAGGAGCAGATCCTGCGCGACCTCGGCTATCGGTTTCGTATGGGTAGTGCGGACAATCCGGACAGTCTGCGCGATCAGTTGGCAACCGTGAGGAAGATTGCCGGGCTCAATTCTAAATGGGATTCATATAAGATCTTTCTCTTCATCCTCTATCGGCTTGCTCTGGCAGATTTAGCTCTCAACCAGGCCCTTCGCCTAAGACCCCGCGAAACTAAAAAACACGCGACGGACCGCGCTCTGGAACGCAGTCTGCAGATCATCGACGCCACCCGACGCTTTTCTGATCTGTGGTCGGCAAGGCGCAGGATACTTCAAATCTTCGATGCGGTCCCCAGGGAGCGGACTCGGCCGGTAATGAGAGTTGGAGTGGTAGGGGAAATCTTTATGGTGTTGGAAAGTTACGCCAACATGAACGTCGAGGCGCGACTGGGTGAAATGGGAGTGGAAGTGCATCGAGGTTTGTGGCTGAGCGATTGGTTGAATGACCGTTTCCGCTTTCTCCCTTTCCGGCGCAACCAGTCCCGATGGGCGTTGCGCCAGGCCGCACCGTACCTCTACGATCCCTGCGGCGGGGAAAGCGTCAAATCAGTGGGAAAGTCCGCTTACTTTGCCCGGAAAGGGCTCGAAGGCATCGTCCATCTTATGCCGTTCAGTTGTATGCCGGAGCTGGTCGCACAAACCATCCTTGCTCGAATCTCCAGTGATTTCAACATACCGACACTGACCTTAACCTATGACGAACATACTTCGCCGGGAGCGATGGAGACCCGCCTGGAGGCCTTTGTCGACTTGGTCAAGTGGCGAGCCAGGCGGGTTAAGGCTACGTGCTGAGGCAAGATCGCCACCTTTCGCAACGTCCAATAGAAATAATCTCACGCGCTCGATTTGAGGCGCTACCAATCGGTAGTTTCCCACTTGCCACAACGGTCTCCCCACCGCACCAGGCGTTCCTGGTCAGGCTCGGAGGGTATTCTTACTTCCATGATTTCACAGCCATTGGAACAGCCTTCGCAATCAAAACTGCTCAGTTGATAAGGCATTTCTCCGACCAGGAAACCGCGAAACCTCGTTTGGCCTGCAGTTGCCACGGCATCCCTGGCGAGCAATGCGCAACCCAGGGCGCCCATCACTTCGAAATGGGGGGGTACGATCAATGGTTTCCCGAGGATGCGCTCGAATGCGGCCCGCATACCGACATTGGCGGCAACTCCCCCCTGGAACAGGATGGGGTCGTGGAGGCTCTGACCCTTAACCAGGTTATTCAGGAAATTTCGCACCAGCGATTCACAAAGACCCGCAACAATGTCTTCCACTCTATGGCCGATCTGCTGCTTGTGGATCATATCCGATTCGGCAAAAACCGTGCAACGACTGGCTATCTTCACCGGCTTATGCGCCCGCAGCGCATACTCACCAAAGGCCTCGATGGGAATTCCCAGTCGGGTGGCCTGCTGATCGAGAAAGGAGCCCGTGCCTGCGGCGCAAACGGTATTCATGGCAAAATCAACGACTGTCCCGTTGCGCAGAATCATGCACTTGGAATCCTGGCCGCCAATTTCGATGATTGAACGAGCTTCCGATTCATAATGAAGCGCGGCCAGCGCATGGGTGGTAATCTCATTCTTGATCACGTCCGCACCGGTCAAAATACCGGCAAGGTAACGACCACTGCCCGTAGTCCCCACACCGCGGATGGCCACCGAATCTCCCACTTTCAGGGCCAGTTCTTTAAGTCCCTCCTGCATCATTTGCATGGGGCGGCCGCAGGCGCGCAAATAGCTTTTGTAGAGCAACTGCCCCGCATCATCGATCAGCACCAGGTTGATACTGATGGAACCCACATCAATTCCAAGATATGAGGCTTTCATAGCTCGATCCTCTCGACGGTGAGCACTTTGCACAGCTCCGCACAATAAAGTGACCACAATCCCGACGCGTCATTCCGGTGACAACCGGAATCCAGAAAACAGCCTAGATACCGGCTTTCGCCGGTATGACAAGCTGAGTTCGGACACCCATTTTTGTAGTGCTGCACTTAGCCAATAGCAATCAGTCGTTAGCGACAAAAGGAAAT
>JADGQM010000083.1 GCA_017881795.1 Syntrophobacteraceae bacterium
GAATCGTTTTCTCAGCGCTCTCTGCGGTGAGGTTTGTCTTTGGTTGCGGCCATCGGCTGCGCTGTGGCCTCAGTCTGAAACCCAGTGCATCCGCATGCCGCTAACCTGCATGATGGTGTGGCCTTGCTCGTCAAGTCCTCGGGCGTCCCAGGCGAGGCCTTCGTCGTCCCGGGTGCGCATGCGAGCCTCCAGGGTTATCGGTTCCCCTGTCAGGCATTTTCGAAAAAACCTCAGCTCCTCTATCTCCATGGGAATCATGGATCGCCGCTCCGATGGGTCCGTTAGAACGATGTAGAAATTAACCACCTGCATAAGGGCTTCGAAAAGATAGGGAGAGTACTGATACCGGGCGTTGCGCAGATTGGCAAAATCTCTTGTCTCCCGGTATATAGTTCGGCCCCGAACCACCCCCGGACCCGCGCCGTCAAGAAACTCGATCACGCGATACCGGTCTTTGAGGCCGCTACGTTTTTTGTACCATTTGAGCACCTTCTTTTGCTCCAGGGGCCGTGTCCGCAATTCATCCAGCCGGACAGGAAAATCCGCGAACCCATTCCCTGGATATCCTCCCCCGCCATCGAGGATCACCTGGCCCTTGCAGTGCAGGGTGAAGCGGTCTGTCAATCTTCCTGTAGAGGAGATCTCCTGTGTTTCCAGAGAGACCTCGCACAATATCTCCGGAAGGTCGGCGCCGAGTCGGCGACAGGAGATTTTCGAAGAGCGCGGGACCCCGGGAGGACATTGGATCATGTTCATGAATCGCACCTGGCGGGCTCCTCGCACCTGCAAGTGGGGATACAGGATCCGGGCCGCTTCCATGAATGTCTCCAGAAACATGTTCGCTGAGACCAGAGGATGCTTGACGAACTTGAATGGACGGTGGTCCGCAAGCCAAAGGTCCTTTTCCGTGGAAAAGGACCTGAACACCTCCAGTTTTTCTCGGAGGACGTCCAAGTAGGCGATCCCTTCGATCATGGGAAAATCCTCTGGGCTAAAGGCGACGGCGCCTCCCTCAAGTTCCCCATTGAGGGAAGGCGGGATGAGATCATTGAGCAGCACCGTCTTCACGGGTGGCAGCGTCCTCATGAACATCACCCGATCATCGTCGGCCGGGGCTACGGAGAGTTCACGGCAGAAAAGGCCGGCAAGCTCATTGACGTGGATATATGCCACGCCCTTCCGCCTCATCATCTCCCGGAGCTCAGGATCGTCGGCCATGCCCGCCCCCTCGACCGGGGCAAGCATCAAAGCCTTGAACCGGATAGTGCCGTTCTTCCGGCGGAGGGTCCTGAGCAGCTCGGACATCATCCGGTTGGCTGCAGCGTAGTTGGCCTGGCCGGGGTTGCCCTGGATCGAGGCCGCCGAGGATAGGCCCACGAAAAACCTCAACCCGGCTCCTTCGGCAGCCGAGAATAGATTCCAGGCCCCGAGGAATTTGACGTCCGTAACCATGGAGAAATCATCCGGGGTCATTTGGCTTAAGGGACCGTCCCTGAGGACCCCGGCACCGTGAATGATCCCGTCGATCTTGCCGTAACGGCTTGCCACCTCGTCCATCACAGCACGGACCGCCTCGGGGTCCGTTACATCGCAGGTATGGTACGTCGCATCAATCCCTGAGGAATGCAAATCCGCCAGGGTCCGAGCGATTTCCAATGCCCGGTATTCTTGAGTGCGCGACTCAGAAGGCGAATGATCAGGGTGCGGCTGTACGGGACCAATGCCTGGATCGATAGGCGTCCTCCCCAAAAAGACGAGGCGGGGCTTGAAGGGCGCAAGGCTGCGGGCCAGGTGGGCGCCGATTCCGACGGCACCCCCAGACATGACGACAACGTCTCCGGGGCTCAGATTCGGACTTGAGTGATCCCTGAAGACCGAAGGGGCCATGCGCCATTCAGAGGTGAAAACCTTTCCCTCACGATGAATCATCTCCACCACGGGGCAGCCTCTATCCAGAGCACCGCGTATGGCTGCGCGAATGTCGGTGTTACGGTCGACTTCCAAGGTGCGAAACTGGACCGATGGATATTCCTGCGCTGCGCTCAGCAGCAGTCCGAGCATCCCCTCGGCCGGCAGCCGACCGAGAGATTCGGTATCCTGCCTGGAATGGATCAGCACCACGAATTTCTTAGACGGTGATTCGAGAAATGTCTTCAGGATCAGAAACAGCCCCCTGAGAAGCCGCGAAACATCCGCCATGCTTTTTAACTTTTCCGACACGCTTTCAGGTAGGGTGATGACCATCCCGGCGAGGGACGTCATGCCCGCTATTCGATTTGCAGCCCCGAGTGCCCCTTCATCACTTCGAATGTCGTGGGCCTCTTCGCCCGGAGCCAAATTTCCTTGCATGAAGAGCATTGGAAACGTGTTCAGCCCGTAATCCAGTCGGAAGATTTCCCTCACCCTTCCGGCAATTCCGTCATCCCTCTCAGGGGAGAGGAGGAGGACCGTCTCGCCCGGGCTCAATTCCATGGGAACGGAAGGCGACAGTTCCACCGGGGCGTAGCCGAATACGAGCCGCTTTAAACTCGCCTCTCCCCCGTTTCCCCGCTCTTCGGTCGACCGTGGGCCGGCGCCTTCCTGTCTGGCGATGATCTCGGAGATCTTCCGGGCGATGTCCTTCACGGTGCGGACATGGATAAAATCCTCCAATTCGATAGTGATCCCGAAGTGGCGTTCTGCAGCATCCATGATTATCGGGAGACGGCTCGAACGTATGGAGAGGTCCCTCCTGAGATCCATCTCGGGCTGAATCTCGTCCCTAATGAACCCTGTGGCATCCATGATGATTCGAATGAGCGACTCCATGTGTTCCTGGCACTCAGGCGCCTCACCACGCTCAAACTCCAATGGTTGCAAGGTGGGCGCCGGAGCATTGCGGTGAAATTCGGGAGCCTTCTCGAGCTCAGGGAGGGAAATAAATCTCGGTTGTCTTTGAACCTTCAGATGTCCCTGGATGAAGAGTTGAGCAAGGGCGGTCCGGTAAGTGAGGCCCTCGGCGGAGGGAAGACAGGTCTGGATGCATGCCGGGCCAGGGAGCGTGTCGGTGATGAGATTGCTCAATATATCGCCGGGGCCCGCCTCCACGAAGAGCCGGACTCCGTAGTCGTTCCAGAGGGTCTTGACGTTATTCATCCAATGGACGGGAGATTCCAGATGGGCCATTAGGATTCGCCTGACCCCGCTGGGCTCTGATGGATAGGGAGCCATGGTCGTGTTGGAGATGACGGGAATTTGCGGAGAATGAAACGGGATGGGGGCAATGTAGTCCTCGAGTTCATCGCGGATGAATCTCATGATCGGAGAGTGGAAAGCCATGCTGACTCGCAAAAGGGTGGCCCGGTATCCCATCTCCTTAAGTCTGTTGCCGGAATTTTTGACCGCCTCGGTGTTGCCGCTCAGGACGACCTGGCTCGGTGAATTGATATTGCTGATGTAGACATTCTCGCACCCCTCGGTCAACTCTTTCAGCAGCTCCAGGGGTGCGTCCACGGCCACCATGACGCCGGGGTCCATATTCATGGCCGCGGCCTTGTCCATGCAGCGGGCCCTCATGTTCACGATACGGAACCCGTCCTCCAGCGAATAGACATCGGCCAGACACAAGGCGGTCAGTTCGCCCAAGCTGTGGCCGGCCATCGCCACGGGGTGGATGCCAAAAGTCATGAGGCATCGAGCCACGGCATATTCCAAGGCGAACAGGGCCGGTTGCTGCCACCTGGTCTTCTGAAGGTCTTCCTCTCGATCATGAAACAATAAGTGAAGGAGGTCGAAGTCCGCGGCATCCGCAGCCCGATCCATCCACTCTTTGATGACGGGAAAGGACTCGTAGAGGTCCCGCCCCATTCCACCATAGTGGGAGCCCTGCCCGGGAAACACCAAGGCAAGCGGTGGCGCCGGCAGGTCCTTAGGGCTCAAGAAGACGCCGTGCTGCGCCAGAGACTTCAACGCCCAGGGGGCAACGATTGCCCCCTGCGTGCGCTGATGGTTACTTACACTGGACCCAGTGGGCCGATACGCGGAGCCTGACCTCGCGATGACCGTGAGCGCCTCTGCTTCGGATTCCGCCACAACGGCCATCCGACAGCTACGGCCGCCGACCTCGGTCCGGAAGAAAGAGATGCCCTGGAGTGAGGGAGGGCCATCACTCTCCTCGCCGGCGGAATTGGGCTCTCCTCCCGACGAAACCAGGATCGTATCCACTTCATCCATGGCCTCCTCCAACTGCACGACATAGTTGGAACCTCCAAACCCGAAGGCGTTGACCTGAAACCTTCTTGGCCGGCCGGCCCGGCACTCCCAGTCAAGCGGCTCCGGGGCGATGAGGAGACCCGATCCTTCCAAATCGATTTCCGGGTCCGAATTCATATAATTGAGGGTGGGGGGGAAAATCCCCGCCTTCATGGCCATGATTCCTCGAATGAGACTGTTAATGCCCGAGGCGCCCAGGGTGTGTCCGATCTGGGATTTGAAGGAAGCGATCACGGTGCGCTTGGACGAATTGAAGAAAGCTTTGAGGGCGCGGACCTCCTCTACGTCCCCCTGCCGAGTGCTGGTGGCATGGCATTCCACCAGGTCCACCGCCTCGGGCCCATAAGGCATCTCCTGGAAAGACGCGCGCATTGCGATCTCCTGGGTGACACTGGAGGATTCCACCATGCCCAGATGGTTGTTGCTCGCTCCCATGCCGGTGATGACGGCGTGGACAACCGTCCCTCTTGCACGGGCCAGGCTTTCCCGTTCGATGACGATTAGTCCTCCGCCTTCGCCGAGAACCATCCCGTCTCTTTCCCCATCGAAGGGTCGGGAGGTCTCGTGAGCGGGTCTTTCCTGTCCGGATAGCCCGAAAAGTGCCCCCAGGGCGGAGAATTCCAGAAAATGTGTGGGCTTGAGCTTCTCCTCACTCCCCCCGACGATAGCTGCATCGATGATGCCGCTTCGGATCATCTGGACGGCGCTGTGAAGTGCGACCAGTGAGGTAGCGCAAGCTGCGGATACCGCATGGCTCGGCCCCATGAACCCATACCGGTTGCAGACGAAGCCCGCGGCTGCGCAGTTGAGTCTGCCCAGGAGCGTGGTGTCGTCCGGAACCAGACGTCCGGACTTCATCTCGCGTTCGATGGCGCTCTCCTGATCCGGCGTCAGATGAACAACCCTTTTGACGGCGGCGAGGAGGTCATGAACGTTCTCTCTGATGAGGATATCGGTGAGGGTCGCCGCCGCTTCTCCCGAGTTTTGGGAGATGAGGACGCCGATTCGTTCGCGCGGCACGCCTGACTCCAAAATGCCGGATGCCCGAATGGCCCTGTCCGCCAGCCACATGGTGATTCTTGTGGCCTCGGTCATGGTCCGGAAATCATGGGGGGGGATCCCGAGCTCATTGCGGGAGAGTTGAAAATCGAGGAAGGCGCCCACCTGGCAGTAGGTCTTGTCGGGAACGTACGGTCGGGGATCATAAAAACGCTCGTGATCCCACCGGGAAGGTGGAACCAAGGTAATCCCGCTCTTCATGGCCAAGCTCGCAGCCCACACCTCCTCGGGACTCCTCCCCAAGGCGTTGAGAATGCTCATCCCAGTGATGGCAACCCTTTCACGATCGTCTCTACGGGGCTCCGCTCGCTTCAGTTCACGGCCGACAGCAGAGGATGGAACGGGAAAGCCCTCTTCGTGCGAAGCTGAAGAGGAAATCCCCCCTGGCTTAGAGCGTGGCAAAAGAGTCGGTATGAACGCCATTCCGTCATTCCGGCGAAAGCCGGAGTCCAGGTTTGTCAAGGCTCCCTGGACCCCGGCTTCCGCCGGGGTGACGGCACTGGTCGACTTATTTGACACCCTCTCAAAGGGGAATTCAGGAAGATTCTTAGCCGACCCATCAAAAGGCTGATGCAGCAAAAGAGGGCCTTCGGCAAGCTCGCGGTGAAAGGACGACAGCTTCCGGACCCTACTGATGAGGCCGGCGCAGGCCCCACTCATGAATTGCCCACGTTCCAGGCAGGCCTGCTCATCCAGAGGCGCCCCGCCGGGCCTGTCCATGCCTCGTGCTGCAGCGAACAGGCTCCCCGCGGCCATCTCCTCCATTCTCGTCCGGAATGAGGGCTCGTCCTGGTGGCCCGCTGCAAACTCCCTCTCCAGGGATAAAATTGCAGCCACTCTCGGGGTCCTCAAGGATCGCACCCGAAGTCCAGTGTCTCTGCCTGAAACGACGGTTCCCCCCGGAGGCGATTCCAGGATCATCCGCTGATAGAGCGCCGTCAGGGCGCTCGTTTCAACGATCTCCCGGGTGGCCAGATAGGCGGTGCCCATCTGGATGGCGTCCGCGCCAAGCATTGCGGCTATGAATGCGGTCTCCCGATTGAAGATTCCCCCGGCAAGGATCACGCGACCGTTTTGGAACAGGGATGGTTTGCGCCGTTTCAGATCCAACACCGCTTGCGCAAGCGTGAGTGTGCTGTGGCGTCCCACGTGGCCGCCGGCCTCATACCCCTCGCAGACCACGAACCGGACGCCGGCTTCAAGGGCGAGCGTCAACAGGGCCTCATCGGGAGCGATATACACGACCTCCATGCCGAATTCTATCAACTCTCTCAAGGGGGAGAGAGCGCCTCCGGCGATCACTACAAAACGGGGTCGGTGTTTCTTTATCCAGGCCAGATGAGCATCCCGGAACGGGTTCTCGGCCAAAGCGACAACATTCACGGCATAAGAACGCCCTCCAATGATCTCCGGCAGCCGTCCCAGCCTCCGGTCAAGGGCCTCCGCGTCCATCAAGCCAAGGGCTATGGTGGGCAATCCTCCGGCATCGGCAACCGTTGCGGCAAACTCCGGGACATCCGTGATCGAGGTCATGGCGCCCTGGATAAAGGGGTAGCTGGTTCCCATCTCGCTGGCTACGGGACTGTCCAAAAACCAATCCTTTTTCACCTCAGCCCCGTGGCATAAGTTGCGAACCTCGTCCATGAAGGCTTTCACGGCCTCCTCTGTGCCCGCCCCGAAACGCTCAACGAACGACGCAGCAAAGGCGGCCTCCACACCCAGAGGGATGACCTCATTCGGGGTGAAATGGCTCTCCAGAGGGTGGACGGCCCTGGCTTGCACCTGGCTTACAAAGGAGCGGCGGTTTTCCTCCGTGATCTCTCCTCCGCACAGCGAGCCCTCAAACGCCCTGATCTCCTTAAAGGCGAGAGAGTTTCCCTTGTTGAAAAGACGACAAGGGGCCTGCAGGTCCAGACCAACCAGATCGGTAGAATCCAGGCGGAGTTTGGAGAGCAGCTCGCGTTGGCGATCGTCAAGGGCAACCAGGTCTGTCAGCCAATGGATGCTCTCGAAGACGATCCCGGCGGTCCCGGTGGACAGGAATGCCGCGGCCGCCTCGGGGGTGGAAACGCCCCCCCAGAGAAGGATTTCCAGAGACTTCGAGAGGGTGCACAGTCTTTCCTTGACCGCCGAATAGAGAGCCAGGGTCGTCTCTCCGCTCACGAAACCGGAGGCCTCGCATCCCTTCAGAACGATGCGCCCGATTCCCGAACTCTCTGTCAAAATCGCTGCAAGGAGATCCAAATCCCCGATGATCGGGAAGCACCGGTGGTTTTCCGACAATTCCCGCAATCTCTGCAGCAAGGTGGGAATATCCCGTCGGCAAAACTGGGGGTGGCATTCTACCCAGAGGTCTTGGACCCCGGTGTCCTTCAATAACTGTCCCAAAGAGGGATCAATCAAGGTAGGGGCAGAAATTTTAATATCCCTAACATGGTTCGCAGGGTCAGCCTTTCTTAAGAATGATCGCAGCGCTTTCGTCCCCATCATGGAAAAATCGAAGATGGCCCTGCTCCCTGTTCGATGTGCCATTTGGGTCACAGGTGGGACGATCTCCTCAGGCCGCCAGACGAAGGCGATGATGGGAACCCGATGCTCAGCCAATATGTCCTGACCTCCGTTTCAAGGCAAACCGTTCACTTTTTTGAAATTACAAAGACTTTCTGAATATCCGATATTTCTTGTATTGTCTTGCGCCGGCTTCCTCTACCAGGAAGTTGATCGACTCGTTGTCCTCCAGGGTCCACCCCATCTCCAGATAATGATATTTCTCTTTTTTCCTCACAACCTCAAATATATGGTGGAAGGCTAACATGGGGAGTCCCAGTTGTTGGTACCTCTCCTTGATCCCGAAGATCAAGCACCTCAAGCCCTTGATCTTCCGCCGATACATGAGGACCTTCAGCAAACCCGAGAGACCGATCCTCCCGTTGAGACGCTTGAGCAAAGGGTTAATGTCAGGAAAGATCACGCAGGCCGCTGCGGGTTCATTCTCATAATAGATGAAGAAGACCAAGTCCGGATCCACGAATTTCATCACGTTCTTTTGAATGTCTTGCATCTCATTATCGCTCAGGGGGACGAAACCCCAGTTACCAGACCAGGAGGCATTGTATATCTCTCTGATCAGAGCAAACTCAGAGTCCGCATCCTTTGGATCAGAGGGCCTGATGTGGATACCTTTTTTTTTGGAGATCCGTTCGGCAAGACGATCCATCCACTCGGGAAGCCGGTAAGCGCCATCTATCAGGAAGGCCAACAGGTCCTTTTCTTTGGCGAAGCCGCACGATTCGACCAACCACGGGTAGTACGGCGGGTTGTAAGCCATCATCAAAGCAGGTGGATAATCATATCCGTCAATGAGCAAGCCCGCCTCGTAATTGGTGGAAGGGTTGAGCGGGCCTCTCATGAATGTCATCCCCTTCTTGCGAACCCACGACTCCGCGGAAAAGAAGAGGGCTGCCGCGGCCTCCGGGTCGTCAGCGCATTCGAAGAATCCCCAAATGCCCATCTTTTCGTCGTGGAACTCGTTATAATGGCGATCTATTATGCCCGCGATCCTTCCCACCGTCACTGAACCACGTCGGGCCAGGAAAAGGATGCGCTCGGAAAATTCCCAGAAAGGGTGTTTGCCGGGGGTCAGCGCCCGGCGAACCTCCTTCTTGAGGGGGGGGACCCATCTGGGGTGCTCAGCATAGATCTCCCATGGCAGGTCAATGAAGTCCTTCAGTTCCGATCTTCTTTCCACGGTAATGATCTCAATGCCGGCCATGATCGTTCTCTTCGATGGGTTATCACCGTAACAACAATATTACTATAAGGTGATAGGAAATTGCTTTTCACAGGTTCCTGCTATATCACGCCGTCCGGAGGCGGTCAAACGCGTGTTTCGCCGCAGGTCTACTCAGAGGTAGGTTCCCCAAGCCAGAGGTTGGGAACCAACTTTAAGGGGAATTTTCAGACAGGCACCTAAGCAAACCCATTTTCGACGTTAGTGTCCGACCGGCGGGCAAATAGATGCGAAAACCACTCCCTGATCTTGAGGAGCAAAGGCCTCTTTTTCCACTCTTCCCATCGAATTTGGTCGGACTCCGCAAGATCCCCGGCAAACATCTTTTCCATTTCAGCAGCGAACTCGCGGCTCAGAATAACGGCGTTCACCTCGTCGTTGCTTGAAAAGCTCCACCACTCCATATTCGTGGAGCCCACTGTCGACCAGACGCCGTCAATTACCAGAGTTTTCGCATGGAGCAGGACATTACGGCGTTTGTATAACTTCACCCCCGATTTCAGAAGATCGGAGAAATGATATTGTCCTGCATATAAGGCCAGCGATCTATCGGTGGGTCCAGGAAGAATGATCTTTACATCTACACCGCGCTTTGCAGCGTCGGTGAGGGCTTTAATTATCTGCGGATCGGGGGCAAAATAGGCATTCGTCAGATGAAGCGAATTCTCTGCAAACGTAATGGCGGCCACATACATAATGAAAGTTGTCCTGTTGGTCTCTCCCTGGGTGCTGCCCAGCACCTCCACCAGAGTATTCCCCTGTTCCTTAATTTCGGGGAAATAGGTCCGGTCGGAGAGTGTCGCACCCTTCTGTCTCTGCCACGTGTCAAGAAAAAGTTTTTGGAGCTCAGCCACGGCAGGGCCTTCGACCTGAATGTCCGTATCGCGCCATGGCATCTGTGCCCCTTTTTCATCTCCAGCTCCGGAAGGCTCACTTGAATAAACCTGGCTGATGTTGACGCCACCGGTAATGGCGACTTTGCCGTCGATGATCAGTATCTTGCGGTGATCCGATTTGGCCAGGCGCCATTTTCCGTGGGCCCTAAGGGGACTTGTCGGGTTAAATTCGACCACGTGTATCCCGCCATCGCGCAAGCGCTGAAAGAATGCAGCGGGAGTGGTGAAACTACCTAAACTGTCGTAGATGAGATTTACCTGGAGACCTTCCGCCTGTTTCTGCAACAGCAGATCAGCAAATTTGCGACCCGTCTCGTCTTCAAGATCCTCAATGGTATAGGTTTCAATGTTGATATGGTCTCTGGCATTCTCCACCGCTTTGAACATGGCGGCATAGGTAGCCGCACCATCAACGAGCAGCGTAACTTTGTTTCCCTTCGTCAACGCGC
Source organism: Syntrophobacteraceae bacterium (assembly GCA_017881795.1). Lineage (GTDB taxonomy): Bacteria > Desulfobacterota > Syntrophobacteria > Syntrophobacterales > Syntrophobacteraceae > JADGQM01. The sequence goes on from JADGQM010000083.1 coordinate 10,446, forward strand.
TTTCATTCACCGATTCTATGACAGCACTATAACGTTCCAGCATGTCCGTCGCGTCGACGGATCGCTCCAATCGTTCCATGAGAGCTTTGCTCTGTTTGGGAGATAACAGCCCCTTGGCCGAAGCGATATGAGGCGGTGCCTGGGTAGCCGGCGCCTCATCGATCATTTCAGAAACGTTCGGCAAGGTCGCACATCCACCACTGAGGGTTACAATGAAAATTAGCAGAAACAAGAACAAGAAAGACCTGGCTCTTTTCATGGTTTATTTCATCAAAAAAGGCTTTTATTCATCCAGTTCTCAGCATTATTAAAATCTAATACGAATTCAGAAATCTTCAAGGTTTAAGACCGTCGCCGGTTCTTGGCGAGGCAGAACCTGAATTGCCATCCCATTCATTAATCCCTTTTCTTTTGCGCAGGTGCACCTCGCAAGCCAATGAGGTGTGTTCATTCGTCATCGGGAGCTTGAAATTTGAAATAAAGCCGGTTGCCAAGGGGAATAAGCATAGCCGCCGTGAGCACCCCGGCGACAACGTCCACCACGTAATGGTAGCGGCCATAGACGGTGGCGATGCAAAGCAGGGTTGCCGTCACCAGGAGTGCCCAGCGGATGGGCCGCAGGTAGAGAAACGAAAAATAAACCATGCACAAGGCGACGGCGACGTGGCTGCTGGGGAAGGCCCCGCCGGGTGTTTCGAAGCGCTCGTAAATCCAGGCCATGATCTGAAAGAAGACGCCTGCCTGCACGGTTGCCGGTGTGCTGACCGGGGAGGCGGGCGTGACATCGGCTGGAAGCGGCTGGGCGACGATGCCAGGGCACAGGATGCGCGGTCCCACCACCGGTGTGAAGATGAAGGTCAAGTAGCAGACGTAGAACACGAACGAGACAACCGAGATGAAGTGGGCGAATTGCCGGCGATCGCGAAGCAGCAGTGCCAGGGCCACGCCGACGACCATCAGATAATAGGAGACGTAGGCGGCATAGAGAACCTCGCTCACCTCACGCGAGGGGAAACGCTCCATGAGCTCAAGGCCGGGCTGCCAGCCGAACATCCAGCGTTCGAGGCGCAAAAAATGCGGGTCGAGGTAGCCGCTATAGAGCATTTGGTTCAGCAGGCCGGTTTCCTTGTAGAACCCGGAGTAGAGGAGGATCGGATAATAGTGCCGGAGGAAGTCAAGTCCGCAGTTGGCGGGGCGCCGGGTGTGGACCCGGATGAGGAGGTGAACCAGAACGAGGCCGACGGCGTGCGCCAGCAGCAGGAACGGCCAGAGCGGCACTCGCGGGCTGTGCAGCAGAACGATAATCAGCCCGACCAGGGCAATGTAGCCCTGCGTAGCGTAGTCAACGAAGGTATAGTGCTGAAATGAAGAACGCAAAATCGAGAATGAAGATTGCGCCAGCCCATCGGCGTGTTTCGAGGCTTCGGATTTCGAGCATTGGACTTGCTTCGTCATGGGTTCAAAGCCATCCTTGCTGTCGATACCATGCCAGCGTCTCGGCGATTCCCTTCTTCAGATCCATTGAGCACTCGAAGCCCAGCTCCTGCCGCAACTTCGACGGATCACAGACCCAGGCAGGGGAGCGCAATTCGACATATTTGTGACGGTTCAGCACGTTGGCTCTGCCCGTGAGCCTCGACAGCAGTTCCCGGATAACGCAGACCGGCCACAGCATCGCGGTGGGGAGAGGAAGCGGCATAGTCCGGACGTTCATCTGTGCTGCGATTTGTTTAGCCAGTTCGCGCGTGGTGACGATTTCCGGCGAGGCCACAAAGAATGTCCGGCCGCTGGCCGCTGGATGCGTAAGCGAAGTCACAGCCAGCTCCGCCAGGTCTTTCACAAAGACCAGGCTCAGTGCCTGCCGGCCGCCGCCGAATGTCGGCAGGAGTTGAAATTCCACTGCTTTGAAAAGATAAAGGAGTACGTCGTCCCGCGGGCCATAGACCACCGGAGGCCGCAGCACCACGAAACCGGTCCGGCAGTTCTCGCGGACCTCGCGTTCGCCGGCCAGCTTGCTTTTGCCGTATTCGGAAACCGGCCGTGGCGGGTCGTCTTCGCGTGCCGGTTTCGCCGGCGGCGCGGGTCCGACTGCGGCGAGGCTGGAGATGTGGACGAGGCGCTGGATGTGATCGCGCCGGTGGTTGACGGTTTCGACCACGTTACGGGCGCCCACGTGATTTGCGTCATAGAATTCCGCGACGCGCAGCGCTTTGGTGCATCCGGCGCAATGAATGACGTGAGTCGCATCGTGCATCGAGTCGCGAAGGCTCGGCAGGTCGTTGATGGAGCCGAGGCGAACCTCGATCTGTGACAGGTGTTGCTCGATAAATCGTCTGTTGCTCGTCGGCCTTAGCAGGACGGCTGTGGCGATGCCTCTTGCCAGGAGTGAATCAAGAATGTGGCTGCCGACGAACCCGCTGGCGCCCGTGAGTAAAACCTTCATGGTTTCGCAAGCTTTCAGGAGAGGTGACGCTCAAAAGTACGACTGCAGCTCGCCCCTTCTCCGCACATCGAGGGTCGCGCAGTGGAAGGAGCCTCCGAAGGGGGCGAAGTTGGCAAACGAGCACGGGATCGGCTCGAAGCCCCAGTCCTCGAGCTTCTTGATGAGAGACTCCTGCAACCGCTCCACGACGACTCGCTTCTCGTCAAGCATCAACACATTGATGCTGAGCCAGCGGCTGCACATGGAGGGAATGCGCCACGGCACGGGGTTCGGTTCGGGGGCGACAAGGAGGTCCCATGAGGCGAACATCGGCGGGAGCCTGCTCGGATCGATGTAGTCGGGATTGATGAGCAGCTTCCCCGGTGCGAGCGGCATGAGGCTCGAGTCGATGTGCATCGGCTGGCGACAGCGGGTCTCGATCAGGGTGATGCGGAATCCGTCGCCGAGGTGAGTCCGAAGCCAGTGAATGCCCGACTCATTGGTCACATTACTGCGGATGCCGAACAGGTCCCGGCCGCAACGAACGAAATCCGCGGCATCGAAGACGGGCTCATAATCGTTCACGACAAAGGGGATCGGCTCGCCTTCCCCGGGAGGACGATAAGCGTGGTTGTACAGGTCATCGACCAGCTCGGGCCGCGGAGCTGCGGTCCACTTCGCCCCTCTCGCCGAGTATTCCTTGAGCAGAGGGCGGTAGGCCTGCATCTCGAAGTAACGAGACCGCCAGGCCATCGGCGTCTCGATGATCTCGTCGCCGACGACGAGCAGCCCGTCTCTCGGGCACGCCACGCAGAAGCCCTTCGACCGCCAGTGCGGCGTCTTGTACATGACGGAGAAGTCCGTCACCGCCGGTCGGCGCACGGTGACGCCCTCCGCCTCGAGGATGTGAACCAATTCGTCCAGCTCGCGCTGCGCGGGGCGCACGAGAAACTTGGGATAGCGACGGCCGGCGAGCAACTTGACGATCTTCTGCACCCTCTGCGGCATGTTGAAGGTGAC
>JADGQM010000352.1 GCA_017881795.1 Syntrophobacteraceae bacterium
TTTCCAAGTCTGGAGAGTTCATTTTTGATGATATCCAAATCGCACATCAAGTAGATGCTGATATTCTGTTTCCTCGGGGAAAAACCAATAACGGGCATATCCCCCTCGCGTCCGCTCTCATAAACATAGTGGAGTGTTCCAAAGCCGACAATTGAAGGCCCCCACATGACAGGTTTAAATTTGGAAACCGTCTTCATCAGTGTGGCAATTGAAATGCAATCTTCCCGCAGTTGACGATTTTGGATTTTGGCCAGAAAGGCGGTAGCACTGTCCTTTGTGGGCTGGGTCTTATTTTCTGCCAAGGGAATCTCCTTTTGCTAAGGTTTTTTCACGGCCTCGAATTGAAGATCGAGAGTCGACATTTCATCAGCAAGCGTCGCTCCTGTATTTTTCATCCTCAAGTCTCGTGCACCCTCCCGGACTCGAACCTGGAACCCACTGATTAAGAGTCAGACCATGACCGACCGATACGCACAAGATGGGGCACTTTTCCGCAGTTGGGTTGCTATAAACTGCTATAGATTGCCACAGATTGTCATAGAGTTACTGCACTTTCACTACACTCATTGGGGACTGGCGCCGCCGCATACTTTTTATTGAATCCGAGAAGCGGCGGGTCATGAAGAAGTTTCGGTCCGGATGGAGTTTTGAAGGGACAGGCAGGCTCATGCCCCTACAGGATGTGGCTCACACCTTGGTGCGCGAGATGACGTATTCAAGGTAGCGCGACTTCATCTGTTTGCTCGCCATGGCCTGCTTGATAGGTGGAAGTTTCAAGATCACCCCGAGGATGGCTGCCATTGCCCGATGATTCCACAAGGCTTGATTGTCAAAGATGAGGTTTTGGAGCATCCCCCGTTCTATCGCCATGACCACTGCCTTGTGCGTTGAATTCAAGGGAGTGATTACACGTTCGGCCCGAGCGGCAAGGCGGAGTGCGTCTTGAGGGCAATTCCGGACGCAGATGCCGCAACCAAGGCAGAGTTCTTCGTTAATGTATCCCTTTTTCTTTCTCGGCTTGTCCGGGTCGTTCGCCGAGACGAGGCCCATCGCCTCCACGGCGCAGACATCCACACATTTCCCGCATCCATTGCACGATCGTTCGTCAATCACCGGCAAGTAGTTCGTCGTATGGACAGGGTGGAGCAGGCCAAACCGCTTCGCCGCGAGCATGGCTTCACAACAACACCCGCAGCAATTGCAGATGAAGTTCACTTGCTCGCGGACATTCTCGCCAAACTGGACCAAGTTCCTGGCGTAGGCCTGCTGCAGCAGGTCCTGCCCCTCGTTCTTGTCGATAGATCGCCCGAGACCGTGTCTGATCAGTGAATGAGCGGTCGAGTTGAACGTCATGCAGATACTCAGTGGGGCGTCGCAGGCGCGGCCAAGATGTTTCATTTTGTGCCGGCAGTAGCAGATGCCAACTGCTCTGTAGCTCGCCGTTTCGACAACGTTGCTTGCCCGCTCATACTCCAGCACTGAGAGCGACAGCGGCTCCGGGAGAACGGGTTCGTGCACGAATACCCTGCCCAGTTGGGTCTCTCCGCGCGTCAAAAGGGCCTTAATGAAATCCTCTTCGACATTCAGGTACTGATAGAAGAGTTCCGCAAGCACTTTTTGGTCGATATCATGCCTGATGCGCATCATTGAAAACTCGAAGAAGCCAGCCATGGGCGGGGGTAGCAAATAGACCGACTGTCCGTCCTGTTCAGAATCCAACAATACGCCTCGTGAGGCAAGGGTGTCGAGGATGGTCCTTGACTCTGCTAGGGATTTCTTCCAGACTCTGGCTGCAGTCGTGGCGGTAAACGGTTTGATGGGAAGGACTGCCGCAAGTCCGGCTTCGTCCTCCGAGAAGAGCATTTTCAGGATCCCATACAACACATCAGACGGGGGAGCTCCCTGTGGGAATCTGTTGAGTCGATCAACAAGCCGACTGTAGGCAGACCGGGTGGTGATATGTGACATAGAAATCGCTCCGCAGGGTATTTCGAATGCCCACACCCCAGTGTTGATGCCAATGATGAATTTTACTTTTTCCGCCAACCTTTTCTCGCGTTGCGGGTAACGAGGTTGAAGGTCATTCATCCGCGAGGGTCAGGCCTGTTAGCCCTTCTTTTGGGATTTTCCTTTTTTATTCGCAACTGTTTTCTTTCCGATGGCGGGGTAGCGTGCATGAACTTTGGCACGGACTTCTCTCTTTTCCGCCTCGGTTCCGAACTGGCTCACCCTCGCAAGTGCGTTCTTCGCATGATTGCTATTTTCGATAGGATATTTTCTCTTGCCGGGTTCTGCGAAACTTTTCTCCGGGAGAGCGTTTCGTTTCTTTGCTGTTACCTTGGGCATTATATTGCCTTTCCGTTGTTTCCAAACAAAGTGCAGATTATCCTCGGGCTAACGTATAAAACATCGCAACAGCAGATGCCAGCATAACCAGAAAAGTAATCCACACTACAATATTCGACAACCACCCACTGCGATAGTCACCCATGATTTTCCGGTTTCGTGCGATTCTGCCTATCGCAAATATCAGAGGTACTGCAGCCACGCCATTGAACACCGCGGTAAATACCAGAGCTTTGATTGGATCAATGCCGACAAAATTAATCACCAAACCAACAAGCGTCGCAATTGTAATCACTCCATAAAAACCATGAGCCTCCTTCAATTTACGGTTAAGCCCTTCTTTCATGTTGAAGGCTTCAGTTAAAGCATAAGCTGCCGAACCGGCCAATACGGGAATGCCTAATAAGCCTAAACCAATGATACCGACAGCAAATATTAGTTTGGCTAAGAAGCCGGAATAAGGGAAAGTCTGAACAAGAGGTTCTAGAGCTTTGGCGGCATCTGCGGCTGATGCGACATTAGTAATCCCATTCTGATGCAAAACCGTGGCGGCCACCACAATCATTGACCATGTGGCAAATTCCGAAAATACCATGCCAAGGAAATTGTCGAGACGCAGATTTCTAATAAATGTTTTTCCCAGCTTAGGCTTTCCATATCGACTAGTTAGACGAAGCGCTTTTTCCTCCTCCACTTCTTGCGAGGCTTGCCAGAAAAACATGTACGGAGAAATTGTTGTACCTAGGACGCCGGTAATGATGAAGAAGAATTCAAAATTGAATTCTACGTGCGGCAAAACAGTAGCGGTAATAACTGTCTGCCAGGGCTGATGAATAATAAAGACCGTGAGCGGATAGGCAAGTAGAGATGAGGCCAACCACATTAAAACACGTGAGTAGACCTGGTAGGAGGCGAAAATTTCTAAAACTAAAATCAGAGCTGTAAAACCCAAAGCCAATATGACAAAATTGATGGGAATAAGCAGTTGGGCCGCGGCTGCGAGAGCGCCAATATCCGCGCCGATATTGATTGTATTGGCAACAAGCACAAGCAAGACAGCCGAATAAAGGATCTTCTTGCTATAATTGGTTTTGATTACCGCAGCTAGCCCGTGACCGGTTACGGCGCCAATCCGCGCGCAGGCTTCTTGAATAGCTGTCATGAGCGGCAGCATAGCTATCACTGTCCATAATTGCCCATAGCCGAATTTAGCCCCGGTTTGAGTATAAGTAGCAATTCCTGACGGGTCATCATCGGCCGCCCCTGTGATTACCCCCGGTCCGAAAACTTTGAAAAACTTCTCCATTTTCACAAACGTCTTTTTCATTGCCTACTGAAACAATCCTCCTTTTCAGAAAGTCTCTCTTTCGTTTGTTTCACGCCACCAACAACTGGCATCCCCGGCATTGGAAAGCGACGGATGTGGCACCTCACTGCCTGTTCATCCTTTGTCGCTCCTCAAGACCCCGTCCGCGCACAAAATAGTGAATCCCCATTGAATCCGCCACTCAGTTTTGTACCCATCAACAGAACAAACGCCTCGATGATCAGATCGCTCTTGTCTTTTTGCCTCTCACTCTTCAAAGCACACGCCCAACTCCATCTGGAAGTTCTGTTTCTCAGAAAGCAACTCGAGATAGTAACACGCCCATCCCCAAAACCTTGACCACGGCCTTCCGACAGATGCTTCATGAGCATTCTGACTGATCTTTTGGATTCCTGGATGGGAGCCATCTGGATCGTAAAGCCCTGTTTTGCAGCGCTCTCGTTCACCTCCCCTACGACCGTCTCCCGTTCCTTGTCAAGTTTCCCGAGCGCTTCCTCGCGTTTCGTTATGTAGTCATCGCTCTCGAACGCCCATGGCAGGGCTCTCCTTGTCTCCTCGACAAAGGAGGCCATATCCCTTTTCAGCTGGCTGCTCATTCCCGGGGGAAGCCGGATGGCCAAGGGCTCATACGGGTTGGCAAAGTTGTTCACATAGACCCAGTCATCTGCCTGTGGTTTGGTCTTTGCCAGTCTGTCAAGAAATTTCTTAACAGCGGTTCTCCGCCCCGTGCCGGGCATGCCGGCGACCCAGA
>JADGQM010000084.1 GCA_017881795.1 Syntrophobacteraceae bacterium
TCGAGCAACGCCACATAAGGCCTATCGCACTGGCGCGTCAGGCTCAGCTCATCTACCGTCACCTCTTTTCCCTGCTGCTTGAAGTACATCCGCAGAGCAGAAGCAAGGATTTGGACTTCCTTCATTCCTCCCGCTTCACAAACGGTCACACAGCCGTCACAGCCCGCGATCAAGATCTTATTGAAATCCTTCACTTCGTTAATGATTTCTTCGATAGGTTTCGGTTTCGCCATGATCATGCGGCTTTCTCCTTTCCGGCCCTTCCCGATTTGATGGGGCTGGGTCCCAACTCCCGTATCTTTTCGGTCATCTCTCGAACAATTTCAGCAAACCTCGGACCCATACCAGCGGAGAGGTTATACATGGCCACTCGTTCCGGCTCTAAGCCGATGCTCTTCAATATCTGCTGAACATGCACCACGCGCTTCTTCGCTCTGAGGTTGCCACATTGGTGATGACAGTCTCCCTCTAAACACCCTGCAACCAGCACTCCATCCGCCCCCAATTCCACAGCTTTGAGCAGATGAATTTCGGCGATACGCCCCGTGCAGGGTACTTTCACAATCCGCACATTTGGCGGATAATTCAATCTCATGGAACCTGCCAGGTCCGCTGCGGAATACGCTCAGTAGGTGCAGCAAAAGGCGACAATCACCGGTTCAAACTGCTCCATCACACAACTCCTTCCAGTAAGGTCTCGACCTTGATCATGATCTGATCATCCTCGTAGTGGGCTAACTGAATCGCTCCGGCCGGGCATTCCGAGGCACACACACCGCAACCCTGGCAGAGTGCTTCATTGATTTCCGAAACATTTTCTTCATTAATGCGCGGAACCCCGTAGGGACAGCTCATCACGCATACCAGGCAGGCGGCACAGTGGGCCGTATCCACATGAGCCACCACCCCGCCAATGGCTTGGTCCGTGGCAGCGAGGAAGGAGCCGGCCCGCGAAGCCGCCGCCAGGGCCTGGGAAATGCTCTCGCTGATAAGTTTCGGCGCATGGGCAAGTCCGCACAGGTAAATCCCCTCGGACGAAAAATCCACCGGCCTCAGTTTGGCATGCGCTTCAATGAAGAAACCATCCGCATTGCGCGGAACCTTGAGGAAGGATGCAAGATCATGCGTATCGGCAGCAATCGTTGCCGCGCTGAGAATAACCGCATCGGCCTTCATCTTCATGGGGCGTCTCAAGACATGATCCATGAAGGTGACGTCTATCCCCTCACCGTTGGTGCTCACTTGGGGAGGATCGGTGTGCGGGAAGCGACAGAAGAGCACGCCCTTGTTTCTCGCCTCCGTGTAGAAATCCTCGAGCAGGCCGTACGTCCTCATATCCCGATATAGGATGATTACTTCCATGTTGGGATTCAGTTTCTTCAGCTCCAGAGAGTGCTTGACCGCGCCCTGGCAGCAGATGCGGCTGCAATTGGGATTCTCCTCGTTGCGGGACCCAACACACTGGATCATGAAGACGCGCTCCCACCCGGCGATTGCGCTCTGCCGGTCACGTATCATTTCATCCAATTCCAATTGCGTCATAATCCCGCTATCGGCGCCGTATTGGAACTCCTTCGGCTGGTATTCCCGTCCGCCGGTGGCGACGATGGTCACGCCGTGCTCGATCTTCCGGCGATCTCCATCCTGGCCGACCTGCACCTGCGTAACGAAATTCCCCTTGTAACCGCTGAAGCCAACCACCTGAGCTTCCGTTAAGACCTGGATTCCCTTCTCGTTTTGGACCTCGGTGATGAGGCGGACCAGATAGTCCTGAACATCCAACCCGTCAATGGTGTGGTTGATGCGTCGCGCCACGCCCCCAAGATCCTTCTGTTGTTCCACCAGGACCGTTTCAAAACCTTGCCGGGCAAGGCTCAGCGCGGCGTTCAGGCCAGCAACGCCACCACCGATCACGAGACCCCTTTGGGTGATCTCAAGCGGGCGTTCCACAAGCGGCTTCAACAGTGCCGCCCGAGCCGCCGCCATGCGCACCAGGTCTTTCGCTTTCTCGGTGGCGCGAACGGGGTCTTTCTGGTGCACCCAGGAATCCTGATCACGAATATTGGCCATCTCGAAAAGATACTTGTTGAGTCCGCAGGCCTTGAGAGTGTCCTGGAAAAGCTGTTCGTGAGTGCGCGGTGAGCAGGCCGCGACGACCACCCGGTTCAGCTTATTTTCTGCAATCACCTGCCGGATTTTTTCCTGGGTGTCTTGGGAACAGGTGAACAGGTTGTCCCCCGTATAGACCACGTTGGGCAAGGTGGCCGCATAGCCGGCGACGTCCTTGACATCCACCACCGATCCAATATTGATACCGCAGTTACAGATAAAAACGCCGATGCGGGGAATGGCTTCAGCCACATCCTGCTCGGGTGGCAACTGGCGGACATGCACCTGAGTTCCCCGGGCTCCGGCGAGGTCGATCGCGGAGGCGCAAGCTGCAGCGCTCGCTTCGGTTACCGAAAACGGAATGTCTTTCGGGCCCTGGAACAAACCGCAGGCGTAGACGCCGGGCCGGGAGGTGTTTACCGGCTCAAAGCCTCCGGTAACGGCAAAGTTGTACCGGTCGAGCTCGATATCCAGTCTTTTAGCCAGCTCAGCGGTGTCTTTGCCAACCTCCATACCGACCGACAGCACGACCATATCGAACTGTTCTTCCACAATGCTGCCATCTTCGGTCACATAGGCAATCGCCAGTCCGCCATCCGCCCCCGGATCGATGGTGTGGATTCGGGACCGGACGAAACGAACCCCATATTCATCCTTGGCTCGATTGTAATACTTTTCGAAATCCTTGCCGTAGGTCCGCATATCCATGAAAAAGATCGTGGTATTGAGCGGCTCCGCACTGTGTTCCTTGGCGACGATAGCCTCTTTCACGGCGTACATGCAGCAGACCCCGGAACAATAGCCATTGTCACAGTGATTGGTATTTCTTGAGCCCACACACTGCAGCCAGGCAATACTCTTCGGTTCCCTGTTGTCAAGCGGCCTCATCAGATGCCCCATGTAGGGACCCGAGGCGCTGAGGATCCGTTCGAACTCGAGGCTGGTCACCACGTTGGGATGATTGCCGTAGAGGTAATTGTCGACGGCGGAAGGATCGTAGGTTTTGGCGCCCGGCGCCAGAATCACCGAACCCACTTCGATGACGCGGGTAGTGGTCTGCTGCTCGTGGTCCACAGCGTTCGCCGGACACGCCGCAACACACTGATAGCACTCCGAGCAAATCCCGCAGGCCAGGCACCGCGCCGCCTCCGTGAGCACCTGCTCTTCGGTGAAGCCCTGCTGCACCTCGTTGAAACTTGTCAACCGCTCTTCGGGATCAAGCCGCGGCATCTGCTCGCGCGGAATGCGGTCGTACCCCTCGGTGCGCACGTCTTCCACAGCGCGCCATTCCTGCTGGCGACCTTCTTTGATATCCAAACCCTGAATGAGGCGGTCGATGGAGATAGCCGCCTGTTTGCCTGCGGCGATGGCCTCAATAACGGTTTTCGGTCCGGTCACCGCGTCTCCGCCGGCGAAAATATCCACATCATCAGTCTGCAAGGTCAGGGGATCGACGCGCACCGTCCCCCAGTCGCTCAGGGTGCAGGTACATTCGGGAGTGAGGCAGGCCCAGTCGGACTCCTGGCCAATGGCAGCAATGACGGCATCGACCTCCATCATGAATTCCGATCCCGTGATGGGCACGGGTCGCCGCCGGCCGCTGGCATCGGGTTCTCCGAGCGCCATTCTGATGCATTCAATGGCCTTCACACGCCCATTTTCCCCGATGATGCGGGTGGGGGTGGTGAGGGTCATGATTTCGATGCCTTCTTCGCGGCATTCTTCGATCTCCTCTTCGTTGGCCGGCATTTCCTGGTGGCTTCGGCGATACACAATAAAGGGGTTGACCGTGCCCATACGCTTCGCACTGCGCACTGCGTCCATCGCCACGTTACCGCCACCCACCACGGCCACCCGGTCGCCGAGGGCAAGGCGTTCGCCCAAATTGACCCGACGCAGGAAATCGGTTCCCGGATAGACCCCTTCGAGAGTCTCTCCCTCGACCCCGAGGACCTTGCATTCGTGCGCCCCAATGGCGAGGAAGAAGGCCTTGTAGCCTTGGTCGCGAAGCTGGGCAATGGTGACGTCTCTGCCGATGTCGACACCGGTCTGAAACTCCACGCCCAAGTCCCGGATGACCTGAATTTCGGCCTCGATGGTGTCACGCGGCAAGCGATAAGACGGGATGCCCACCGTGAGCATGCCGCCGAGCACCGGAAACTTTTCGAATACGGTTACCCGATAACCCTCGATGGCAAGATAATAGGCGCAGGAAAGCCCTGCCGGTCCGGAACCGATGATCGCCACTTTTTCGTCACGCTTCACCTTAATTTCGGGAACATAACGGGTTTCAGACTGGAGGTCGAGGTCGGCCACGAACCGCTTGATGAAATCTATTGCCACCGGCTGATCCAGTTGTCCGCGCGTGCAAACCGATTCGCAGGGGTGGTGGCAGACTCTGCCGCAGATCGCCGGAAGTGGATTCTGCTCTTTGATCAGTTGCAGCGCTTCCCGGTACTTTCCCGCGGCGACCAACGCCACGTAGCCCTGGACACTGATGTGGGCCGGGCACGTTGCCTTGCACGGACTGGTGCCTTTCTTATCGATGGCAAAGGTTCCGGGCACGGCCTGGGGGTAACGTTTGTAGGCCGCCTTTCTGGCGGAAAGACCCTCATCGAACTCGTTTTTGAGGGAGATGGGACAGACCGTAGCACAGTCCCCGCATCCCGTACACTTATCGCGGTCGATGAAGCGGGGATGCTGGACGACCGTCGCCTTAAACCGACCCACCTGGCCTTCCAGAGCCGCGAGCTCACTCAACGTGAGCAGCTCGATATTCGGGTGGCCGGCACATTCGACCAGCTTCGGTGAGATGATGCACATGGAGCAGTCGTTGGTCGGGAAGGTTTTGTCCAGTTGCGACATCACCCCGCCAATTGCCGAAGACTTTTCCAGAAGGTGGACATAAAAGCCGGAATTGGCAAGGTCCAGTGCAGCCTGGATGCCAGCGACACCACCCCCGACAACCATGACCGAACCAACGGAATTGTTTGGTTTTGTTTCCATAATTCCTGTACCCCGGGAGGTTAGTAAAAGCGATTTACGGTATGCTTATCCCTGGTTTGCAAATCAGGGATTGAGGGCCATGAGAAGCCTGGAGCCTGATTCAACAATCAGCAGGGTCTCACCTCTGTGATGGTGTGCACGGCATAGGTTGGCGCCATCGAAGAGCTTTCCAGAGCAACATTTGGCGGGTATTGGGAAATCAGCTTACCCGGCTCGACTCCCCACAACATGAGCATCGGGTCAGGATGCGAGCGCAACAGGAAGCTTCACGGGAACCAACAGGACGTACACAGCCTCACAGAACACCATGATAAATATGCCATCGATGGCGATAAGACAATCTTTTTTTTCTTGCCGGCCCCCAGTGTCCTCTCCTTTGTGGCATTTCGCCTCGGGGAATGCATGCTTCTCCGCCAGCGGAAACTCTTTTGAGGTCCGGCGAAAAACGGTATGCCCCCGTGAGGGAATCTCAATCCTTTGGGGTCAGGACTTCCTGGCTGGTATTTGAAAACTTGAGCTCAGGGCATCTATGGCTCGGTTCGAGTCTTTGTCGTCAATAGCAGCCGAGACAGAGGACACGGCGCAGCTCATGGCCAGGGGAGCAATGCCGGCGCTTCGCAGAGAGCTCACAAAAGCATTGGCGATGCCGTAGCGGTCGCCGAAATGGGGACCGTGCAAGAGAAAGACCGATACCGGCCCCTGGCAGGAGACGTCAATGCCCGGCAGGTTTCGGTCAAGGGCTTCTTGTACTTGATTACGATAAGCCGTAGAAAGACTGTAGGCAAAGAACAAACTTTCTCCATCGGGGAACGATTTCGAAACCAGGAGCGGCATTCTGAGCTGCAGTTGATCGAGCTCCAACAGTACTCCACCAAAATCGCCCAAGCGGTCGACCGGCAGGGTCATGTTCCAGAGATCAAGGCCAAGATGGTGGTTGAGATTATATATCTTGATCACCTCCTCCTCATATGAGCAGATGATCTCGCTGAGCAACTCTTCCTGGCCCCGGTAGGCGGCATGCCAGTCCAAGGGGGATGAATAGGTGGGAAATTCGAAGACATCAAAAAGCCCATATATGATGCTTTCAAAGTCAGCGTAAGGAACCAGTATGGTCATGGCCGAAGGTGAGCTGGCAAAACCATAAGGCCTGATTCCATTCTTGGCCAGGGCGCCGAGCAATGAGCCGGTGATGTTAAGCTTCTGATCATGCGGGAAAATCGAAACTGTGCTGATGTCCGTCAGCAGTTCTCCCACACTGCATGCACCATGGCTGGCCTTCCAAACGAGATAACTGGAAAAGCCTTCAGCACTTTCCGTGGAGGCAGCCGTGATGGATTCATGCGTCCCGGTGTCAGCGATATGCGTCAATAAGCTTATGTTGATACGTTCGGCAGCCAGGCGTGAGCAAACATCACCCAGCGCATCATCTCCGCTTCGGCACAACGAAGTGAGATAAGCGCGCTTTTCAAAGGCTTTAATGCCTCCGAGTCTCACTCTGGGCATCAGGGCCTCACCCACTCCTAAGTACAGCGCTGCATAAATAAGTGTCCGACTTGATCCTTTTGTGGCACGGGCTTCCAGCCCGTGAGAGTCATGGGCTGGAAGCCCATGCCACGGATCTTGGGCACTTTATTGTGCTGAGCTGTACTAAGCAAAAAGCCTCTCTATCGACTCGACCAGCACTTCGGCATCGATTGGCTTGGGGAGATAATCGTCGGCTTCCGTAGCCATCCCATCAGCGTGGGAATAGCTCGTCGTCGGCACCGCTTCGCCAACGGCTGTGAGCAAGACGATGGGAATGTCTCGTGTTTCCTTGTTTTTTTTCAGTTCTGCGCACAGGACGTAACCGTTCTTGCGGGGCATCATGACGTCAAGAACCACCAGGTCAGGCCGCCGCTGTTTGATGGACTCTTCTCCCTCGACGCCATCATAAGCCTTCCCGACTTCATAACCTTTGCTCTCCAGCATCATACCGACGGTTTCAACCATATCCGGATCATCGTCAACAATCAGAACATACTTGTTTCCCATTGCCACACCTCCTCAGGTTAATTTCGGATGTCGGATTTCGGAATGAAAAACCAACGGACTCCGACGAGATATATCTTCCCACGCTATCAAGCACTATTGATTTACAGACATGTGCGAAATTATCATATTTGCGTCACAATCCGTAGAAAAATCCGTTCACCAGCACTATTGAAAAACGGAGTTACCGGACTTGTCCCCGAATGCGGATGACGCCCGGTAAGCAGCGCATGAGTAGATTAATCCACTTTAGGCCTGGGGTAAAGTCCCGCCCGTTCAACGATCTCAGGAACCTTTTCCTCCCATTCTATGGCCATAATATGGAAACCGCGAACCCCCTCCACTTCCCTCAGTTCCGCGATCTGCTCAAGACAGATGTTGATCCCCTCCTCGGCCTGTTTTTCTTTGGGGACCCCGGCTAGTCGCTTTACGATTGCATCCGGCACATCGATGCCCGGGACGCGGTTCTTCATATATCTCGCCATGCCCACATTCTTCATCGGCGTGACGCCGGCGAGGATGGCGACCTGTTCATGAAGCCCCATATCACAGACCCCTTGCATCCACAGTTTGAACTTCTCCATGTTGTAGATACATTGCGTCTGAATGAATTGGGCTCCGGCGGCAACCTTTTTGGCCAGGCGAAACACCCGGATTTCAAAGGGATCAGCAAAGGGATTCTCGGCAGCACCGATGAACATCTGGGGGCGGCCTTCATTCATTTCATAGCCTCCGAGCAAACGCCCCTCATCGCGCATCATTTTGACGGTCTGGATCAATTTTGTGGAATCAAGGTCGAATACGTTAGCGCTGTTGGGGTGATCCCCGAACCGCTGGTGATCGCCGGTAAGACACAAAATGTTATAGATCCCAAAAGAAGTGGCTCCCAGAAGATCGCTCTGGATCGCAATGCGATTCCGGTCCCGGGTCACCATCTGCAAAACCGGATCGATGCCCATCAACTTCAGGCGGATACAGGCGGCGAGACTGCACTGGCGCACCACGGCAGTCTGGTTGTCGGTGATGTTTATCGAATCGACATAGTCCCTGATCATGCCGGCTTTCTTTGGCACCGTGTCCGCATTTCCATTTCGAGGTGGTCCGCATTCCGAGGTAACGGCAAGATGTCCGGCTGCCAAAATTTTTTCAAGGTTGCTAGGCGTTTTCGCATTCATGGCCTGACATCCTCCCTGACAATATCCCGAGGTCCGCCATCACGGTTAACCGTCCAGTCCTTATCTTCGGCAGGCACCTTGAACCGATCCAGTTGTCCGAGGCTTTTGAGCCTATCGTAAATGAGCTGCCAGCCACAGGGAATTTCCTTGTTCAGGACGACACTCAGTTCGCACTTGCCTTTTTCGGAGCCGCCGCAGGGACCGTTGAGCATGCGTTTAGAACACCGGGCAACAGGACAAATGCCTCCGGTGGTCGCGAGTACGCACTGGCCACACGCCAGACACCGCTCACTCCACACTCCCTGTTCCAGGGTCACCCCGATAAAACAGGTGTCCACCGCTGGAAATATCGGCTTTTGCGTGTACATTTCCGCCAGAAACTGCACCCCGGCCCCGCAGGCCAGAGAAACTACGGCGTCATAGGTGTCCATTTTATCCTTGAGCTCCTGCAGGTACTCTTTATCGCACTGGCGCGTCAGGCTGATCTCATCAATCTCCATGCGCTTTCCCTGCTGCGAGAAATAGATGCGCAAGGCCGAGGCCAGGGTCTGAACCTCCTTCAACCCACCCGCTTCGCAGACTGCGACACATCCATTACATCCGGCCAGCAGGATCTTATCGAAGTTGGCGATCATGTTTATGATTTCATCGATCGGTTTGGCTTTTGCCATAATCATACGGCCACCTCCCTTAAGTGATTGAACTTAGCGCCCGCGCCCTGTGGGCGAACTTTGATCAACAACTCATCACGAAGAGCACGAAGAATACGAAGGAATGCTTTCACAATAATCTCTGTGCTCTTCTTCGTGATCTTCGTGTCCTTCGTGGTTAAAAAGTCCAACGTGAGCCTCTGATCATCAGCTTTTTGAGTACAGCGCCGCACAAATGGGTGTCCGATATCTCCCTGTCATCCCCGCGAAGGCGGGCATCCAGGCTTTTCTTCTGGATTCCCGCCAAAAGCATGCGGGAATGACGTCCTGGGAATATGGTCACTTTCTTCTGTGGAGCAGTACTAAGCAACGGCTGTTTTAGCCTTAGCGCCGGCGCCCACCTTCAAGGGACCCAACTGCCGCACCTTTTCAGTCATCTCCCGAACAATCTCGGCAAACCTCGGTCCCATACCGGCAGAGAGATTGTACATGGCGACCCTCTCCGGATCGACCCCAATGCTCTTGAGGATCTGTTGCACGTAGGCCACTCTCTTCCTGGCCCTCACATTACCTGATTGATAATGACAATCACCTTCCAAACAGCCAGCGACAAAAACCCCATCAGCGCCCTTTTCCAGAGTTTTCAGCAGGTGAACGGCGGCCACTCGGCCGGTACAGGGCACGATGACGATTCTGACATTGGCGGGATAACTCAGTCTCATGGTACCTGCCAGGTCCGCAGCAGAATAAGCTCAGTAATTGCAGCAGAATGCGATAATGGTTGGCTCAAATTGCGCCATCGGCTCTCTCCTTCCCTTCCGAAAACATTCGGTAAATTCCGCCGTTACTTTGATCCCGCCCCAGCGGGCCTGACCCCTGTCTTCTGTCTTCTCTTTTCTCTCATCCACGAAGCCACACGAAGGAAAACGAAGTCACACGAAGAAATGATTTCTTATTTTTAATTCCGATTTCCGTCTTCTGACTTCTGACTCCTGTCTCCTGTCTCCTGTCTCCTCACATAGCCCCTTCACTCGAACAAAGCGTCTATTTTAGCCATGAGTTGGTCGTCCGAATAATGGGCCAGTTGTATTGCTTTGGCCGGACATTCCGAGGCGCAAATGCCGCATCCCTGGCAAAGCGCCTCATTGATTTCCGAAACATCGTTCTCGTTGATCCGCGGCACCCCGTAGGGGCATCTTCTCACGCAAATGAGGCAGGCCGCGCACAGGCTCTGCTCAACCTGGGCGACAACGCCACCGATGGTCTGATGCATGGAAGCCAGGAAGGAACCCGCCCTCGAGGCCGCAGCCATCGCCTGAGCGATGCTTTCACTGATCAGTTTGGGTCCGTGCGCCATGCCGCAGAGATAGATGCCCTCGGAAGGAAAGTCCACCGGCCTGAGCTTGGCATGAGCCTCAATGAAGTAGCCTTCCGCATTGCGCGGGACTTTCAGGAAGGATGCCAGTTCTTCGGTATCCTCGGCGATGGTGGCGGCGCTCAGCACAACGGCATCGGCACTCATCTTCAAGGTGCGCTTCAAGACGTGATCCCGGAAGGTGATGTTCACTCCGTCCGCCTGTATGTCCGTTTCGGGAGGCTGATCCTGATGGTAGCGGCAGAAGAGGATCCCTTCATTCCTGGCGGTAGTGTAGTAATCCTCGAGCAGGCCGTACATTCTCATGTCTCGGTAAAGAACAACGATATTCATGTCCGGATTCAGTTCTTTCAGCAGCAGCGCGTTCTTCACCGCATTCTGGCAGCAGATGCGACTACAGTTCGGATTTTCAGCATTGCGCGAGCCCACACACTGAATCATGACGACACGGTTCCATGCGGCCACGTCTTTGGCGCGTTCGTGCATGAGCCGTCCCAGTTCGAGCTGCGTCATTATTCTCTTGTCTTCCCCGTAAAGGAATTCGCTCGGCTTGTATTCTTTGGCTCCCGTGGCGACGATGGCAACCCCGTGGTCGATCTTGCGATGATACATTCCCGGGCCAACCAGCACCTCCGTACTGAAGTTGCCTTTGTATCCGGTGAACCCAACAACGAGGGCTTCCGTCAAAACCTGGATCTTACCATGGGTTGTCACTTCCCGAATCAGCCGGTCAAGATAAGCCTGCACATCCAGCCCTTCAATGGTGTGGAAGAGGGAGCGCGCCATTCCGCCCAGTTCTTTTTCTTTTTCGACGAGGATGGTTTCGAATCCTTGACCAGCAAGACTCAGGGCCGCGTTCAGGCCGGCTAGTCCGCCGCCCAGCACCAGACCCCTTTGCCTTATCTCCAACGGCCGCTCGATAAGCGGCTGCAGAAGGGCCGCTCTGGCAACCGCCATTCGCACCAGGTCCTTGGCCTTGTCAGTGGCCTGCAGCGGCTCTTTTTGGTGCACCCAGGAATCCTGATCACGGATGTTGGCCATGTCGAACAGGTACTTGTTGACCCCGCATGCCTTCAACGTTTCCCGAAAGAGACTTTCATGAGTCCTGGGCGAACATGCCGCCACCACGATGCGGTTTAGCTTCTGTTCCTGGATGACGCTTTTCATCTTCTCCTGGGTGTCTTGCGAGCAGGTGAAGAGGTTTTCCGTGGTGAATACTACATGGGGCAGGCTGGCAGCATAATCCACAACCTCGCTGACATTGACGACCGAGCCAATGTTGATGCCACAGTTACAGACGAAAACACCGACCCGGGGCTCCTCCCGCGACAGATCCAGCTCAGCCGGCAGCACTTGCTCCAGCGCCTGGGTCCCGCGGGAATCGGAGAGGTCGATGGCCGCGGCACACGCCGCCGCACTGGCCTCCATCACCGCATAGGGAATGTCTTTGGGGCCCTGGAAAAGTCCACAAACATAGACTCCCGGACGGGAAGTGCTAACCGGAGCGGTCACGGTGGTCTGGGCGAAGTTGTATTGATTAAGGTCGATGTTCAGCTTTTTGGCGAGAGCAATCGTATCCGGCCCGACCTCCATGCCTACGGAGAGCACCACCATGTCGAATGCTTCATCAACCATCAGTCCATCTTCTGTGGCATAGCTTATTCCCAGGCTCCCGCTATCAGAAATCGGGTTCACGGTGTGCACCCGCGAGCGAATGAACCGCACGCCATATTCATCGCCGGCTCTGTTGTAGTACTTCTCGAAGTCTTTCCCATGAGTACGCATATCCATGAAGAAGATAGCCGTATCCAGCGATTCGCTGCTGTGTTCTTTGGCACAGATAGCCTCCTTGATGGCGTACATGCAACAGACACCGGAACAATAACCATTGCCGCCATGCTGGATATCCCTCGAGCCGACACATTGAAGCCAGGCAATTTTCCGGGGAGCCTGAGCATCCGATGGACGCTCAAGATGTCCTAGCGTAGGTCCTGAAGCGCTCAGCATACGTTCGAATTCTTTGCTGGTGATTACATCGGGGTAGACGCCGTACCCATAGTTATACATCTGAGGATCGAAAGCCTTAAACCCGGGGGCCAGGATTACCGCCCCGACCTCAATTCGGTGAAGTTTTGTTTCCTGGTCAAGCATGACAGCTTTTGCAGGACAAAATTTCTCGCAGGCTCGACACTTGCCCTTCTCAAAATAAATGCAGTTTTTGTCGTCGATGGCATACTTCAACGGCACCGCCTGCGGGAACTTAACGTAGGCGGCTTTGCGTTTGTTTAAGCCTTCGTTGAATTCATCTTCCACCTTTCGCGGGCATTTCTCCGCGCATACGCCGCACGCAATACACTTCTCCATATCCACATACCGCGGATACTCCCTCACCGTAGCGGTGAAATGACCGGCTTCGCCTTCAAGATTTTCCAGTTCCGCCATGGTAATCAGCCGGATATTCAGATGGCGCCCACATTCGACCAGTTTCGGAGACAAAATGCACATGGAGCAGTCATTGGTGGGGAAGGTCTTGTCCAGTTGCGCCATGACACCCCCAATGGCAGGGGATTTTTCCACCAGGTAAACGTAGAAACCCGAGTTGGCCAGGTCGAGGGCAGCCTGGATGCCGGCCACGCCGCCTCCCACTACCATTACCGAACCGACAGAACGGTCCTGCTTGCTTTCCATGACCTTACCCCTCCAGAATGTCGGCAAGTTTGTCTTCCCAACCGATGGTGGAGATGAGCACACCGCTGTACCCCGCGTCCCTCAAACTGAACACGAGCTCGCGGGCGATTTGCACGCATTCGCGGACTTTATCCGGGGCCTTTTGAATCCGTGTGATGAGCTCTCCCGGTACATGTACATGAGCCAGATGCTGATCGATGTAGCGGGCCATGCCGACCGACTTGAGCAACAGGACGGTCGGGATGACTTTGACCTTGTGCTGTTCCACTCTTTTCATGAATCTGGCGAGGGTTTGGAGGTCAAAGACGGGTTGGGTGACGAAGAATTCCGCGCCGGCAGCCATCTTCTTTTCCAGCTCTTCAAGCTCCAGGTCCAAAAGCCCACCGCTGCCCCCCGTGTTGGCCATGGAACCAACGCAATACGTGGGAGCGCCATTGAGTTCCACTCCCGCCATATCACGCCCTGACTGAAGTTTCTGAATGGCTTCCAGCAATTGGAGCAAATCGATGTCGTGAACGGGTCGAGCACGATGATGGTCACCGTAACTCGGTTCGACTCCGGTGATCGCCATGACATTTGCAACACCCAGGGCGTTCGCCGCCAGGAGGTCGGCTTGCAAGGCCAAACGATTGCGATCCCGGCAGCAAACCTGCATCACGTTCTCCAAACCGCGGCTTTGCAGCAGGGCACAACCTCCCAGGGAACTCATCCTCATGACCGCATTGCTCATCTCAGGAACCACGAACGCGTCCACCTTGCCTTTTACCCGCGAGGCATGAGCGATCACCGCAGCGAAGTCGGCT
>JADGQM010000353.1 GCA_017881795.1 Syntrophobacteraceae bacterium
CCCCGTTCTCCACCGGGCGGAATGGTTGGTTCCAGTTGGTTCACCGCCCATTCCGGATGGAGCTGTGCTCGTGAGAGGCGGTCGCATTCTGGCTGCTGGTCCATTCGCTGAAGTCCAAGCTGCCAGCCCCCCGAGCACCAAGCGGGTGGATTGCGGATCGGCGGCCATCATGCCCGGTTTGGTCAACGCCCATACCCATTTGGAATTGTCAGGCCTCCAGGGGCGAATCGGTTTGCCGAAAGCAGGCTTCCCACAATGGCTGGCCGAAATACTCTCACTGCGCCCTCGTATGACTCCTGAATTGCAGCAGGAGTGGCTGCGCGCCGGACAAGAGCAATTGCTTGCCGGAGGATGCTGCCTCTGCGGGGACATCACCAACGGCGCCTGCCTGAAAACGAATGCCGCCGCTCATGCCGGGACGACGCCAATAGACAACGAAAGCAGAGGTCTCAGCGCCGTTATCTCCCCTCAGGACTCAGCACACCGCACTCAGCACCCCTTTCCAGCCAACCTTTCCTCGCTCTCGAGGCAGGTCTTTCTTGAAGTTTTGGGATTTGACCGGGAAAGCCTTGCTGACTGCCTCGGGCCTGATTTTGACGGGGCATTGAGGCTGTCTTCCGCAGGCGATTCGCCCTCCAGCCTTGCCGCTCATGCCTGTTATTCGACTTCCGGAACGGTAATCCGTGAAGCGAAGGATTGGTGTCGAACCAAGCGCCTCCCTTTCAGCATCCACGCCGCAGAACTCGCGGAGGAAATCGAATTTCTGGAGCGCGGCGCCGGATTCTGCCGGGAAGTCCTCGAAAACCTGGGCCGCTGGACGCCCGGCTGGACGCCCCCGGGAACGACTCCCGTGCGCTATTTGGAAGGCCTACAGGTGTTGGACGCCCAAACCCTTCTGGTGCACGCGGTCCATCTGACCGACGCCGATTGGGAAATTGTAGCTACCAAGCAATGCCCGGTCTGTTTTTGCCCGCGCAGCAACCGGAATCTGAACGTAGGCCAACCCGACATAGCAAAGGCCCTGCGCCACGGTGTGGTCGCCGCTCTGGGGACGGACAGCCTCGCCAGCAACACCGATCTCAGCCTCTTCGCCGAAGCGGCTTATGTCCTCGACAACTATGCTGAAGTGCCTGCGGAAGCCATCATTCTCATGATGACCCAAGGAGGCGCCAGGGCGCTTGGGCAAGAGCAGCAGTTTGGAAGCATTGAATCAGGAAAACACGCCAATCTTCTGGCGGTCTCGCTGCCAGATGCAGTTCCAATTGACCAACTTTTTGAAACGATCATCCACCAGGGAAACAAAGGAGCATGGCGATGGGCTCATCATCCAGCGAACCGTTGCGCTTAGGAAAAATCGGCTATCTGAACGTCCTGCCCATATATTATCCGTTGGAGGCAGGCATTGTCTCTCATCCTTTTACCATTATCTCCGGAGTGCCCGCTTACTTGAACCGGTTGATGGCTCAGGGCCAACTCGAATTGAGTGTCGTCTCTTCCATCGAATATGCCCGTTATCCCGAGCGCTACTTGATTCTGCCCGATCTCTCCATCAGTTGCCGGGGCGCGGTGCGAAGCGTGTTGCTCCTGAGTCAGACGCCTGTGGATCAACTGTCCGGGCAGACGATCCTGGTGAGCTCGCAGTCTCACACCTCGGTAGCATTGCTGAAGATTCTGCTTGCCACGCATCTGGGCATGGAAGCTGTCTTCAGGCACGGCAGCTGCACTGAAGCGCTTGCTGATGGAGAACCGCCTGCAGCCATGTTGACCATTGGCGATGAAGCCCTGCGGTTGCGTGAGCATCCTCGCTATCCTTATCGGTGGGATCTTGGAGAAGCCTGGCATGCCTGGACGGGGCTCCCTTTTGTGTTTGCCCTGTGGGTAATTCAACGGCAGGCCTTCGAACGATGGAACGGGGTTTTGGGAGAAGCCATGGAAGCTCTGATGTTGGCCAAGGAATGGGGCCGTTCCCACCTCGACGAGGTCTGTCGGCACGCTCTCAAGGAGGGCATCCTCAACTTGCCGCAACTGCAGGATTACTACCAATGCCTGAAGTATGATCTGAACGGAGATGAGAAGCTGGGAATGGAGCGGTTTTACCAACATCTGGTTAGCCTTTCAGAAATCAGCCGGGTCCCCCCGCTGCAAATTTTCTCTTCTCTGGCTTGCGTAGCATGAGATTGAATTTGCCTTTTTTAAATCGCGTCAAAGGGTAGAGCGAGTTGGCACGCTGACGTGGCAAACCCTTGGGAGACTGGAGTTATGAGCGGGAAAACCCTGCGGTTGAAGCGCTTTCAGACTACACCCAATGGCCGGATGGTGATCCTCCCCTTAGACCATGGTGTCAGTTGTGGCCCGCTCCATGGGCTGGAACGCCCCGAAGCCGTGATCCGGATGGGAGTCCAGGAAGGCGCTGACGCCCTGGTTCTGCACAAAGGCATGCTGAGATATGTGGAAAACCTCACGGGCCAACTGCCGGGAATCATCCTGCATCTCTCTGCCAGCAGCCAGTTGGGGCCCGCAGTTCATCACAAGGTCTTGATCGGAAGTGTCGCCGAGGCAATTCGGCGCGGGGCGGATGCCGTTTCGATCCACATCAATTTGGGAAACCCCGGCGAGCCTGAAATGCTCCAGGACTTCGGTATGGTGAGTGATGCCTGCACGGAATGGCAGATCCCCCTTCTGGTGATGATGTATGTCCGTGGTCTTGAGGAAGCCACCATGGCGCCGGACTCAGCCATTGCCCATGCCGCCAGGGTCGCCGCCGAACTTGGCGCCGATATTGTCAAGATTCCTGCTCCTGAAGATGACAGGCTGCTTAATGAGATTACATCAAGCCTTCCCATCCCGGTCGTGATCGCCGGCGGGAGCCGGATCGCGGACACGCCGGTTTTTCTTGAGCGCGTTGAAAAGGCCATGGAAGCGGGAGCCCAGGGGGTTGCCATGGGCAGAAACGTTTTTCAAAGTGACCACCCCCAGATGCTCCTCAGGGCGATTTGCGGTATTGTACATCGAGGATTTTCCGCCGGCAGAGCCTGGGAAGAGTATAAGATAGAGATGAGTTGAAGTTTGCACCATTAGGGCGGATCACATAACAACTCACCACGAAGAGCACGAAGGACACGAAGCAATGCGTAATTAGCTATCTCTTCGGTTTTCTTCGTGATCTTCGTGTCCTTCGTGGTTAAAGATATGGAAATTACTCTTCGATCAAAATAGACATCAGTTGGCGGGAATTCATTTTGGAGGATTTGCGGTATGGGGAAGCAGCAATTGATTGTAGCCATCACGGGAGCAAGCGGGGCCGCTTATGCTCGATTGCTGCTTCACACCTTGCGACAGGAGGATATCCGCATCCACTTGGTAGCTTCTCGAGCAGGGAAGATGATCTATAACCTGGAGATCGGTAAGCCTCTGGAAGATGACCTGCCTCCGGAGGTTTCGCTTTACGACGAAAATGATTTTACGGCGCCGTTTGCCAGTGGCTCTTTTCACTCCGAAGGGATGGTCATCGTCCCGTGCTCCATGGGAACCCTCGCCGCCATCGCCAATGGCATTTCTCAGAACCTCATCCACCGTGCCGCCGATGTCTGCCTCAAGGAGCGCCGCCGCTTGGTGCTTGTCCCGCGAGAGACCCCCCTAAACACCATCCACCTTCAGAACATGCTCAAGCTTTCCCAAGCCGGGGGCATCATCCTGCCCGCCATGCCGGGCTTTTACCATCAGCCGCGGGCGATGGACGATCTGGTGCGTTTCATTGTCGCGCGCATTGTCGAACAGTTTCACATCCCTCAAGATCTACTTCCGCCATGGGAGCCGGCACGAATCAACTGACCCGTGGTGCTTTGCCAGTCTTCTTCGGAACGATTACTTCTTCATCCAACCCTTGCAGGCCGCCCACCACAAGGTTGACGGGCGTGCCGGGCGGGACTTCTTTTCCCGGTTCGGGGTCTTGCTCCAACACTAAACCCACCGAATCGGAAACCCGCTCGGTGACCGTCCCCATGGTAAACCCGATTTTCGCCAGGGTCTTGCGGGCGGAATCCACTTTCAGGCCAACCACCTTCGGTACCGTCACCTGCTTTTCCGCACCAATCAGCAGATTGACCCCTGTCCCGATGGGCACCTCGGTACCTGCTTTCGGGTCCTGCGCGAGTACGAGGCCCATCTGGTCAGGCGCCGGGCTGGTCTTGCGCTCCCCGATGCTGAGCTGCGCGGCTTTCAGCAGCTCCGTTGCTTTCGCCTCGGGTATGCCAGTCACATCGGGCACCCGCACGGTCTTAGGCTGTGGCTCCGGTGGTGGCGGACAAGGCTCCTCGGGTTGCTGTTCACCCAGAACAATTTCTCGGTAAACCACACTGTCCGGCACGATGCTGTGTGCCTCCGTGCCGCGAAAAAGAATAGCTCCGTCTTTGC